>NZ_CP072548.1:999756-1333008 GCF_017798005.1 Aggregatibacter sp. 2125159857
AGCATTAAATTACTAGCCTGTCTAGTTTTAAACGGTCTTTTTCCAATTTTATTGAGCGGAGAAAAATTGAAAGTGCGGTTCTTTTTAGCGGTGTTTTTTTGAGGGATATTTCGTATTTCACAGTAGCCATTAAATTAATTGTGCCGAATTTTTGGGGATTTTTCCCGTTCATGCTATGCTTAGCGCCAATTTTTTATGATTGAATTGATGATTATGCAAGAGAATTATTTAAGTTCGGCACGTTTTGCCGATTTACCGTTGCATCCTTTGGTACTGCAAGCATTAACGATGAATGGGTTTGAATTTTGTACGCCAATTCAGGCGTTGTCCTTGCCGGTAACATTGCAAGGAAAAGATGTGGCAGGGCAAGCCCAAACCGGCACGGGAAAAACAATCGCATTTTTGACCGCACTTTTTCACCATTTATTAACTCATCCAACCGAGACGGATAAGAATCAACCCCGTGCGTTGATTTTGGCACCAACCCGTGAATTGGCGGTGCAAATTGAACATGATGCGCAGATTTTCTTAAAAACAACGAAATTTAAGACCGCACTTGCTTATGGTGGGGATGGCTATGACAAGCAATTAAAAGCCATTGAAAACGGTGTGGATGTGCTTATTGGCACGACCGGGCGGGTAATTGATTATGTGAAACAAGGCATTATCCGTTTGGATTCCATTCAAATAGTGGTGTTAGATGAAGCGGATCGAATGTTTGATTTGGGATTTATTCGCGATATTCGTTATTTATTGCGCAAATGCCCGTCTCCGCAACAACGTCTGACGATGCTGTTTTCCGCTACGCTTTCCTATAAAGTGCGCGAGCTTGCCTTTGAAGATATGAATGACCCGGAATATGTGGAAATTACACCGGAGCAGAAAACCGGACAACAAATTAAAGAAGAACTGTTTTATCCATCTAATCAAGACAAAATCCCGTTGTTGTTGACCTTATTAGAAGAAGAATGGCCGGAACGCTGCATTATCTTCGCTAACACGAAACATCAATGTGAGGAAATTTGGGGCTATTTAGCCGCGGACGGACACCGTGTTGGTTTGTTGACCGGCGATGTGGCACAGAAAAAACGCCTTTCTTTGTTGAAACAATTTACTGACGGTGAGTTGGATATTTTAGTGGCGACTGATGTGGCAGCGCGTGGCTTGCACATTGCAGAGGTCACCCATGTTTTTAACTATGACTTGCCGGATGATCGGGAAGATTATGTTCATCGAATTGGGCGTACCGGCCGCGCAGGCGAAAGCGGGATTTCCATTAGCTTTGCATGTGAACAATACGCCATGAATCTCCCGGCGATTGAGGAATACATTGGGCACAGTATTCCGGTAAGTCAATATGATCCGAATGCATTGTTGCAGGATATTCCGAAGCCTTATCGGTTAAAACGGGAAGGTAATTTCAGTGCGCAGAATAATCAGCGTCGTAAACCGTTTCGCGCGAAACGCTAGTCAAAGGATTGGCGTTGATTTTATTCAATGCTAAAATTTGCCGTTTTTTGAATTGAGGAGAAAATATGTCGTTAGTCGAGTTTGTGGTGAATAAATTAGAGGATTTAAAAGCCACCGACATTTTACCGTTAAACGTAAAAGGGAAGTCATCCATCACCGATACCATGATTTTATGCACCGGCACCTCTTCCCGTCATGTCTCTTCCTTGGCGCAGAAATTAATCACTGAATGTAAACTTGCCGGCATCGATGTATTTGGTGATGAAGGCAAAGAAACGGCTGATTGGGTCGTTGTGGATTTAGGTGAAGCTATTGTACATATCATGCAGGCGGAAAGCCGTGAGATGTATCAATTAGAAAAACTTTGGGCATAAGGCATATTAAAACATATAAAGTGCGGTCGTTTTTTGCGTTGTTTTTTGAGGAGCTAAGGTGAAAATTCAGTTAATTGCCGTTGGAACCAAAATGCCTTCGTGGGTAACCACAGGCTTTGAGGAATACCAACGTCGTTTTCCGAAAGAGATGCCTTTTGAGCTGATTGAAATTCCTGCCGGTAAGCGGGGCAAAAACGCGGATATTAAACGGATTTTGGAACAGGAGGGCAAAGCCATGTTGGTGGCGGCCGGCAAGGGCAAAATCGTGACGCTGGATATTCCCGGCAAACCTTGGACCACCGAGCAACTTGCCCAACAATTAGAAAGTTGGAAAAATGATGGCCGCGATCTGTGTTTATTGATTGGTGGGCCGGAAGGACTTTCACCTGAATGTAAGGTGGCAGCTGAACAAAGTTGGTCATTATCGCCTTTAACCTTGCCACATCCGTTAGTGCGCGTGGTTGTCGCAGAGAGCTTATACCGTGCGTGGTCGTTAACCACCAATCATCCTTATCATCGAGAATAAATGAACTTAAAAAAATTATTGTCGCAACCACAATACGATCCGATTCGTGATAAAAAGGCCGAGCGCAATTTATTTGCTCGTCGCGCCTTGGTGTCATTTATCGGGGTGTTGGCGTTATCAGTAATTTTAATCTTAAATCTTTACGATTTGCAGGTGGTGAATTACGATAGCTATCAAACCCGTTCTAATGGCAATCGAATTAAATTGTTGCCGTTACCGCCGACACGTGGGTTGATTTATGATCGTAATGGGCAAATTTTAGCTGAAAATTTAACCTTTTTCGGATTGTATATTGTGCCGGAAAAAGTTGAAAATTTAGACCGCACTTTCGAGGAATTAAGAGCGTTGGTCGGCTTAACCGATACCGATATTGAGAATTTTAAAAAAGAACGTCAACGTTCTTCACGCTATACCCCGATTTTATTAAAGCCTAATTTGACGGAAGAGCAAATCGCGCGTTTTTCAGTAAACCAATACAATTTTCCAAGTTTGGATGTGAAACCTTATTTCAAACGGCACTATTTATACGGCGAGCCGTTAACGCACATTTTAGGGTATGTCTCTAAAATTAATGATCGTGATGTAGAGCGTTTAAAGAAAGAGGAAAAGTTGGCTAACTATGCCGGCACTCATGATTTAGGCAAGTTAGGCATTGAACGCTATTATGAGGAAGCATTACACGGCACCACCGGTTTTGAAGAAGTAGAAGTAAATAGCCGTGGCAAAGTGATTCGTAAATTACGTGAACAACCGGCTGTCGCCGGCAAGAGCATTCATCTGACGATTGATTTAAATTTGCAGCTTTATATTACCGATCTCTTGGCGGGGCAAAAAGGGGCGGTTGTGGTGATGGATCCGAAAGATAACAGCGTGTTAGCGATGGTTTCAGTACCAAGTTATGATAATAATTTGTTTGTAGATGGTATTTCCGGTGAAGATTATCGTCGTTTATTAAATGATCCGAATCGCCCCTTGTATAGTCGTGTGACCCAAGGTGCGTATCCGCCGGCATCTACGGTGAAACCGTTTATTGCGGTATCGGCGTTACAGGAGAATGTGATTACGCCGGAAATGACCATTTCTGACCCTGGTTACTGGGTGTTGCCGAATACCACAAAACGCTTCCGTGATTGGCGTCGTGGTGGGCATGGTATGACGGATTTGAATAAGGCAATTACCGAATCGTCGGATACCTATTTTTATCAAACCGCCTATAATTTAGGCATTGATCGTTTATCCGGTTGGATGAAACGGTTTGGTTTTGGTGTGCCAACCGGTATTGATATTCAAGAGGAAACCAGTGCAAATATGCCCACTCGAGAATGGAAACAGAAACGTTACAAAAAACCTTGGGTGCAAGGTGATACGATTTCTGTGGGAATCGGGCAAGGGTATTGGACGGCTACGCCACTTCAATTAGCGAAAGCCACCACTATATTAGTAAATAACGGTAAAGTCATGACACCTCATTTAATGAAACGTATTGAGGGAACAACGATTGAACCTTATCAAGATCCAAAATTATACGCTGATATTACCGAGCCTAAGCAATATTATTGGGATGTCGCAAAACGCGGTATGTATAACGTCGTGAACTCGGCGGCAGGTACCGGTCGTAAAGCTTTTGCCGGTGCGCCTTATCGGGTGGCAGGCAAATCCGGCACAGCACAAGTATTTAGTTTAAAAGAAAATCAAAGTTATAATGCCGGTGCGCTAAAAAAAGAATTACATGACCATGCGTGGTTTACTGCCTTTGCGCCCTATGACAAACCCAAAGTGGTGGTGTCCATTATTTTAGAAAATGCCGGAGGCGGTTCAAGTAATGCCGCACCGCTGGTGAGAAAAATTATGGATTATTATTTTAGACAGACAAGTGAACCGCTCATGGGCGAACCCACTGACTTTATGCCGGCAGGAGTATCAACAAATGAAAATGAATGAGCGTCAGGTTTGGCAGGAATTATGGCGTCGCCTGCACATTGATTTGTGGTTATTTATTGGTCTGGTCGTGATTACCGGTTACGGCATGCTGGTGTTATATAGCGCGTCCGGCGCGAATGAGGCGATGTTTCAGAGCCGTATTATTCAGGTTGTTTTAGGGTTTACGGTTATGCTCGTAATGGCACAGCTTTCGCCTAATTTTTATAAGCGCATTGCGCCTTATTTATTTGGGCTTGGAATTGCGATGCTCATTCTAGTGGATTTAATTGGGGCAACGAGTAAGGGCGCACAACGGTGGTTAGATTTAGGGATCGTGCGTTTTCAGCCGTCGGAGATTGTGAAGTTAGCGGTGCCATTAATGGTGGCAGTATATTTAGGGAATCGCCCACAACCGATTAAACTGAAAGAAACCTTTATTGCCTTAATCATTATTATTGTGCCGACCCTGCTGGTGGCAGTTCAGCCGGATTTAGGGACTTCCGTGTTGGTTAGCGGCTCAGGGTTATTTGTGATATTTTTGGCGGGGATGAGTTGGTGGCTGATTTTAGCCGCAATTATCGGGCTTGCCGGCTTTATCCCCATTATGTGGTTTTACTTAATGCACGATTATCAACGTGCCCGCGTATTAACCCTTTTTGATCCGGAAAAAGATTTATTAGGGGCGGGATACCACATTTGGCAGTCCAAAATTGCCATCGGTTCAGGTGGCTTATGGGGTAAAGGTTGGATGCAAGGCACGCAATCCCAATTAGAATTTTTACCGGAACCGCATACGGATTTCATTTTTGCTGTATTAAGTGAAGAATATGGCATGGTGGGCTTTTTAATTTTACTAGCGATTTACTTATTTATTATTGCGCGCGGTCTCATGATTGGTGTGAGTGCACAAAGTGCATTCGGACGCATTTTAGTTGGCGCATTAACGTTAATTTTCTTTGTTTACGTTTTTGTGAATATTGGTATGGTCAGTGGCATTTTACCGGTGGTAGGCGTGCCGTTGCCGTTGGTGAGTTATGGCGGCACCTCTTATGTGGCGATTATGGCAGGTTTCGGACTCATTATGTCGATTCATACTCACAAAGAACACTTTCTGAAGGGAACTCATTAAGTTTTCAGTTTTCTTAGTTAGATAACTCGACAGAAGGGGATAACTTCTATGAATATAAAACAAACTGTAACATACGTGCTTTTTTTGTTTCTGTTTTTGACCGCACTTTCTGTGCAAGCGGAAACCAAAAAATTATATGGGATACAAGGGCCGAGTTTAATCTATCGTCAGTTATCTAACTCGCCTAAAACCTATGAAGTCAATGGTGAAGTCTATGTAACGCATCCACCTGAATCTGCCAAGGAATATACGAAAAAAGGTATTGCAAGTTATTATCATCATAAATTTAATGGACGCCCGACTTCAACGGGGGAGCCTTATGATTCCACCCTATACACGGCAGCCCATAAGACACTTCCGCTCAATTCCTATGCGGTAGTGACTAATATGTATAACAAGCGGAAAGTCATTGTACGGATTAATGACAGAGGGCCGTTTGCTAAAGATCGCATTATTGATTTATCCCATGCGGCGGCAAAGGAAATTGGGATTGTGAATTATGGAATGGGGTTAGTTCAGATTGAAGCCCTTCACGTGCATACCAATGGCGATATTTCCGGACCGGGGAGTGCCACATTGGCAAAATCAGCAAAAAATGTGGAGGGCTTAAAACGGTTAAAACCCAATGCTAAAAATAATGCTTCCACCGATGGAAATCGTATTGCTAAAAAGGATAAGGCAGGGAATAAAAAAGAAAGTTATAAAATCAAGATGGTGAATATTCCCAGCAAAAAAGAGGCTGAAAAAATCATTAAGCAATTATCATCAAAAAATATTAAAGCGGAAATGATTGCGCAGGGTAAAAAATACAATGTTCACTTTGGCCCTTTTAAATCAAAAAACGAAATAGAAAAACTCAAAACACAATTGAGACAATGGAAACATTCCGAGCCTTTAATTGTGTATGCTTACAACAAATAATGACCTAATCTAGGATGTTTAATATTATGTTTCATCATATCGCGACAAAAACAAAAATCGCACTTCTTACCGGAATGCTCAGTGCCTCCATCATCGCAAATGCAAATGACGTAGCCTACGATGTAACTACGCCACAAATTAACGCACAAACCTATATTTTAATGGACTACAATTCCGGTGCGGTGTTAGCGGCATTGAATCCGGATCAAAGACAATATCCCGCCTCATTAACCAAAATGATGACTAGCTATGTCGTGGGGCAAGCATTAAAACAGGGAAAAATCCATAGCACAGATATGGTAACCATTGGGGAAAGCGCATGGGGGAAAAATTTCCCGGGCTCCTCAAAAATGTTCTTAAATTTAAACCAACAGGTTTCCGTAGCAGATCTGAATCGTGGGATTATTATCGTGTCAGGAAATGATGCTTGTGTTGCTATGGCAGAGCATATTTCCGGTAATACCACCAACTTTATTGAGAGCATGAACAAATATGTGCGTCAGTTTGGGCTAAAAAATACGAATTTTACGACAGTGCATGGCTTAGACGAAGAAGGGCAGTATTCTTCAGCACGTGATATGGCGATTATCGGTTTACATATTATTCATGATTTGCCGGAAGAATATAAAATTTATGCGGAAAAAGAATTTACCTTTAACAAAATTAAGCAACCAAACCGCAACGGTTTATTATGGGATAAAACTATTAATGTAGATGGGATGAAAACCGGTCATACAGATAAAGCCGGTTATAATCTGGTGGCTTCAGCGACAAACCCGAATAATATGCGCTTAATTTCTGTCGTGATGGGTGTGCCGACTTACAAAGGGCGAGAGGTGGAAAGCAAAAAATTATTACAATGGGGTTTTGCGAACTTTGAGACCTTTAAAACATTAGAAGCAGGCAAACCGATTTCTGAACAGCGTGTCTATTATGGTGATGAAAATAACGTGCAATTAGGTGTGTTGCAAGATGGATTTATTACCATCCCGAAAGGTAAAAATACCGAGTTGAAAGCTCGTTATGAGTTGGATAAAAAATATCTCGAAGCGCCACTTGCCAAAGGTCAAGTCGTCGGGAAAGTCGTTTACCAACTGGATGGAAAAGATGTTGCCAGTTTAAACTTGCAAGTGATGCAAGAAGTCAAAGAAGCGGGGATATTAGGCCGTGTTTGGGATTGGCTGGTCTTGACGATTAAAAGTTTATTTAGTTAGACTTAAAATCTTGGCAGAAACGACCGCATTTTTTGATTTTTTGATGTAATCAGCGGCGACGAAGTACGGTGAATTTTTTATTTATTTTAGGAAAAACAATGACTCACGATAAAACCGTTAATTTGACGGATCTTGCACATAATAAGAAACTCAAAGATTTACTTGAATTCCCTTGTGATTTTACATTTAAAGTTGTCGGTGCGGCACGCGCAGATTTGATTGATGATGTTGTGCAAACCGTGCATAAAACCATTAAGGGGGATTATACGCCAACCATGAAAGAAAGCGGCAAAGGTACGTATCATTCTGTTTCAATCAAGGTGCGTGCAGACAATATTGAACAGATTGAAACGCTTTACAAAACATTGGCAGAAATTAAAGGCGTTCGCATGGTGTTATAGCAAAATAGGCGGAATAAAATTCATTATTCCGCCTATTTTTATTATAGCCAGCCAAAGACTGGCTATAAAAACCATACGCTATGCGTATGGAGCCAAATAGCTTAAGCGATGAACAGAAAAAAATCCTCGCTATATAATGAACAAGGCTGACAACCAAAATTCAACATATAGGAGGGTTATTTACCCCTCGTAGCGTGCATCTTGATGCACGACCGAATCACGCACGGAACGTTATTTAACCCTTTCGGGCATTCACGATTTCGTGCAACAAGTTGCACGCTACAATTCACTAAAATAGAGATATGAAAATAGACATTTCCGAGTGAAAGGATTTTTTGTCAGCATCGTGGGCTTAAATGCAAAAGTTGTGGAGAACTATATAAAGAATCAAGAAAAAGAAGACATGGTTCAAGATAATTTATCAACGAAAGAACATATTGACCCCTTTAAGGGGTAAGTCAAGGAAGTCATTAGACACGGCTGTCAGTTTTCACAAGCCCCTTGAGGGGCTTGTGAAGTATAGGCCCTTATAGGGGAACCTAAAAACCGCACGTTTTACGTGCGGATTGTTATTTTGTATTTTTAAATGACCACGCATTCTTCAGATATGGAAAGGGCATTATTTTTTATGTTTTTCTAAAGAGCGGTGTAAAATTTTGACGTTTTTGCCTTTGTCTTGGAAATATCTTCCCAACTGTTCGGCAATATAAACGGAGCGATGTTTTCCGCCGGTGCATCCGATAGCAATGGTTAAATAACTGCGATTATTTTGTTCCAGCAAGGGCAACCAAGTTTCGATATAAGAGCGGGTTAGATAAATAAATTGGTGTACATCATTGTGTTTATTTAAAAATTCCGCTACCGGCTCATCTAATCCTGTCAGCGGTCGCAAAGCGTGGTTCCAGTGCGGATTAGGCAGAAAGCGCACATCAAATACATAATCCGCATCAAGTGGAATGCCGTATTTAAATCCGAAAGACTCCACCACGATTTTTAATTCTTTATCAGAATGCCCACGTAAAAATTCACGTAAGCGTTCCGCAAGCTCATGGGTGGATAACGCGCCCGTATCAATAATCAAGTTGGCTTGTTGAATCAAAGGGTCAAGCTGTTTCGCTTCTTCTTCAATGGCGGCTTCCAGAGAAAGATCATGGGTGGAAAGCGGATGTAAACGACGAGAATCGCTGTAGCGGCGGACTAAAGTGCTGTTATCGGCATCTAAGAAAATAATTTTAACATTGTGCTGTTGTTGCAGATCATTAATGGTCTTTTCCAACACTTGTGGGGACGCCGGTAAATTACGAATATCTAAACTAATCGCAGCGGCCGTTTGGCTAACTGACAGGATTTCAATTAATTTCGGCAGTAAATCCAATGGCAAATTATCCACGCAATAATAGCCCATATCTTCTAACGCTCTTAATGCGACGGATTTACCGCCACCCGACCGTCCGCTAATGATGATAATTTCCATGATGTTCCCCTTGATTTATTCAAATGGCACTTACTCTTCCGCGTTATCCGGCATTGAGATTAGCGTATCTTCCTCATCGGATTCTGACGGCTCATTTTCACATTGATCATAATGCAGAAAAATTTTCCAAATTTCATCCGCACTTTTTGCCGAACGCAGCTGTTTGCACAGTGATTTATCCATTAAATAGTCAGCCAATTTCGGCAGACACTGGGCATAATCGCCACACATATTTTCCGGAATCAATACCGCAAAAATTAAATCCACATCCCGTTTGTCGGCAGCATCATACTCAATGGGGGTTTCTAATTGAATAAATACACCAATGGGTTTTGTACCTTGTGGCAGACGGCCTTTCGGCATCGCAACGCCACCACCTAAACCGGAATTGCCTAATTTTTCACGATTAAATAAACAATCAAAACAATATTGTTCCCCATTTTCCATGGGTAATTGTTCTTCCACAATGCGCGCGATAGATTCAAACACACGTTTTTTGCTGGAAGAGATCATTCCCTGACGAAGGGTCTGAGGCGTTAATAATTCGGTAAATTTCATAAGCTATAGTTGGAAATCGGCACCTAAATACACGTCTTTTACCAATTTGTTATTCATAATTTCAGTAGGTGTGCCGGTGGCAATCATTTTACCGGAACTCACAATATAGGCGCGCTCACACACATCGAGCGTCTCCCGCACATTGTGATCGGTGATCAGCACACCTAAGCCGCGATCGCGTAAGTCTTTGATAATTTTCTTAATATCAATCACCGAAATAGGATCAACGCCGGCAAAAGGTTCATCTAATAAAATGAACTTCGGATTTGCTGCCAAGGCACGCGCAATTTCCACGCGACGACGTTCGCCGCCGGAGAGTGATTGCCCTAGATTGTCTCGAATATGACCAATGTTGAATTCATCAATCAACTCATCAGCACGTTCGCGACGTTGAAGTGCGGTCAGATCTTTGCGTATTTCTAATACGGCCATTAAATTTTCATACACACTCAAGCGGCGAAAAATAGAGGCTTCCTGTGGTAAATAACCTACGCCTTTTTGAGCGCGATTGTGCATTGGTAACAAACTGATGTCTTCTTCATCAATTCGAATTTTGCCTTGATCATGATTCACCAAGCCAACCACCATGTAGAACGTGGTTGTTTTTCCGGCGCCATTTGGCCCGAGTAAACCGACAATTTCACCGGAGTTGACGGTTAAACTTACATCAGAAACCACTTGGCGTTTTTTGTAGCTTTTCGCTAAATTTTCAGCAGACAGAATCGCCATGTTTCACCTTATTTCTTGCCTTTAGCATCATTTAATTGGTTTGGAATTAAGACAGTTTTTACACGAGAGCCGGAAGAACCGTTTGCTTTCAACTGTTGTTTTTTCACATCATAAGTAATGACATTGCCACTAATTTTACTATCTAATTGCTTTAATTCGGCGTTGCCGGTTAAGGTTAAAAATTCTGTACTCAAATCATAAAACACTTTATTGGCTTTACCGTCTACTGGTTTGCCATCATCCATCATTTGATGAAACGTAACAGGATTGCCAAAAGCTTCAACGGTATCTTTCTTATTGGCGTTTTCTTCCGGGCGGGTAATGATCACTTTATCCGCTTTGACAAGAATAGAACCCTGTGTAATCACCACGTTATCACTGAGGGTGACCACACGGCTGTTCATATCCAACGATTGGTTATCGGATACGATGTTAATCGGTTGATTGGTATCGTCTTTTAACGCGAATGCGGAGAAGGCGATTAAAGTTAATGTGGAAGCAAGGAAAAGTTTATTGCTTATTAATTTCATAATGTGTTTTTACCTGTTCTTTTAAATTAGCCACTTGTTGCTGCAAATTGCCCGTTAATTTCAAGCCGGTCGAACTAAAATTTTGTCCGTTGAGCGTAACCATTTTGTCCGAACGAATATCCTGCGTTGTTAAATTTACCACCGCACTTTCGGTTTCAATGCGCTGTAAACGGGAGAGGGGAGAGAGGCTTTGTGCCACCACATTGCCCTCTAAATACAACATATTATCTTTGGTTAATCTCGCTTTATCGGCACGGAGTTCCCAGCTTTCTTTTTCTGCGGTATTGGCATTGGGGACATTCAGCTCGAGTAATGTCACTTTAGGTTGTTGAAAGTCGGTATGCCCGTCAGCCGTGTAGTATTCCACTTGCAAAGAGGTGGCGAGGTATTGCTTTTTACCGCTAGGCGAATAAACGACAGTATCCATTTTTTGTCCGATATATTCCGGCCGATCTTCTGATTTAATGAGTTCAGTTAAATGGTTATCGTCTTGATGTAAACGATAAAACCAAGCTAATAACCCCAGCGCAATGACCGATAAAATAATATTCCAGCGAATATTCATAAGCCTATGTTAAGTCAGTCTAGTTAATAAGAAGGCGCAATCATAGCACAGTTTTGCGAAAAGCATGTAAAAGTGCGGTCTGATTTTATGATGTTTTTACATAGGGCACTGAGGTATCGGCAAGGAAAATCGATGGGGTAAATTCAGATAATTCTATTTGACATTCGGTGGAATTTCATAGAGTATCGCAGCTTATTTTAGTTAGGGGCGATTTTATAGCCTCTTATTATTTGCAACGAATGTGTTATGAACGAATCTTTAATTGAAGTTAAACATCTGACATTTAAGCGTGGCGATCGAATTATTTATAATGACCTTAATCTGAGGATTCCCAAGGGCAAAATTACTGCCATTATGGGGCCTTCCGGTATTGGTAAAACCACGTTATTAAAACTCATCGGTGGGCAGTTGTTGCCGACCGAGGGGGAAATTTTGTTTGATGGGCAAGATATTTGCAAACTGTCAAATCGTGAACTTTATGAAGTGCGCAAACGCATGGGAATGCTATTTCAATCGGGTGCATTGTTTACCGATATTTCTACTTTCGATAACGTGGCATTTGCGATTCGTGAGCATACGAATTTGCCACCGTCATTAATTCGTCAGATCGTGTTAATGAAACTGGAAGCGGTTGGCTTACGTGGTGCAGCCGATTTAATGCCCTCCGAACTTTCCGGTGGGATGGCTCGGCGTGCCGCCCTTGCCCGCGCGATAGCATTAGATCCGGATTTAATGATGTTCGATGAACCGTTCACCGGGCAGGATCCGATTAGTATGGGGGTGATTCTCAGCCTCATTAAACGGTTAAACGAAGCCTTAAATCTCACATCGATCGTGGTGTCGCACGATGTGCAAGAAGTGTTAAGCATTGCAGATTATGCTTATATTATCGCGGATAAACATGTTATCGCGGAAGGCACTTCCGAGCAGCTGCTGGCAAGCCAAGATCCTCAGGTGACTCAGTTCCTACAAGGTCAAGCAGACGGTCCGGTGCATTTTCATTACCCTGCACCGAATTATATTGAGGAGTTGTTTGAATGTTAGTGAATTTCATTTCAGCCCTCGGGCGCAATGTGATTAATTTTGTACGGGCGCTAGGTCGTGCCGGCTTTTTATTGTTCGGCGCATTAGTTGGGAAACCGCAAGTGACGAAGCATTTCCCACTTCTTATTAAGCAACTGCATGTTCTTGGCGTGCAATCTTTATTAATCATCATGCTTTCCGGTTTATTTATCGGCATGGTGCTTGGGTTACAAGGCTATGTGGTCTTAGTGGATTTCTCCGCAGAAACCAGCCTCGGGCAATTAGTCGCCTTATCCTTGTTGCGAGAATTAGGCCCGGTGGTGACCGCACTTTTATTTGCCGGTCGAGCCGGTTCTGCCCTAACGGCAGAAATTGGTTTAATGAAAGCCACCGAACAATTATCCAGCTTGGAAATGATGGCGGTCGATCCGTTGCGTCGGGTGATTGCACCGCGTTTTTGGGCAGGAATTATTGCCATGCCGCTTCTTTCCATGATTTTTATCGCCATTGGAATTTGGGGCGGTTCTTTAGTCGGGGTTGACTGGAAAGGTGTGGATGCCGGGAGTTTTTGGTCTGTTATGCAAAACGCAGTCACATGGGAACATGACATTCTAAACGGCACAATCAAAAGCGTCTTTTTTGCCATTGCTGTTGTATGGATTGCGTTATTTAACGGGTATGACTGTATGCCAACGTCCGAGGGTATTAGCAAAGCCACCACGAGAACGGTAGTTCATGCGTCATTAGTGGTATTGGGTTTAGACTTTGTGCTGACAGCGATGATGTTCGGTGCAAATTAATCTCTGTTTGTAAGGAAAGAGTATGCGACAAACAATTAAATATGAATTTTGGGTGGGTTTATTTTTGCTTTTAGGCATTGCCTCGCTTGTTTTTTTAGGCCTAAAAGTTGCCAACGTACAAGGCTTTAGTGAAACAAAATCTTACCAAGTCTATGCAACTTTCGATAATATTGGCGGACTAAAAGTGCGTGCGCCACTTAAAGTGGGCGGTGTCGTGGTTGGGCGCGTATCCAATATTGAATTGGATCCGAAAACGTATTTGCCGAAAGTAACGATTGCGATTAATCAAGAGTACAACAAGATTCCTGAAACCAGTTCGTTATCCATTAAAACCTCAGGATTATTGGGCGAACAGTACATTGCATTAAATGTCGGTTTTGACGACGGTGAAATTGCGATGCTGAAAGACGGCGACAAAATTGTTGATACCAAATCTGCCATGGTGCTGGAAGATCTTATCGGCCAGTTCTTATACGGTAATAAAGAAGATAAGAAAACGGAAGGCGAAGCAAATGACGCCGCCGAAAGTCACTAATTTACACAACCTACAGGAGAAGGATGTATGTTAAAACTGAATGTAAAACGCTGGTTAGCAAAAACGTTGGTTATTTTCACCGCACTTTTTGCCGTGCAACAAGTGATGGCGGAAGATACGCCCTATGATTTAACGCAAAAAGTATCCAATAAACTTTTTAGCGATATTAAAGCGAACCAAAGTAAAATTAAACAAGATCCGAATTACCTCAGAACAATTGTACGCCAAGATTTAATGCCGTATGTTCATGTGAAGTATGCCGGCTCTAAAATTTTAGGACAAAACTATAAAACCGTAACCCAAGAAGAGCGGGATCGTTACTTTGCCGTTTTAGATAAATACATCGAGCAGGTTTATGCACAAGTGTTAACCATGTATAGCGATCAAAGTATTCAAATCGGCAAAATGAAGGAAGAATCTGCAAGCCTTGCGACCGTGAACGTTAAAGTGGCGCAACCGAATAATCAACCGCCTTTAAACGTGGATTTCTATTGGTATAAAAACAGTAAAACCGGTCAATGGCAGGTGTATGACATGACAGCCGGTGGCGCAAGCATGGTGAATACCAAACAGCAAGAATGGAGCCCAATCATTCGTAAACAAGGGCTCGATGCATTGACTGCACAGCTACAAAAATCAGCGGATACACCAATTACGTTGAGCAAATAATCCATGCAAGAGACACAAAGTTTACATTGGGAATCACAGGTAAATGATGGTAAAATGACGCTCCAATTATCAGGAGAGTTATCTCGTAACACGTTGTTGCCACTTTGGCAGCAACGTGCTTCTTTTTTATTGGAAGGGCAGTTAGACGGGCAAATGATTGTTTGGGATTTAAGCCAAATTACCCGTATTGACTCCGCCGGTTTTGCATTACTCTGTGACTTTTTACAACATAGCCAAACCTTGTTAACAAAAGCGCAGAGACAAATTCTGCAAAATCCACCATCACAATTACTAACATTAGCTGATCTTTTCGGATTATCCGATTGGATTGCACAATTTATCCCGCAAAATGGAAATCGTTAATGGAAACGCAAGAAATTGAACGAATTTTAAAAGAAGCACTTCAGCTTGATGAAGTTTATGTCCAAGGTGAAAATGCCCATTATGGCGTGATCGCAGTCAGCGATCAGTTTGCCGGGTTATCTAAAGTTAAACAGCAGCAAATGATTTATGCGCCATTGTTAGGGCATATTTCCAGCAATGAAATCCACGCACTTTCCATTCGCACTTATACCGTTGAAAAATGGAAACGCGAACGTTTACTTAATCCACCGGCTTAATTCCTACAGGGTATTCTCATGCAAAAATTTCGTGTTTATGGTCAATCTTGTTTAAAAGGCACCGTAGAAATTTCCGGTGCGAAGAATGCGGCATTACCCATTCTTTTTGCTGCAATTTTAGCGACAGAACCTGTCACATTAACCAATGTGCCTGATCTTAAAGATATTGAAACAACACTAAAAATCTTACGCCAACTCGGTGTTATGGTAACGCGCAATGAGCAAGGTATTGTGAGCTTAGATGCGTCTAAAATCGATCACTTTGTCGCGCCTTATGAATTAGTTAAAACCATGCGTGCCTCCATTTGGGCGCTTGCTCCTTTAGTCGCCCGTTTTAACCAAGGACAAGTCTCTCTGCCGGGCGGATGTTCTATCGGTGCCCGTCCTGTGGATTTACACATTAGCGGTTTAGAACGCCTTGGTGCTCAAATTGTTCTTGAAGACGGCTATGTAAAAGCGCACGTCAATGGACGTTTAAGTGGTACGCGTATTGTGATGGAGAAAGTCAGTGTAGGAGCTACACTCTCCATTATGATTGCTGCAACCCTAGCCAAAGGCACAACGGTAATTGAAAATGCCGCACGCGAACCGGAAATTGCCGACACGGCAGAATTCTTAAATAAAATGGGTGCTAAAATTAGCGGTGCCGGTTCTGATGCCATTACCATTGAGGGCGTGGAACGCTTAACTGGTTGTCAACATAGTATCGTTCCCGATCGTATTGAAACCGGGACATTCCTTGTAGCAGCAGCCATTTCCGGTGGACGCATTGTCTGTAAAAATACCAAGGCAGACACCTTAGATGCCGTGATTGATAAATTACGTGAAGCCGGTGCACAAGTGGATGTAACGGAAGAGACGATTACACTCGATATGTTGGGTAATCGTCCGAAAGCTGTGAATATTCGCACCGCACCTTACCCGGGATTCCCAACGGATATGCAAGCCCAATTTACCTTGCTAAACATGGTGGCAAATGGTACCAGTATCATCACCGAAACTATTTTTGAAAATCGTTTTATGCATATTCCTGAATTGATTCGGATGGGCGGCAAAGCTGAAATTGAAGGTAACACGGCAATCTGCCACGGCGTTGATCATTTATCCGGCGCAGAAGTCATGGCAACGGATTTACGTGCTTCTATCAGTTTGGTTCTTGCCGGCTGTATTGCAACCGGTGAAACCATTGTTGATCGTATCTATCATATCGATCGTGGTTATGAACGCATTGAAGAAAAACTTCGGGGTATTGGCGCTCGCATTGAGCGTTTCTCTGAAGAAAACGAAGAAATGTAATGATTAAATAAAAATCCCCTAAGGCGATAGTCTTAGGGGATTTTTGATGGTATGAAGTGAGTTAAATCAAGTGATGGTGTTTAGCTGAAGGTTAGTCTTCCATATACCCCAGACTTCGCAAAGCGCGCTCATCGTCTGCCCAGCCGGATTTTACTTTGACCCAAAGTTCCAGATGGACTTTATTATCAAATAAACGCGCCATATCTAAACGGGCTTCCGTACCAATTTTTTTCAATTTTTCACCGTTATGGCCAATGACGATTTTTTTCTGCCCGTCACGCTCAACTAAAATTAAGGCATTGATTTCGTAAGTTCCGCGTTCGTTCACCTTAAATTGCTCAATTTCTACGGTCACAGAATAAGGTAATTCTTCCCCCATAAAGCGCATTAATTTTTCACGAATAATTTCCGATGCCATAAAACGTTGAGAACGATCAGTGACATAATCTTCTGGGAAATGGTGCACACCTGGGCGCAAAGATTGGCGCACGATATTCTCAATTACCTCTAAATTATTCCCTTTTTCAGCAGAAATCGGCACGATGTCGGTAAAGGTAAATTTATGGCTGATTTCCGTAATAAATGGCAATAAATCGTCTTTATGCTTAATGTTATCGATTTTATTAATGGCAAGGACAACCGGCACATTGGTTTTGCGCAGTTTGTTCAGTACCATTTCATCGTCATCATTCCAGTGTGTGCCATCTACCACAAAAATGACTAAATCCACATCAGTAATCGCACTGCTGGCGGCACGGTTCATTAAACGGTTGATAGCGCGTTTTTCTTCAATGTGCAGCCCCGGCGTATCCACGTAAATTTCCTGATACGGACCTTCAGTTTTAATGCCCACAATGCGATGACGAGTGGTTTGCGCTTTGCGCGAAGTGATCGAAATTTTTTGTCCGAGAATTTTGTTCAGTAAGGTAGATTTCCCTACGTTCGGACGACCTACAATGGCAATAAAGCCACAATACGTTTCAAGTTGTTCTGTCATTTGATATTTAGCTCTTGAAGAATTTGTTCTGCTGCCGCTTGTTCTGCTTTACGACGGCTGGAACCTTTACCGATAAAAGTGCGGTCATCATTTTTAATGGAACATTCCACAATAAATAATTGGTTATGGGCTTGCCCTTGAATATTCACAATATTGTATGTCGGCACAGGGAGTTTTTTGCCTTGTAAATATTCTTGTAAACGGGTTTTCGCATCCTTTTGGTTATCGCCCGGTTGAATCTCTTTTAATAAAGGTTGATACCAACGGATTACGGTTTCAGTGGCGTGAGTGAGGCTACTATCTAACGAAATCGCACCAATAATGGCTTCTACGCAATCAGCTAAAATAGATTCACGACGAAACCCGCCACTTTTTAATTCCCCTTGTCCCAGTGAAAGATAGTCTCCCAACTGGAAATCGCGCGCTAAAATCGCTAAGGTTGGCTCACGCACCAATGTTGCCCGCATTCGACTGAGTTCCCCTTCGTTGCACTTGGGAAATTGATGAAATAAGGCATCGGCAATGGTTAAGTTTAAAATGGCATCGCCTAAAAATTCTAAGCGCTCGTTATGTTTATGCCCTGCACTTCTATGGGTGAGGGCTTGTTTAAGAAGATCGGTATTTTGAAATTGGTAATCAATTTTTTGTTGTAAACGATCTAAATTATGGTCTCTCATATTATTGAATTTTTTGGAATAAGCGTTCAGTACGAATGCCGGTTGGCCATTCATCCTGTTCTTTCTTTAAACTCAGCCAAATATAGGTGGCTTTCCCGACAATATTTTGTGACGGTACAAAGCCCCAAAAACGGCTATCTTCACTGTTGTTACGGTTATCGCCCATGACAAAATACTGCCCTTCCGGCACAACCCATTCTGTTACATAATTTTCTTGTTTGCTAAAGGCTTTATAACGATATCCTTCGTTAATCGGCTGTGGATACCAATGAATGGCGTGTGTCACATCACCGGTTTCAATGGTTTCTAATGGGGCAGGGCCATATTGCACTTTACCGCTGTGATCTCGCCCTAAAATAAAACGGAAATTGTCATTCGGTTGAGGCAGCGTGTAGCTAAATTCTTTGGTTTCACAATCGGTCAAACATTCTTTGCCATCTTTAGCGTAAACCAAGGTTAAATGACGATTCGCTTCGTTATAAATTATGCGATCGCCGGGGGTGCCGACAACACGTTTAATGTAGTCGGTACTAGGGGATTCCGGTGCTTTGAACACAATGACATCACCACGTTGAGGCTCGCCTCGTTTTATCAACGTATTTTGGAAAACCGGATCTTTAATGCCATAATCAAATTTATTGACTAGGATGAAATCGCCAATACGCAATGTGGGTTCCATGGAAGAAGAAGGGATTTGAAATGGCTCGAAAATAAATGAGCGAACAATCAATACAAAAGCTAATACCGGAAATAAAGACGCGACAAATTCAGAACTTTCTGAAATCGGTTCAATTTGAGTTTTTTCCTCGTCGTTTAGCGGTTTGCCACTGCGTTGCTCCAAGCGTGCAATTTGTCTGGCGCGTTTTGGTAACACGCCAAAGCGCAAATAACACCAAACGGCACCAGAAAGTGCGGTAAAAATAATGAGTAAAATGGAAAAGGTATTGGGTAACTGAAAATGATCCAATACTTTCCACAAACCATATCCGACAGCGATTAAAATAATCGTAAATACGTTCGACATGAATTCTTTCCTTATTTGTCTTTTCCTACGTGTAAGATGGCTAAGAATGCTTCTTGCGGCACTTCAACATTGCCGAGTTGTTTCATTCGTTTCTTACCTTCTTTTTGTTTTTGTAGTAATTTTTTCTTACGGCTGACATCACCACCATAACATTTTGCCAACACGTTTTTGCGTAATTGTTTCACGGTGGAACGGGCGATAATGTGGTTGCCTATCGCGGCTTGAATCGCGATATCAAATTGTTGGCGTGGAATAAGTTCACGCATTTTTTCTACCAACTCTCGACCGCGATATGGTGCATTGTCTTTATGTACAATTAACGCTAACGCATCTACACGATCACCATTGATCATAATATCCACGCGCACCATATCTGCCGTTTGGAAACGTTTGAAACCGTAATCTAAAGAGGCATAACCGCGCGAGGTGGATTTCAGGCGATCAAAGAAATCCAACACCACTTCGCCCATCGGGATTTCATAAGTCAGCGCCACTTGATTGCCGTGATAAACCATATGGGTTTGCACGCCACGTTTTTCAACGCAAAGGGTAATCACATTGCCGAGATATTCTTGTGGCAATAGCATATTACATTCCGCAATGGGTTCACGAATTTCAGCAATATTGTTTAGCGGCGGCAGTTTTGACGGACTGTCCACATAGACTATCTCACCATTGGTTAATTCCACTTCATAGACCACGGTTGGTGCCGTCGTGATTAAATCTAAATCGTACTCACGCTCTAAACGTTCTTGAATAATCTCCATGTGCAACAGCCCAAGGAAACCACAGCGGAAACCAAAGCCAAGTGCGGTGGAATTTTCCGGTTCATAGAATAAGGAGGCGTCATTTAAACTTAATTTACCAAGCGCATCACGGAATGCTTCATAATCATCAGAGCTGACCGGGAATAAGCCGGCGTAAACCTGTGGTTTAACTTTCTTAAAGCCCGGTAAAACGGAACTTGCCGGATTATTGTGTAGCGTTAAGGTATCTCCCACCGGTGCACCTAAAATATCTTTAATGGCACAAACGACCCAACCGACTTCGCCACAATTTAATACAGTGGTATCCACTTGTTTCGGCGTAAAAATCCCCAAACGATCAACGTTATATGATTGGCCGGTGGACATCACTTTGATTTTGTCGCCTTTGCGTAACGTGCCGTTTTTAATGCGAACCAAAGACACTACACCCAAATAATTATCAAACCAAGAGTCAATAATTAATGCCTGTAATGGCGCATTTGGGTCACCTTCCGGTGCCGGAATTTTGGCAACAATTTCTTCTAATACGTCTTCAATGCCCACGCCGGTTTTAGCCGAACAACGCACGGCTTCCATGGCATCAATTCCCACAATATCTTCAATTTCTTCCGCAACACGTTCAGGATCGGCCGCCGGTAAGTCAATTTTGTTTAAAATCGGCACCACTTCCAAGTTCATTTCGATAGCGGTGTAACAGTTTGCCAACGTTTGTGCTTCTACACCTTGTCCGGCATCGACTACCAATAATGCACCTTCACAAGCCGCAAGAGAGCGAGATACTTCATAAGAAAAGTCAACGTGTCCCGGTGTGTCGATAAAATTCAGTTGATAGGTTTCGCCATCTTTGGCTTTGTAGTTCAGCGTTACGCTTTGTGCCTTGATGGTAATCCCGCGTTCGCGCTCCAAATCCATAGAATCGAGCACTTGCGCTTCCATTTCACGATCTGAAAGTCCCCCACAGGTTTGAATTAAACGATCAGATAAGGTGGATTTACCGTGGTCAATATGGGCAATAATAGAAAAGTTGCGAATATTCTTCATAAATCAGTCAGTTTTCTCATTCAAAAGTCATTAAATTTAACTGGCGGATTGTACCCGAAAAGCGTGGAAATCGCTAGAAAAGAAAAGGGAAGTGCGGTCAGTAATTCAAACAACATTTGATCGTTATGAGGCATTGGCGGCAAGATAATATACACCACACCATATATCGCTTTCTCGCTCAATTTTGGGGAAGCAAATAAACGCTCGCTTTCCGCCGGAAATTGCGTGATTTTCGGCAAAAATTTTGCCAAATTCGGGGGAATATTCCGTGAGCTGCGTTAAAACCGTCTTTCGTCCAGCAATTCTTCCAACTCGGTGATCGTGCGAGTTACCACTTGCAAAGACGTAGCGCAAACGCTGCACAGTCTCACGAAAATTGAAGGTTTCGCAGGCGACGCAAAAAGAGCGCAGAGCATCCGGTTCATTTATATTATTCCTTTTTTCAGAATAGTTTATTCGCATTTTATGTATTTTAACTCATGATAGTCAGCGTATAATACAAGTAAATCATCAAAGAGCGGTTAGAATTAACGAGCTCTGGGAAAAACTCGGCAACGGTGAAATCGGCAAACCGATTATTCATCAAGTATTTGATTTTAACGACGTAGCAAAAGCCCATATAGAAATGGACAAAGGCACGCATATTGGGAAAGTGATGTTGGATTTCACTTTGCTCAATCAATAAGGAGAAACACCATGAAACTTTCCATTCTCAACCTTGCCCCCGTTCGTGAAGGGCAAACTTATGCGCAAGCGGTCGATTCGATGGTAAATCTTGCAAAACACGCGGAGCGCATTGGCATTGAACGCTATTGGATTGCTGAGCATCATAATATGAAAAATTTGGTGAGTTCAGCGACCGCACTTTTAATTCAGCATACGCTAGCCAATACGAAGACCTTGCGCGTGGGCTCAGGTGGCGTGATGTTACCGAATCATTCGCCTTATGTGGTGGCTGAGCAATATGGCACACTGGAGACGCTTTATCCAAACCGTGTTGAACTCGGTTTAGGCCGTGCACCAGGAACTGATATGCAAACGGCTGCAGCACTTCGTCGTGGACGAAACAGTCTGGATTTCCCTGTGGAAATCGCGGAACTTCGAGGTTACTTTAAAGATAGCAATCCTGTTTCAGCTTACCCTTCCGCAGGCTTGGATATACCGTTTTATATTTTAGGATCCAGTACCGAAAGTGCCTATCTTGCGGCCGAGCTTGGCTTGCCTTATGCCTTTGCTTCACACTTTGCGCCACGCATGATGGAAATGGCGGTGGAGATTTATCGCAAAAACTTCAAACCCTCTACCTATCTTGCTGAGCCTTATGTCATCTTAGGTGTGAACGCGATTGTTGCCGAAACCGATAATGAAGCGAGACAACTGGCGACAACACAAACACTATTTTTCTTAAATGTGGTCACTAACGCGCAACAAAATTTACAACCGCCTTTGGCATCAGAGGAAGATGTTTGGAAAGCTCAAATGCACGCTCAAAAGAAACCGCACTTTGGCCCAGTCGATTTCGAGGAAATCTCGATTTACAACCAAGAGCGAGCCGTAGTGGAACAAATGACTGCTTGTTCGCTTATCGGTAGCCCTGAAAGCGTGGATTTTCAACTCAAGCAATTACGCGAACGGGTACATTTTGATGAAATTATGGCAGTGAGCTATATTTTTGATGAGCAAAAACAAGCCCAATCTTACACGATGTTGAAAGCGATTGTAGATAAGCAATCGTGAAACAAAAATGGCGAGATTATCTCGCCATTTTTTATGTCTGAACTATTTTTGCTAACAAGATCTCTTTCAGCCTGTTATACACCCACATCACCCGCTCTGCGACGATCGTTTGATATGGTCGGTATAAATAAAGCTGCCATTTTTGCTTTTCAATTTCGGGGAAGAGTTCCACCAATCGATCATTTTCTAAATAGGGATCACAAACGCTGTTTATAAGATAAGAACAAGTGCGCCCAGCGAGAGCTGATTGCAATTCGCTTTGCACGTCAGAGGCGAAGAATATCGCTCTGTTGGGCATAAAACGTTGTTCAGCGTTGATTTGCCATTGCCAAATACGTTTCAGTTTGGGGTCAATCAAACCACTCAGTGGATAATTTTGGGCTAAATCTTGCAAATCTTTAGGGAAATCCAATCGCTTGAGTAAGGCGGGCGAGGCGACAATTTTTTCCGAAAAAGTGCAGATATGCTGCGCCACCCAATCCAACTCAGGTTCTTGGCAAATTCGCAAGCCAATGTCGATTTGGTCATCTACGCTTTTGAGCTTATCAATGCCCACCCGCCAATCAATCGCAATGTCGGGGTAGGGCTCAAGTGCGGTCAATAATTCAAACAGAATTTCATCGTTGTAAGGCATCGGCGGCAGGGTAATCCGAACTACACCTTGCATTGCTTTTTCTTTTACATTGTTTTTAGCAAATAGCTGTTCGCCTTTCGCCAAATATTGCGTCGCTTTCGGTAAAAATTGCTCGCCAAATTCGGTGAGTTTGATGTTTCGCGTGTTACGTTTAAACAGGCTTTCGCCTAATAACGTTTCGAGATCGGCAATCATTCTCGTGACTACTTGGGGCGAAACGGCAAGGCGTTGAGCGGTTTCACGGAAATTAAGGGTTTCCGCAGCGGAGCAAAAATAACGAAGAGCTTCTAATTTATTCATCATTATTCCTTTTTTCAGAATAGTTTATTCTTATTCTATTAATTTTCAAATTGAAAGACTAGGATATAATGCCTCCATTACAACAAACAATCTTTTTTAAACATTCTTTTAACATTAGTAGAAAAAAATGGCAGATTTAAAAAGCCCAGTAGCAGACCGTGCAGAACATAACGCATTTTTCCCATCAGAATACTCATTAAGCCAATATGTGGCGAAAAAAACGGATTTCGACGGTTTTAAATTCGACAAACCTTACACAGGTGGCAAATACAAAATTTTAATGGTGGCTTCTGACGAACGCTATTTAGAAATGAAAAACGGCAAATTATTTTCAACGGGTAACCACCCTGTGGAAACGATGTTGCCAATGTTGCATATTCACCACGCTGGTTTTGAAATTGAAGTAGCAACCCTTTCAGGTAACTCGGTAAAATTTGAAATGTGGGCGATGCCAACCGAAGATGAAGCGGTGATGGGCTTATACGAAACTTACTTGCCGAAATTCAAAAATCCACATAAATTAGCGGATATTTTGGCGGAAGTCACAGCGGAAGATTCACCATATTTAGGTGTGTTGATCCCGGGTGGTCACGCAGCATTACACGGTCTTCCGTTCAGTAACGATGTGAAAGCGGTGTTAAATTGGGCGTTTGCAAATGATAAATATATCATCAGCTTATGTCATGGTCCTGCGGCATTCTTAGCAGCAAGCGTAGGCGAAAAACCGGAAGATTTCCCATTCAAAGGTTATGAAATCTGTGTGTTCCCAGATGCATTAGACGAAGGCGCAAACGTGGATATCGGCTACATTCCGGGTAAATTACAATGGTTATTGGCTGAACGTTTAGAAGCGTTAGGCGTGAAAGTGTTGAACGAAGGCATTACCGGTCAAGTGAACAAAGACCGCAACGTGCTCACCGGCGACAGCCCACTTGCGTCTAACAATTTAGGCATTTTAGCTGCAGAGGAGTTGTTAAAAGCCGTCGCTTAATCACCCTTCTCCTTCTTGAAATAACATAAAGTGCGGTCGAAAAACACCATGAATTTCCGGTATTATGTAGCAGTTGCACAAAGACCTAACCGCTTGAAAATACTAGAATCTCCATTGAAAGTTTAACTCAATGGAGATTTTTATTATGGCAGAATCCCACCTTATTTCTCAACTTACCAAATTAATCGAAAGTAGCTATAAAGAAAAAGCAATTCTTGAACATCAACTTGATCAGTTAAACCAACAGAAATCAGATTTAGAGGATAAAATACTTTGTTTTGAGAATACCTTGATATACATTGAACCCAATTTCGATTTAAGGCAAATCAAAACACAATTTAATGTTTCAAGGCTAATAAAACCTCGATTGTTTAAGCAAAATCTTCAATTGTTGGTTGCAAGAGTATTCAAGCAAAGTGATAATTGGAAAACATTATACTTTATTACAGAGGCGGCGTTGGAATTAGACACTGGCAAAAATTATCCTCTACCCCAAATAGAACATGAATTAGCTGTTGCTCGCGTATTGAAAGAACTGTATAAGAAAGGAATTATTGAACGGAAAGAAGTTGAATTACATAAACGGACACTAAAGCGAAGATTTTTCAGGCGTTCTGAATGGAGATTAAAACCTCTTGCGTAAAAATGGATAAGTAGCGGTAGAAATACCGCTATTTTTGTTTCCATTGCCAGTGAACCTCATTTCGGCTGATTTGAACCCTATTGATCCATTCTCTTTTGTAAAACTCATTCAGTTGTTTACGAACGGAATCAAGGTGTTTTTCGGACGGTGTATCAGGATTTTGTTCAATATCAAAAATGCGCTGCGTGAGTTCGGCAATTGTAAAGGTTTTATCTGGTGCTTCTCGCATCATTTGTACGATATATTTACGAATTTTCCCTTTAAAGAGATTATATTTGGAACGGTACACAAAGTTGTCCGTATTATAAAGGGCTACATCACTTTCCTGTTGAGTAAGCTCAATAGCACGTTTTAATATGGCGATATTCGTATCAAGTAACGCAAGATGATGCAATACCTGTTTACGCTCAAACTCAAACTCTTTGAGTTTCTTATCTAGGTTATATGCCATATATCTACTGCCAAATCACTTCTTGATAAATAATTTTACGTTGCCAATAACCGCACCATTCATTGTTATCATTGGTGGTTTTTAAACATCGGCTTAATACATCAATAAACTGCGCTTTATTTGAGGTACGGCGATTGTCCTCACGGTAGGCAATTTCATTAGCATAGTTTAGTAAGTATTCGTTGCTGATACGGTGAACTTGTCCGTAGTACATACGTTTGAAACGACTGAACAAACTTTCTGCCTGATTGTTTGTTACACCTAAATCGCTGCGATATTCTTCCTTATGGTTTACAGTTCTCAAATCATAGTAAGGCAACAAGACATCATAAGCCGTACTTTCATCGGTATTGATTTGCGTATTCGGTTTAATGAATTTATCGGCAAAATTTTTCACTACCGATTGCGATTCTGTATGCGCCACAAAAACGTGAGAGCGTTTTGCCCCACAATGCAGCATATTACTGGCTTTTTCTTCTGGTGAATAATGCTCACGTGCAACCATGACACAACGTTTATCAGGATTCTGATTTTCCTTTAAACGATAGTCAATACGGTCAGCTTTCTTATTTGCTTTACGTGGTGCAGGATGAACATAAGTACCGTCCATATCCACTACACCTGAAAGGGGTTTCATATCACGACTTTCCAGTAATGCCTTGCGGAATTTATGTGATAAAACAAATGCCGTGCGAGGATTAAGTTTTGCATTACGAGCTAATTGAAGGGAAGATAAGCCTTTGACGGCATTTACCCATTCCATTAAAGCATAGAGATAAACCTTAATCGGTTTCTTGCGATTGGAAAAAATGGTGCCAGAAGTGACACTAAAAGTGTGATTACAATGTTTGCAGCGCCATTGTTTACGTGTAGAAATATAATAAGGCTTGTGTTGCACCCCACATTTAGGGCAAGTGATGAACTCTTTTCCACCCCATCTTAATTCACAAAGCAAATCATACGCTTCTTCTTCCGTGAGTTGTGCAATCTCGTAGGAAGAAAGCGTGCGAGCTTTGCTGGAAAGTAAAAAGTGCTGAGTCATCGTCTTGTTTAAAATTTATGTTAATAGAGATTTTAAATATGCTCAAACGTGATAAAATGCGTTTAAACTTAAAACAAATATACGCTCATTTGCGTAATTTATCAATTATAAATTGAAAATGGAACACTCAAATGTGCATATCAGAAAGATTAAGACAAGTTTGTGAAGCCAAAAACTGGAAAATTACAGATTTTGCAGAGCAGGCAGGAATAGCTTATCGCACAATGCAAGGTTATATCGGTGGTGAACGTGAACCCAATGCAGAAGGAATGGCTGGGATCGCCAGAGCGGGAGTCAATTTGAACTGGCTTGTGAGTGGTGAAGGTGAGATGTTTCAAGCTGTAACGCAAAAAAATACTATCTCAGCGCAAGAAGAAAAACTGATTGCAGATTATCGCGCAATGCCTGAAAATTTAAAGAATGCCTTTGCTATTTCTTTTAAAGAAATATCAGAAAAACAATAAACGCTAATTTTACACTAACTCAATAAGGAACAAATATGTCCCTACAAACCTACAAGCCTAATTATACCAACCTTTCAAAACTTATGGGAGGTTTCTAATGACTAACACTATTAAATTAGAAACCATCCTTAAAGATAGTCAATATAAATTAACCCAATTTACGCAAGATCAAATTAGGGAATTAGAAGAAAAAATAATTTTAAAAGAACAAAAAGAAAAAACAGTCTATTTTGTCACTTGTCTTATCCGAAAAAAAGAAATTAAACTAACTCCTGAAGAGGTTATTAGACAGCTATATTTATCTACTCTTATTAATAAATACCGTTATCCAATAGATAGAATAAGCGTGGAAAGTGCGGTAAATTTTGGTAGAGAAGAGAAACGTGCAGATATTATTATATGGGATAAAGATAACATTACATCAGCCTATATTATAGTAGAACTTAAAAAACCAAAACTAAAAGATGGTAAAGAGCAATTAAAATCTTATTGTAATGCCACCGGTTCACCGATGGGAGTTTGGACAAATGGTGAGTCAATTTCATTTTATCACCGCAAAGATCCTAACTATTTTGAAGATATACCTAATATCCCTAATATAAATGAAAAACTTTCAGATATATTAAACGAGCGCTACACAATAAGTGATCTAATTAAACGTGATAAATTAGTCAATGAGAGAAAATCATTAAAAGATCTTATTCTAGAAATGGAGGATGAAGTTCTAGCGAATGCAGGAATAGATGTATTCGAAGAAGTATTTAAACTTATCTTCACAAAACTTTATGATGAAATGCAAAGTGGAAGAAATAAAGATCGATATTTAGAGTTTAGAAATAATGGTAATACAGAAATTGAATTAAAAAATAAAATTCAATCTTTATTTGAAAAAGCGAATGAAAAATGGGAAGGTGTATTTTCTGAAGATGCAAAAATTCAACTTACGCCATCACATTTATCGGTTTGTGTGTCATCACTTCAAGATGTGAAATTATTCAATTCTAACTTAGATGTAGTCGATGAAGCTTTCGAATATCTAATAAGTAAATCAAGCAAGGGCGAGAAAGGACAGTATTTTACTCCTCGTTATATCATTGATATGTGTGTAAAAATGCTTAATCCTACAAAGGATGAAAGCATAATTGATACTGCATCTGGTAGTTGTGGATTCCCTGTACATACAATTTTTCATGTATGGGAACAAATCCTTAAAGAGAAAGGATTACATAAGAGCCATTTATTTACCAGTGAAGCAAAACCTATTGAGTGTACAGATTATGTAACCACTAAAGTCTTTGCAATAGATTTTGATGAAAAAGCAGTACGTGTTGCAAGAACGTTAAATCTCATTGCCGGTGATGGACAGACGAATGTTCTCCATCTAAATACTTTAGATTGGGAGCGTTGGGATGAAAAAACAGGTAATACAAAAAAAGAAATTGTAGGAGATACAGAATGGCTAGATACTTATGGTGAAGGCTGGAAAAAAATTAGAAAGCTTCGAGTAAGTAATGAAAGTAATAGGGATTTCAAGTTCGATATTTTAATGGCTAATCCCCCATTTGCTGGCGATATAAAAGAAAGTCGTATTTTAGCTAAATATGAATTAGGCAAGAAACCGAACGGCAAAGCGCAAACTAAAGTCGGACGCGATATTCTTTTTATCGAACGCAATTTGGACTTTTTAAAAGACGGCGGACGCATGGCGATAGTATTACCGCAAGGACGTTTCAATAACAGCTCTGACAAAGCCATTCGCGAATTTATTGCAGAACGTTGTCGCATCCTTGCAGTAGTTGGTTTGCATGGGAATGTATTTAAACCACATACTGGCACCAAAACCAGCGTTTTATTCGTGCAAAAATGGCATGATGAACTTTGCCCGAAAGTCGAAGACTACCCGATTTTCTTTGCCACAATGCAGGAGCCGAGTAAAGACAACAGCGGCGATAAAATCTTTGTCCGTAATGAAGATGGTTCACCAGTGCTGGATAGTCATGGGCATTTAATCGTTAAGCACGACCTGTTTAACCACGACGGCAAAACTCAAGATGGGATAGCTGAAGCCTTTTTAGAATTTGCTAAAAAAGAAAAATTGTCTTTTGTGGGAAAGCCCTAAGCCCCTTTGATGCTGCGAAATACCAGCGACTGTTGGAGGGGCTGGAGGTAAAAGAAGTGCTATTTTCAGAAATCATACTAGATAATGAAAAGTTTAGAATAGATGATGAATTTTTTATGAAGGAATATATTTCCGCTTATAGAAAAATTAAATCTATTCCTAATATCGTACTAAAAGATGAGATTTCAGTATTGACTGATTTTCATGCAAATGGAAGTTATGAAGCCATATCTGAAGTTTTTGAACTGTTAGATGAGCCTAATTTTGCTTATATGGTTAGAACGACAGACCTAGAAATAAATAATTTTTCAGATAATGTTAAATATATAACAAAAAAAGCCTATAACTTTTTATCTAAAAGCCAAGTTTTTGGTGGTGAATTGCTTATAAATAAGATAGGAACGCCAGGTAAATCTTATTTAATGCCATATTTAAATAGACCAACATCATTAGGAATGAATTTGTTCTTAATTAGAACAAATGAAAATTCATGTATAAATGAAAAATTTCTTTATATTTACTTTAATACAAATTTTGGTTTAAAAATTATCAATAGAAAAATTAATGGGACAGTTCCTTTAACAATTGATAAGGCTGCAATTAGAAGTTTATATGTTCCTAAATTTGAAAGTGACTTCATTTATGAAATTTCATCATTAGTAGATAAAGTATTTGATTTAGAACTTGAAGCTAAAAGTATGTATAGACAAGCAGAACTACTGCTACTAGACACTTTAAAATTAAAAGACTTCAATCCACCTTCACAAACGATCAATATCAAATCCTTTGCCGACAGTTTCGGTACATCGGGTAGGCTGGATGCGGAGTTTTATCAGGAAAAGTATGAAAAATTGATAGATAAAATCAAGAGCTATCCTAAAGGATATAATACCTTAGATTATTTTATTAAAGATTTTTCAACTGGTTTTGCTTACAAAAGTGAGACATATACAGAAACGGGAATCCCTTTAATCCGAATTAATAATATCGGGAATGGCACATTAGATATATCTAATGCTATGTTGATTCCACAAGGAGATATTAGTTTAAGTCCTAAAGATGTTGCAAATGAAAATGACATACTAATATCAATGTCCGGTACTATTGGAAACTCTTGTAAAGTGCCTAAAGGTGTAAATGCGGTAGTAAATCAAAGAATCATGCGAATCTCTCCTCAAAATATTAATGTCGAGGTATTGCCGCTCATCATTAATTCGATTATCGGAAAATATCAATTAGAGCGTATGGGAACTGGTGGCGTTCAAACAAATATTTCTGCAAACGATATTAAACAAATTGTTATTCCAAATGTAGAAGAGAAAATTCAAACCCAAATCGCCGATTTAATCCGACAATCTAATTACTTACGTATTAAGAGTAAAGGATTGTTAGAAAAAGCTAAGAAAGCTGTTGAGTTAGCAATTGAAAAAGATCAAGAATCAGCTTTGGATTTTATAAAAGGAAAACAAACTAATGACTGCAATGTACACTGATAATATAGAAAAATGGAAGTCATTATCTGATATAGATTACTTCACATATTTTGTTAAAAGTTGGATTTCATTTAATGCTTGGTATAAAAATTCTTATCCTAACTTAAAAACAGATAGAGAAGCCATTAATCAAATAAAATCATCTCCAGAATGCTTATTTAGGAAGAGATTTTTAAGTTTACTAAATGGAAATAATGAAGATAGCTCGTACTTTAAAAATAATCTCGCTCACTTCCATTATTTTTTATTAAATAATCATATAGTATATGGCGGAGATAGACTATATTTTGAAGAATTTATGGTAGAGCTAGATAAAAAAAATTTAACACAAAACTATTATAATAGAAATATTTCATATCACGTTCATATTGAATTAGAACGAGTTGGTATAAAAAGAGTCACTGCCACAGTGAAGAATTCAAGTAAAAAAACTGTATTATGCTACACTCACAACGAGTATGATTTAGCGCATTTTAATTGTGACAAAGAATTTAAATGTTTAAGTGATTCTCAGAAACGTAAGATCAATGGAATTTTTGAAGAAGCTAATCCAAGAAAAAAGATTTCATTATTAACAAAATCTGAGCCTTATTTAAAGATTGGAGAATATCAGTTTATTGATAATGAAGATTTAATTTATAAAGCTACTTTAGAAATAATTTATAATTTAAGAAATGCTTTATTTCACGGGGAAATTGCCCCTGATAAAGATACAAATAAAGTTTACGAAGCGGCGTATAGAGTAATGAGACAATTAGTTATTGGACTTTAATATAAAATTGTTGTGTGAATACATTTATAATAGTCTTGCTCAATACTTTTAGTAAGCCCCAGTAAATCACTAAGCCAATTACTCGGCTAACTGGCAAGCATTATGCCTTTCGGTTTATTGATTTCTAGCATGATTTCCTTGTAGTGTTCATAGGTATTCAAAACCCAAACGCTTTGAGCTGACTTAAGATTTTCAAGTGGGCGATTTCTCATTTCCAGCGTTTGGCTAACACCTTGCAACACAAGGAAATTCACATAGCTCATAACCTTAATTAATCAATATTCTTGCTGTTATAGTGATGGCGATAAGAGCTTTAAAGGGCATCTTTTTATTGCAAACTAAGTAAATTTTGAACTAGAATATTCCCACTTTTAAGCAAATCTTCTCGTTTGCTTTTTTTATATTTAATTTGTTCAACCAATTTAACAAGAGAAACGCGACTTATTGGGCATAAAGCAATAAGTCAGGAGCTAATTATGAATGTTGAACAAATAAATGAAAAAGAAGCAAACGCCACCACAATTACTTTCTGCCTATCGCAATTTATCTATCTCTGCGATCTATGATTTATCTGATAGTGAAGCCCTTATCTTTCTGAAAAATGCTCGTTGGGGAAATTCTCATTGTTTTTACACGGTTGAATGCCCTCGTTGCCAGATTGAGCATAAAGCCTATTTTATTTCTTCTCGTAAGCAATGGCAGTGCAAACATTGCCAACATCGTTTTTCTGTAAAAAGTGGTACGATTTTTCAGCACACTAAACTTTCCCTAAAAAAGCTACTGTTATCGGTTTATTATTTCACTATCAATAGTAAAGGGATTTCTGCGCTTAACTTATCTCGTCATATTGGCGTGCAATATAAAACGTCATGGGCATTACTACATAAATTCCGTGAAGCAGTTGAAAAAACGCAAGATTACACACCACTCACAGGCATTATTCATATTAATGGTTGTTATGTGAATAACTACCTTCGCCCCAAAAATTTTAAACATAAGCGAATTGATAGACGTAAGAGATGTCACCAACGTAAAGATAAATCCTGCGTTATGGTTTTCCGTCAACAAGCTGCAAATCAGGAAATAACAAAAGGAGCCGACCGCACACTCGTTGCGTTAGTTAAAGAGGAAAATGCTGATGATATGTTTGCTTTAACACATCGCTTAGTCGCACCAAAATCTACAATTTGTGCTGATGAAAATCCTGCTTATGATGGCTTGGCATTTTACTATGACTTATGTCGCGTAAACCATTCGCAAGAATATTGCTCGATTGATGGCACCACCAATAACCTAGCTGAATCCTTCTTTGCAAGATTTAGAAGAATGATTATGGGTGTGTATCATAAGATGGGAAATAATTACATGATGCACTATGCGAATGAAACCGCATAGCGTGAGGATTTTCGTTACCAGTCAGATAAAGACAAATTCGACAACGTACTAAAACGCTGTTTAAAAACCAGACCTTCACGAGATTTAACTGGCTACTGGCAGGGAAATAAGAAACCTACGGCAAAATTTGGATTGGAAAGTTTATGTTTGGAAGCCTCAAACGATAACCAATATTTAGCCGTAGCCTAAATAATTTAAAACAACATAAGGAACAATGATGGAAACCATGACACACACGCCACTTAATGTGGATTTAAAAAAGATGGACTATGAAACCTTCAAAACCTTTATGCGAGAACTGGCTCAGATGTATTCAAACGTAAAAGATGATGCCTATCTATTGTTCTATCACAATTTGCGAGAACTTGCGAAAGAAGTCGGTACTTTACCCCGTAATCCATTGATATTTTATGGAGCCTATGAAATCGCTAATAATCAGGTAGTCGTGGCGATATTTGAAATGCAATTTACCGATGAAGTGTTTGAAACCGAAGATGGGAAACCTTATCAGATGCTTTCTATTATTAGTAGTTTTGCAGAAGATAAAATCTATCTACGTTGCCCGACTAAAATTAGGGAACACCTTACCCAACCAGAATATATTACACTTTGCGAGCAAGCCTATCCTGCGATAATGGAACAAATGCTATTAGAGGAGCAACGTGAAAAATTGTTTAGAAGAAAACCGAAAAGCGAGTAATGGAAAAATGAGCAGAATTCTGTAAAATACAATTATAGTAAAAACAATGCCCTTATCGAAATAAGGGCATTTTTGTGCAGTTTTGTTTAAATTTTGGTCTTTGTGCAACTGCTACATAATACCGTGAATTTCGACCGCACTTTTTACGTTTGTGCAAGCTTATCTGCCACTTACATTAAAAACCAATCTGCCTTTGTAGTCCAAATAGGTCGGACGGATTTCGATACTTTGCTTATCCTGCAACATCTCATCGGTGTGCCGTATAAGTCCCATCGTTGGCGTAGATTTCAAAGAACACCCAACGATTCGGTTGTTCTTTCACCGTAGTGACATACATCACCGGCACACCCGGCTCCACTTTCAGGGATTACGTCATTTCCGGCAACACCATGGCTTTAAATTTCTCATTTTCCGACGGCTTCACGTTCACAATGACCAAATTGGGACGGGTTTCATTCGTTTGTTGCACTTGGATTGTAAATTCAAGGGTTAAAAAGAGCGGTGGAAATTTAACACGTTCACACCTGTTTTGTGTCTTCGGTTTGTGGGGGGCGGCATAACTATGGCATACTAGCCAACAAGTGCGTCAGTAACTAATAGATCATCTTCAGGAATAGAAAATGCATCATGGTTTAACGCTATTGATTTTTTCTTAAACATAAGGTTTCATATCCATAATTATTTTACAAACTGCAAGTTCCCCAAAAGTGAGCAACTATGTCTAACCATGGGTAATTTATTACCCACGGATTAAACGTAAGTTTCGTTTCTGACGGCACCCTATACTTTCCGTTTATTTTCACTGCCCAAGCGGTCATACTGAATGATCGGAAAACATGGGGGAAAAAAGCAAAACCCCCGAATTTATCGGGGGTTCTTTTTACTCAATATGAAATTACAAGCTTTCAGTGAAAGTACGAGTAATAACGTCGCGTTGTTGTTCAGGTGTTAAAGAGTTGAAACGCACGGCGTAACCGGAAACACGAATGGTTAATTGTGGATATTTTTCCGGATGTAATACAGCGTCTTCTAATGTTTCACGGCGTAATACGTTCACGTTTAAGTGTTGACCGCCTTCTACTTTCACAGTTGGTGCAACGTTTACCGGTAATTCACGGTATTCGATTTGACCTAATTCGCTTACTGCTACGATTTGATCTTCTGAGTAATCACCTTTTGCACATAAACAACGTGCTTCACCTTTTTCGCTATCTAACAACCAGAAAGAGTTTAAAAGATTGTCGTTAGCAGCGTGGGTAATTTGGATACCTTTAATCATAAAATGCCTCCTAAGTTTGGCTTTTCTGTATATTAATTGAACTGAGCGGATTCTATCAAAACTTTTGAAGTTTTCAAATAAATTTGATGTAGAACCAAAGTCTTTTTTTAATTATTTTGAGGTATTTGATTTTAATCAAGAATATTGCGTCATTTTTCTCTAGCATTTCACAGAATTGAGATATTTTTCTTACATCTTAGAAACTAAGAAAGGCAACTTATGGCTATGAATTTTGCCTTAGGTTCTTTATAATTTCCGTCATTCAAAATTGATTGGGACGCCATGATGAAAACTTGGACAGATGTGATTGGACAAGAAAAACAACAGCCTTATTTCCAGCACGTTTTGCAGCGAGTTCACGCAGAACGGGAGGCCGGTAAAATCATTTATCCGCCGGCGCATGATGTGTTTAACGCGTTCAAGTTAACCGAATTTGATCAAGTCAAAGTGGTGATTTTAGGGCAAGATCCTTACCACGGGCCAAATCAGGCGCATGGCTTGTCTTTCTCCGTTAAACCCGGTATCAAACCGCCACCGTCCTTGTTAAATATGTATAAAGAATTGTCCGATGACATTGAAGGCTTTCAGGTGCCGAATCACGGTTATTTAGTGGAATGGGCACAGCAAGGCGTGTTATTGCTTAACTCGGTTTTAACCGTAGAGCAGGGTTTAGCCCATTCCCACGCCAATTGGGGGTGGGAAATTTTCACCGATAAAGTGATTGAAGCCTTGAATCAACATCGCGAAAATCTGGTCTTTCTATTATGGGGTAGCCCGGCACAGAAAAAAGGGCAATTCATTGATCGCCACAAGCATTGTGTTTTAACCAGCGTGCATCCGTCGCCACTGTCTGCCCATCGTGGCTTTTTCGGCTGCCGCCATTTTTCGAAAGCCAACGCCTATTTACAACAACAGGGTATTGCCCCGATTAATTGGCAATTAAGCGCGCTTTAGCGTTGTTATCAGAACCATTACAGGATTGTTTATGTTAGCCATTATTTCACCTGCGAAGACATTAGATTTTGAAAGCGGAGTCCCTAAAAAACTCCCGCATTTTCAACCGCACTTTTTAGCGCAAAGCCAGCAACTGATTAATATTTGCCGTGAGCTGACACCGGCAGACATCGGTTCATTAATGTCAATTAGCGATAAACTCGCGGGACTTAATGCAGCCCGTTTTGCCGAATGGCAACAAAACCATAACGAACACAATTCCAAAGCCGCGGTTTATGCGTTTAAAGGCGATGTTTACACCGGATTAGAGATTGAATCCCTCAACGAAGAAGACGTGTTATTTGCCCAGCAACACTTGCGTATTTTATCCGGCTTATATGGCTTATTAACACCATTAGATTTAATCCAGCCATACCGTTTGGAAATGGGGACAAAACTAGCCAACCCGAAAGGCAAGGATTTATATGCGTTCTGGCACAATGTCATTACGCCGGTATTGCAACAAGCGATCGATCAACAAAACGGTACACTCATTAACTTGGCATCTGATGAATATTACAAATCGGTACAAGAACACAACCTCAAAGCTAACATCATTAAACCGGTATTTTTAGATAACAAAAATGGCAAGTATAAAGTGATTAGCTTCTATGCTAAAAAGGCACGCGGCTTAATGTGTCGTTACCTCATTCAAAATCGCCTTAGCGAGGTAGAACAGCTCAAGGAATTCGACCTTGGTGGCTACTGGTTTGACAGCGCGGCATCTACTAAAACGGAATTTGTCTTTAAACGGGATTTGGCGGAATAAACATGATGAAAAAAACACTTGTTATTTTGACCGCACTTTTTTTATCGGCCTGTGTTAGCCCACCGCAACTTAATGCGCCTGAAACGGTAGAGCACAACAAGAAAACCTACCATTTAGCCACAAAACAGGATCTGGAGTCGGTCGTTCGTTATTTTTATGTCTTACCGAACGAAAGCGCACAGGATTGGCAAAGTGCGGTGGAAATTTTGTTAGATCGTAATAAACAAAAACGCACTTTACAGGAACGTATTGACTGGCGTAAACGGATTTATACCAACACCGGGATAAAAAATTTCCACCTCTATGCTCAGGATAATACGCTTTATGCTTATGTGATTTATGAGCCTTCTGTAGAAAATAAAGATTGGCAAATTGATGTGGCGAAAGGCAAAGAGCTGCCGTTTTGTGGCTTTGTGCAATATCAATATTCATTAAAGATTCCTAAAAATCATAAGATGATGAATATGAACGGAAAACGGGTTATTAACCACCTGAAAAAATATGTGGTGGAAAAAGAAATGAAACAGTTAATGAAAGCCGATTGGCTGTTATCGTGTAAAGCTTAATGTCTGCTGTAGAATATTCCGCGCAAGTCAAAAAAGCGGCCAATTTTGCCATTATCACGGCGTTAATTTTGATTATCGCGAAAGGCATCGCTTGGTGGCAAACGGGTTCGGTGAGTATGTTGGCCTCGATTACCGATTCCATGTTGGATTTATTGGCTTCGTTCATGAACATGCTGATTTTGCGTTTCGCTTTAATGCCTGCGGATCATAATCACTCTTTTGGGCACGGTAAGGCGGAATCCCTGGCTTCTTTGGTGCAAAGTGCGTTTATTTCCGGTTCGGCGATTTTCCTGTTACTGCAAGGCATACACCGTTTTAATTCACCGCAACCCTTGAACAATACAATACTGGGTATGTTGGTCACTGTATTTTCCATTTTTGCAACACTATTATTAGTGTGGTATCAAGGACGCGTAATTGAACAAACAGATAGCCCGGCAATTAAAGCGGATCGGTTGCATTATCAAACAGATTTGCTGATGAACTTTGCCATTTTGATTTCCTTAGGCTTAAGTGTGCACGGTATTTTATGGGCAGATGCAGTTTTTGCGATTTTAATCTCCCTTTATATTTTATTAAATGCAGCCAAAATGCTGTTTAGTTCAACACAGTTATTGCTTGATCAAATGTTGCCGCCGGAGGAAATTGAACAAATTCACGCCGTACTTAATCAAGAAATTGCTCAAGATTCAAGAATGCTCGGTTTCCATGCGCTACGCACCCGTCGTTCCGGTGCCATTCGCTTTATTCAATTTCACTTAGAATTAGCTGATGAACTGTCTTTTATTGAAGCCCATGATATCACCGAACATTTGGAACGTTGCCTATGTAAGGCATTTCCGCGCAGTGATATTGTGATTCATCCGGAACCCACATTTGTTGTGCAACAGGAAATGCAGTTAGATAAAAAAGTGATATAATTTATACAGTTTTTAACATTCATTCTTTTATATTTTAATAGGAATAACGCATGATCAAAAAAATTGCAGTACTAACAAGTGGCGGCGACGCTCCGGGCATGAACGCGGCAATTCGCGCAGTGGTTCGAGCAGGGTTGTCTGAAGGGTTAGAAGTTTATGGTATCTATGACGGCTATTATGGCTTATACCACAACAACATTAAGCAATTAACCCGTTATAGCGTATCTGACATTATCAACCGCGGCGGCACCTGTTTAGGTTCTGCCCGTTTTCCGGAATTTAAAAATCCTGAGGTCCGCGCCAAATGCGCCGATATTTTACGTTCTCACGGCATTGATGCTCTCGTTGTTATCGGCGGGGACGGTTCCTACATGGGGGCGAAATTATTGACCGAAGAACACGGTTTCCCATGCGTTGGGATTCCGGGGACAATCGATAACGACGTTGCCGGCACCGACTATACCATCGGCTACCAAACTGCCTTAGAAACAGCAGTTGAAGCGATCGACCGTTTACGCGATACCTCCAGTTCCCACCAACGTATTTCCATCGTAGAAATCATGGGCCGCCACTGTAGCGACTTGACGATCTCCGCAGGGATTGCCGGCGGTTGTGAATATATCGTGGCTTCCGAAGTGGAATTTAACCGCGAAGAACTGATTCGCCAAATTGAACGCAGCATCATTAAAGGTAAACGCCATGCGATTATTGCGATTACCGAGTTAATTTGTGATGTGAATGAGTTAGCAAAAGAAATTGAAGAACGCGTTCACCATGAAACCCGCGCCACCATTTTAGGTCATATCCAACGTGGCGGTTCGCCTTGTGCCTTCGACCGTATCCTCGGCTCCCGCATGGGCGTTTATGCGATTGACTTGTTGCTGCAAGGTAAAGGCGGCTATTGCGTTGGGATTCAAAATGAACAGCTGGTTCACCACGATATTATCGATGCGATCAATAATATGCGCCGTGAATTTAAAGCAGATTGGTTAAAAATGTTCAAACGTTTAGACTAAGCTCAATCGCGTATTTGAGAACGTCAAAGTGCGGTTAAAATTCATGGTGTTTTTTGACCGCACTTTTTGTTTTATGTCAATCTGAATCTGTGTGAACGCACAAGAAGTGCATTGCTGATTTTGCATTTCGTCAGGTGTTCTGGCTATAATGCGCCACGTGTAAAACTGCGTTGGCGGTAATTCCGTCTTCCTGACGCATTGTGTTAAAAAGGAATTATGTTATGAAAAAAATACGCCAAAAACTCACCGCACTTTCTCTTTTTGCGATGGCATCTATGGCTTGGGCAAATGCCGATATTGAGTTACAGAATCGCTTAAATAAAGTGAGTGTATTGAGTGCGGATTTTGCCCAAACGGTGATGTCGGCAAACGGCAGCAACGTACAACAAGGCAACGGCAAATTACGAATCAAACGTCCGAATTTGTTCCGCATGGACACCAAATCACCGCAAGAAACCCAAATTATTGCCGATGGGAAAACCCTTTGGTTTTATGACCCGTTTGTGGAACAAGTGACGGCCAATTGGGTAAAAGATGCCGTGAATAATACACCGTTCGTGTTGCTCACCAGCAATGATAAAAGCCATTGGGCGCAATATTCGGTAGAACAAAAAGATGACACGTTCGTGTTAAAACCGAAAGCCAAAAACAGCAATATCAAGCAATTTGATATTCGTATCGATCAAAACGGCGTATTAAAAGGGTTTAGTACCATTGAAAAAGATGGACAGTCTAATCAATATATTTTGCGTAATATTACCAACCAAAATTTAGATGGCAGTTTGTTTAAATTCACCGTTCCAAAGGGCATAGAATTAGACGACCAACGTAAAAAATAAGCGAATTGAACCATGTCTAACTTTAGCTTTGATTTTAACGAAAATGACTTTCGCCCTTTAGCCGCCAGAATGCGCCCAACTACGTTGGCGCAATATTGTGGCCAGTCTCATTTGTTGGGCGAGGGGAAACCGTTGCGTAAAGCGATTGAGGCAGGCTATGTTCATTCCATGATTTTCTGGGGGCCACCCGGCACCGGCAAGACCACGTTGGCCGAAATTATCGCGCAACGCATTCAGGCTGAAGTGGAGCGTATTTCCGCCGTCACCAGCGGCATTAAAGAAATTCGCGAAGCTATCGAAAAAGCCAAACAAAATAAATTGGCGGGTTTGCGCACCATTTTGTTTGTGGATGAAGTTCACCGTTTCAATAAAAGCCAGCAAGATGCGTTCCTACCTCATATTGAAGATGGCACCATTATTTTTATCGGTGCCACCACAGAAAATCCTTCCTTTGAATTAAATAACGCACTGCTTTCCCGCGCACGGGTTTATATTCTCAAACCGCTTTCCACGCAGGAAATTGAGCGTGTGTTGCAACAAGCGATCGACGATTCGGAAAACGGCTTGGGCAAAGTGCGGTTAGATTTGCAGGAAAATTTGTTGTCGCTTTTGGCAGAATATGTCAACGGTGATGCGCGCCTTGCATTGAACTGTTTGGAAATGATGGTGGACATGGCGGCCGAATCGAAAAACGGCAAAATGTTAGACCGCACTTTACTCACGGAAATCTTAGGTGAACGCCAAGCACGCTTCGACAAACAAGGCGACCGATTCTACGATTTCATTTCTGCGCTACATAAATCCATTCGCGGATCCGCACCGGATGCGGCACTCTATTGGTATGCCCGCATTATCACTGCCGGAGGTGATCCCCTTTATGTGGCACGCCGTTTGTTGGCGATTGCCTCGGAAGATGTGGGCAATGCCGATCCGCGTGCGATGCAAGTCGCCCTTGCCGCCTGGGATTGTTTTACCCGTGTCGGTGCCGCTGAAGGTGAGCGCGCCATTGCGCAAGCTATCGTGTATTTAGCCGTTGCACCAAAAAGCAATGCGGTTTACCTTGCTTTTAAAGCCGCGAAAAAACTGGCGACTGAATCGGCTGATTTTGATGTGCCGGAACACCTCCGCAATGCCCCAACCAATCTCATGAAAGACCTCGGTTTCGGTGCTGAATATCGCTATGCCCACGATGAACCCAACGCCTACGCTGCCGGTGAAAATTACTTCCCGCCAGAACTTAAAGACACGCAATTTTATTTTCCGACGACAAGAGGGATGGAAATTAAGATTAAGGAGAAGTTGGACTGGTTGCTGGAACAGGATGTGCGGAGTCAGCAAAAACGTTATTAAGCGGTTTTCCTCTTTGTATTTGCAGAAAAAATTTGAATTTGCTCACAGATTTGCATTTGCCTGTTTGAATTTAAAAATAGGGGAGCGTACAATTTTTACAAATTTTTAACTATCTATTTCTTACGACATGAGGAGAATGAAATGAAAGTTGCAGTTTTAGGTGCCGCAGGCGGTATCGGTCAAGCATTAGCATTATTGCTGAAACTACAGTTGCCGGCAGGTTCCGAGCTATCACTTTATGATATTGCACCGGTAACTCCGGGCGTTGCTGTGGATGTCAGCCACATTCCGACCGCGGTTAAAGTGGAAGGTTTTGCCGGTGAAGATCCGACACCTGCATTAAAAGGCGCGGATGTCGTGCTAATTTCTGCCGGCGTAGCACGTAAACCGGGAATGGATCGCTCAGATCTATTCAACATTAACGCAGGCATCGTACGCAACTTAATTGAAAAAGTCGCAGTGACCTGTCCGAAAGCGTGCATTGGGATCATTACCAACCCGGTAAATACTACCGTTGCGATTGCAGCAGAAGTCTTGAAAAAAGCCGGAGTTTATGACAAACGTAAATTATTTGGCGTGACCACATTAGACGTGCTTCGTTCTGAAACCTTTGTTGCCGAATTAAAAGGCTTAAACGTTTATCGTACAACCGTGCCGGTGATTGGCGGACACTCCGGCGTGACCATTCTTCCTTTGTTATCTCAAGTGCCATACGCAGAATGGAAAGAGGAAGAAATTGAACCATTAACCAAACGTATTCAAAATGCTGGTACTGAAGTGGTGAATGCTAAAGCCGGTGGCGGTTCTGCAACCTTATCCATGGCTCAAGCTGCGGCACGTTTTGCCAATGCGGTAGTACGCGGATTACAAGGCGAAACGGTGGTTGAATGTAGCTATGTGGAAGGCGATGGCAAATATGCTCGCTTCTTTGCTCAACCGGTTCGTTTCGGTAAAGAAGGTGTAGAAGAAATTCTGCCAATTGGTAAACTCAGCGCATTTGAGCAACAAGCGTTAGATGCGATGTTGCCGACATTACGTGCAGATATTGAATTAGGCGAAAAATTCGTGAATTCATAATTTGGTCAAAAACAAACATCCCCCAAGCTGAAAAGTGCGGGGGATTTTTTTATAGCCAGGCAAAGTCTGGCTATAAAAACCATACGCTATGCGTATGGAGACAAATAGCTTAAGCGATGAACAAAAAAATCCTCGCTATATAATGAACAAGGCTGACAACCAAAATTCAACATATAGGAGGATTATTTACCCCTCGTAGCGTGCATCTTGATGCACGACCGAATCACGCACGGAACGTTATTTAACCCTTTCGGGCATTCACGATTTCGTGCAACAAGTTGCACGCTACAATTCACTAAAATAGAGATATGAAAATAGACATTTCCGAGTGAAAGGATTTTTTGTCAGCATCGTGGGCTTAAATACAAAAGTTGTGAAGATCTATATTAAGGAATCAAGAAAAAGAAGATATGGTTCAAGATAATTTATCAACGAAAGAACATATTGACCCCTTTAAGGGGTAGTCAAGGAAGTAATTAGACACGGCTGTCAGTTTTCACAAGCCCCTTGAGGGGCTTGTGAAGTATAGGCCCTTATAGGGGAGCCTAAAAACCGCACGTTTTACGTGCGGATTGTTATTGATAAATTTTATGCGTGAACAGAGGAGGGAAGGGGCGTCAGCAATCTTTCTTTGCCACTATAGATCGTTGCTCTACCTTCTCGGGCGAACCCAACAAGGGTTAGATTATATTGTTCTGCCATTTGTACGGCTAAATCCGTTGCGGCAGAAATCGCAACAAGCATTTCAATACCACAAGAAACGGTTTTTTGCACCATTTCATAACTGGCGCGACTGGTGACAACGATAAAACCCCGTGGCTTGTCAGCTTTAGCGTGCCATCCCAATAATTTATCTAATGCCACATGGCGACCGACATCTTCACGAATGGCGAGTATTTTCCCTTCTGCAGAAAAAAATGCCGCGGCATGTGTGGAACCGGTTTGCTTGCCGAGTTCTTGTGCCTCATATAATTGTTGCAAGCACCCATCTAATTGGTTGGCATTCACCGTTAAAGTGCGGTCTAATTTTTTGATGTTTTTGTAAACCTGTTGGATTTGTTCCGCACCACAAATGCCACAACCGGTGCGTCCGGTTAAAGTACGCCGATGGTCTTTCAATGCCACAAAGCAGCGGGTTGCCAGTTCAATTCTGGCTTCCATACCGTTACACACTTCCTCGATATCAATGCCATAAATATCCGCCGGCTTGTCGATAATGCCTTCTGTGAGGGAAAAGCCCATGGCAAAATCCTCTAAATCTCGTGGTGAACACATCATGACGGTATGGGCGATGTCGTTATACACGAGAGCAACAGGCACTTCTTTCGCCAAGGTATCCTGCCTTTCGGTGACGATGATGTCACTGTCCGATGTCGCCGGATTTGTTAAATTTTTGATAAAATTAATTGTTCTTTTTGTGATCCAACTCAATTTTTTTTGTCCTTTTAATTATTAGTGATTATAGATTTATGTTTGAAAAATAGGTATTCTAGCGCACGCTAACGAATAGATAGGTCGTATCTCTTGTTACGTTAGGTTTAGTCTCGGTGGCGTTTAATTGTAATACTATTTTAACAAAATCGATGACTAAGTTATCTACTCAAATGTGATTTATAACTATTAAACATTAAACAAAGATCAACAACAAGTTTTGTTGATTGTGGGGAGTATTTATGCAGATCTCAAGAAGAAAATTCTTCAAGGTCTGTGCTGGCGGTATGGCCGGAACATCCGTTGCGATGTTAGGTTTTGCACCGTCCACAGCCTTAGCTGCACCACGCGAATACAAACTATTGCGTGCGAAAGAATCGCGTCAAACCTGTACATATTGTGCCGTAAGCTGCGGTATGTTGATGTATAGTACAGGTATTCCATCTAATACATTAAGCGGTCATACCTCAACCAATACCCGCTCTAAATTGTTCCATATCGAAGGTGACCCTGATCATCCGGTCAGCCGTGGGGCATTATGTCCGAAGGGTGCCGGTGCATTAGACTATATCAATAGTGAAAGCCGTGCGTTATACCCTGAATATCGTGCACCGGGTTCCGATAAATGGGAACGCATTTCTTGGCAAGATGCAATTAAACGCATTGCCCGTCTAATGAAAGATGACCGTGATGCCAACTTCGTTGAAAAAGATGCGAGTGGCAAAACGGTTAACCGTTGGACAACCACAGGGATTATGACCGCCTCCGCCATGAGCAACGAGGCCGCACTACTGACTCATAAATGGGTGCGGATGTTGGGCATGGTGCCGATGTGTAACCAAGCGAATACTTGACACGGACCAACGGTAGCAAGTCTTGCTCCATCATTTGGTCGCGGTGCCATGACAAATAACTGGGTTGACATCAAAAATGCCAATCTTATTCTTGTTCAAGGGGGTAACCCTGCTGAAGCCCACCCTGTTGGCTTCCGTTGGGCAATTGAAGCGAAGAAAAACGGTGCGAAAATCATCGTGGTTGATCCACGCTTTAACCGTACAGCTTCTGTTGCTGACTTTCATGCACCAATTCGTTCCGGTTCTGATATTGCATTCTTAATGGGTGTGATCCGTTACTTATTGGAAACCAATCAAATTCAACACGAATACGTTAAACACTACACCAATGCGTCCTTCTTAGTGGATGAAGGTTTCAAATTTGAAGATGGTTTATTTGTGGGCTTCGATGAAGAAAAACACGCTTACGATAAATCTAAATGGAACTACCAATTCGACGAAAATGGCCATGCTAAACGTGATATGACCTTACAAGATCCACGCTGTGTGATTAATATCTTGAAAGATCACGTTTCTCGCTATACGCCGGAAATGGTTGAACGTATTACCGGTGTGAAACAAAAAACCTTCTTACAAATCTGTGAAGAAATTGGTAAAACCTCTGCACCGAATAAAACCATGACGCACTTATATGCGTTAGGCTTTACCGAGCACACAATCGGTACGCAAAATATTCGTTCTATGGCGATGATCCAATTGCTCCTAGGTAATATGGGTATGCCGGGTGGTGGTATTAATGCATTACGTGGACATTCCAACGTACAAGGTACAACGGATATGGGCTTATTGCCGATGTCTTTACCGGGTTATATGCGTTTACCAAACGACAAAGATACCTCTTATGAGCAGTATATCAATGCGATTACACCGAAAGATATCGTACCAAACCAAGTAAACTATTATCGTAATACCTCGAAATTCTTCGTGAGTATGATGAAAACGTTCTATGGTGATAAAGCCACCAAAGAAAACGGTTGGGGTTTCGATTTCTTGCCAAAAGCAGACCGCTTATACGACCCTATCACGAATGTTAAGTTAATGAATGATGGCAAGTTAAACGGTTGGATCTTACAAGGTTTCAATGTATTAAACTCATTACCGAACAAGAACAAAACCGTTGCCGGTATGAGCAAATTAAAATACTTAATCGTGATGGATCCGCTTCAAACTGAGTCTTCTGAATTCTGGAAAAACTTTGGCGAATCAAATAACGTGAATTCTGCTGAAATCCAAACAGAAGTGTTCCGCTTGCCAACCACTTGTTTCGCAGAAGAAGACGGTTCTATTGTCAACTCTGGTCGTTGGGCGCAATGGCATGAAAAATCTTGCGACCAACCGGGCGAAGCATTACCGGATGTGGATATTCTTTCGATGATTCGTGAAGAAATGCACGAGCTCTATAAGAAAGAAGGCGGTCGCGGTATTGAATCTTTTGAAGCCATGACATGGAATTATGGTATTCCTCATTCACCAAGTGCGGAAGAATTAGCCAAAGAATTAAATGGTTATGCACTTGAAGATCTGTATGATGCTAACGGCAATTTAATGTACAAAAAAGGTCAATTACTCAGTGGCTTTGCACACTTGCGTGATGACGGTACAACCTCTGCCGGTAACTGGTTATATACCGGTCAGTGGACAGAAAAAGGTAACCAAACTGCAAACCGTGATAACTCTGACCCATCCGGTTTAGGCTGTACTTTAGGCTGGGGCTTTGCATGGCCGGCAAACCGCCGTGTTCTTTATAACCGTGCTTCATTGGATATTAACGGTAATCCTTGGGATAAACACCGTCAATTAATTAAATGGAATGGTAAAAACTGGAACTGGTTTGATGTCGCCGACTATGGCACACAACCACCAGGTTCCGACACCGGTCCATTTATTATGTCCGCAGAAGGTGTAGGGCGTTTATTTGCGGTAGATAAAATTGCAAATGGTCCAATGCCTGAGCATTATGAACCGATCGAAAGTCCGATTGATACGAACCCATTGCACCCGAAAGTGGTCTCTGATCCGACTGTTCGTATTTATAAAGAAGACCGTGAATTTATCGGCTCAAATAAAGATTTCCCATATGTGGCAACCACTTACCGTTTAACCGAGCATTTCCACAGTTGGACGGCACAATCTGCGTTAAATATCATTGCACAACCACAACAATTTGTGGAAATCGGTGAAAAATTGGCGGCAGAAAAAGGCATCCAAAAAGGTGATATGGTGAAAATTACTTCTCGCCGTGGCTATATTAAAGCTGTTGCAGTAGTAACGAAACGTTTGAAAGATTTAGAAATCGATGGACGTACCGTACACCATGTAGGCCTTCCAATTCACTGGAATATGAAAGCCTTAAATGGTAAAGGTAACCGTGGATTCTCTACTAATACCTTAACACCATCTTGGGGTGAGGCAATCACGCAAACACCGGAATACAAAACATTCTTGGTAAATATCGAAAAGGCGGAGGCATAATATGGCAGGAACTGCTCAAGGCGTTCAAACGCAAGATATTATTAAGATCTCCGCAACGTCCGGTTTAACGCCGGCACCGCGTGCGCGTGATCATAAAGTTGAAGTGGCAAAACTCATTGACGTAACAACCTGTATTGGTTGTAAAGCTTGTCAAGTGGGTTGTTCAGAATGGAATGATATTCGTTCTGACGTTAATGCACAATGTGTGGGGATCTACGATAACCCGGTAGATCTCAATGCAAAAGCATGGACAGTGATGCGCTTTAACGAAGTAGAAGAAAACGATCGTTTAGAATGGTTAATTCGTAAAGATGGCTGTATGCACTGCCAAGAGCCGGGCTGCTTAAAAGCCTGTCCGGCACCGGGTGCAATTATCCAATATGCAAACGGTATTGTGGATTTCCAATCTGATAAATGTATTGGTTGTGGTTACTGTATCGCAGGCTGTCCGTTCAACATTCCACGTATGAATCCGGAAGACAATCGTGTGTACAAATGTACCCTTTGTGTTGACCGTGTTTCTGTGGGACAAGAACCGGCTTGTGTGAAAACCTGTCCGACCGGTGCAATTCGTTTCGGCTCTAAAGAAGAAATGAAAGTCTATGCGGAAAAACGCATCGCTGATCTTAAAGCACGTGGCTATGAAAATGCCGGTCTTTACGATCCGGAAGGCGTGGGTGGCACACACGTGATGTATGTGTTACATCATGCGGATAAACCTGAATTGTATTCCGGTCTTCCGAAAGATCCGCAAATCGACCCAAGTATTACTTTATGGAAAGATATCTTGAAACCGGTTGCTGCGGTTGCCATGGGCGGTCTAGCCTTGGCTGAAATTGGTCACTACTTAACGGTGGGTCCAAACGTAGAAGAAGATGTGGAAGATCATCACCATGAATTTGAAGAAGCAGACAAAGGAGGCAAAGATGAGTAAGATTGAGATTAGCAATGATACTCGAATCATTCGTCATAGAACGCCTGCGCGTTTAAGCCACTGGCTACTTGTTATTTGCTTCTTTATGACGATGTTCACCGGTGTGGCATTTTTCTTCCCAGACTTTGCGTGGCTAACTGAGATTTTAGGGACACCGCAATTAGCTCGGGCAATCCACCCGTTCACCGGTATCTTAATGTTCTTTGCCTTTATTTATCTTGGCTATCTTTACTGGGATCATAATATTCCGGAGAAGAACGATATTCGTTGGGCAAAAGGGATGTTGGAAGTCTTAAAGGGAAATGAGCACGCTGTTGCTGATAACGGCAAGTATAACCTGGGTCAAAAAATGTTATTCTGGACATTAAATTTGGCAATGGTAACCTTGCTTGTGACCGGCATTATTATGTGGCGTCAATATTTCTCGCATTATTTCTCTATCCCAGTATTGAGAATTGCGATTCTTCTTCACTCTGCGAGTGCATTCATGTTGTTCACCGGTATCTTAGTGCATATGTATATGGCATTTTGGGTGAAAGGTTCCATTCGTGGCATTGTTGAGGGTTGGGTAACTGTTCGCTGGGCGAAAAAACACCACCCGAAATGGTATCGTGAAGAAGTGCTTTCTAAACTTGAAGAAGACCTGAAAAATGAAGCTGAAGGTAAGCAAGTGAAAGCCAAAGCATTGTTCAAAGGCATTAATGGCTAACTAGAACAGACATCAATCAACACATAAAACAAAGTGCGGTTAAAAAACAAAATGGATTTTAACCGCACTTTTTTTATGAGAAATATTGTTAAAGTTTATTCACTATAGAGGTTTTCTTCATTCGGTTGTGTCTTAAAACGACGATGTAACCACATATATTGTTCAACCCCCTTCATAATCTCTTTTTCAATCACTTGATTCATTCTTGCTGCAATTTCAGTTTCATCATGCAAATCAGAAAAATCCACAGGCGGAGAGATGGTGACCGTATAACCGGAATTATCTGCGTTTCTAAGTGGCGCGAAAGGAATCACTTTACTGTTTGGAGAAGACTTTAATAAGTAATAACTGCCGGTTGTTGTTGCAGCATGAGGAACCGCAAAGAACGGCACGAAAACGGCATTTTTTCGACCATAGTCGTGGTCCGGTGCATACCAAATAATATCGCCATTTCGTATCGCCTTAATCATGCCACGGAGATCTTTACGATCCAGCATCGATTTATTGGAACGTAGTCGCCCTTGTGTTTGAAGCCAATCAAATAATGGATTGTCGTTAGGGCGATAAACCCCAATCCCCGGTTGATGAATACCGACAATGCGAGCGCCCAATTCCAGCGTTAAGAAATGTACGCCAACGAAAATAATGCCGTCTGCCAGATTGTCTTTTAAATACTCAACTCCTTCAATTTTAGACCATTTTTTTATACGACGATCAGACCAAAACCACGCCATACCTGTTTCAATAATCGCCATTCCGGTGGCGCGTAAGTTGGCGTGTAAAATCTGATAAATGTGTTGTTCAGACCAGTCAGGAAAGCAAAGCTCCAGATTGCGTTTCGCGATCTTAGCGCGACGTTTGCCCACACCGGTTTTCGTAAAGAGCCAACCTAATCCATTGCCAATTTTGCATAAAATAGGGTAGGGCAGAAGTAGAATTAAGCGGAAAATGCCGAGTGCGAGCCAAAAGCCCCAGTGTTTGGGATGGAGAAATTCAATTTTAAATGTCGGAAGAACAGATTTTGCCATAAGGATTACAGGGTGACTTCAATAGGTTTTTAGTTTAACGGAATTTTGGGGAAATAGCATTTTTGCTGTGGTAATATTAGCGAAATTTTTATTTCAATCAGTTAAGAGAAAATCAAATGGCTCAATATTCTGCACAATTTAATCAGGCAAAAGTTTTGGTATTAGGCGATGTGATGTTAGATCGCTATTGGTTTGGTGCGACCAATCGAATTTCGCCGGAAGCACCGGTGCCGGTGGTACGCGTTCAGAAACATGAAGAACGTGCAGGCGGTGCAGCAAACGTGGCGATGAACATTGCGTCATTAAATGTGCCGGTACAGTTACTTGGTTTGACCGGTCAGGATGAGGCTGGGGCAGCATTGACGGCATTATTGCAACAACAAAAAATCGATTGTAACTTTGTCCAATTATCCACCCATCCAACGATTACCAAGTTACGTATTTTATCTCGTCATCAACAGCTTTTACGTCTTGATTTTGAAGAAGATTTTCAAAATGTAACCAGTGAAGCGTTATTACAAAAATTAGAAAGTGCGGTCAAAAATTACGGTGCTTTAGTGCTTTCGGATTACGGCAAAGGCACCTTAAATGATGTACAAAAAATGATTCAGATTGCGCGCAATACCAATGTGCCGGTATTGATCGATCCGAAAGGGACGGATTTTGAACGTTATCGCGGTGCAACCTTGCTAACACCGAATATGTCGGAATTTGAAGCAGTCGTGGGGAAATGTCATTCTGAACAAGAGATTATCGACAAGGGGCTGAAACTCATTTCAGACATCAATCTCACCGCACTTTTGGTGACACGTTCTGAAAAAGGCATGACCTTATTGCGTCCAAATCAACCGGCATTTCATTTGCCGACAGAGGCTAAAGAAGTCTTTGATGTGACAGGGGCAGGCGATACGGTGATCAGTGTGCTTGCAATCGCGTTAGCGGATGGTCGTAGTTTTGAAGAGGCCTGTTATTTATCCAATGTGGCCGCCGGTATTGTGGTGGGTAAATTGGGCACATCAACCGTTTCAACCGTCGAGTTGGAAAATGCGATTCATGGGCGAACGACAACCGGTTTTGGTGTGATGACCGAGGCTGAATTGAAACAAGCCGTTAAATTGGCAAAAGATCGTGGCGAGAAAATCGTGATGACAAACGGGTGCTTTGATATTTTGCATCCTGGTCACGTGTCTTATTTAGAAAATGCCCGTAAGCTAGGCGACCGTTTAATTGTGGCTGTGAATACGGATGAATCGGTAAAACGCTTAAAAGGGGAAGAACGACCAATTAATCCTTTAGCGTCGAGAATGGCAGTGCTTGCCGGTCTTTCTTCTGTGGATTGGCTGGTTGCCTTTGATGAAGATACGCCGCAACGTTTAATTGGTGAAATCTTGCCGGATTTATTGGTGAAAGGCGGTGACTATAAACCAGAAGACATTGCCGGTAGTCAAGAAGTTTGGGCAAACGGTGGCGAGGTGAAAGTGCTGAATTTTGAAAATGGTTTTTCCACATCGAACGTGATCAAGAAAATTAAGCATTTGGAAAAATAACACAAACAAAAAAGCGTAATTTACAATCTGCACCCCAAAAGTCGGAGTCACTTCCAACGAATTAAGATGCAGATTTTTTTATTTAACCCCTCGTAGCGTGCAACTTGTTGCACGAATAATTAACCTCGATGCGTAATTCACGATTTCATGCGTAGCGTGCATCTTGATGCACGACCAAATTACGCACGGAACGTTATTTAACTCTTTCGGGTATTCATGATTTCGTGCAACAAGTTGCACGCTACGATTCACTAAAATAGTGATATGAAAATAAACACGGTGACCAGTTTTCACAAGCCTCTTGAGGGGCTTGTGAAGTATAGACCCTTATAGGGGAGCCTAAAAACCGCACGTTTTACGTGCGGATTGCTATTCCAATCCATTCAACGCATTGAGCAACCTGATTTCTTCAAACAAACTCAAATCCGTGGCTAAAATCGACCGCACTTTTATACGGTCTTGGGCTAATAATGTCGCCCGTTGGGTGCCCTCAAGGAGTGGCGTGTCGGGCGTGAACCATTGTGTGCCTTGGCGGAAAATAAGGTTGCCGATAGTGCAATCGGTGACATGCCCGTTTTTGATGATCATGATTTCATCGCAATCGCCTTTTTGCGCGAGTAATTCGTTTAATAAAGTGCGGTCAGTGAATTTCAAGCCGTAGTCAATGTGGTCGCAGATAACCGGTTTAAAGGTGCGATAATGTTTACGCTGGTAAGGAAAATAACGGCATTGAATCTGCTCGGCGTTGTAATCGATTCGGCAGCGAATCAGCGGTTCGGTAGCCAGTTCGAGTGGTACACGAATATGTTCGGTAAGCTGAAAAATGCGAGGAAAAACGACCGCACTTTGTTTGCCATAAAACGCCTGTAAACTGCGTTCGTAGCGTTGTTGATGGAGTGCGATATTGCGGATTTTGCCTTGTTCGATGGCAAGGGTTTCAAATAAAGGAAATTCCATGGTTAAGCCCTCTGTAACGGCACATACACTTTTTGAATCAATTCTTGATATTCTTCTTGTGCGTCACTTTGAATGGTAATGCCACCGCCACTGCGGAAAACAAAGCCTTTTTCTGTGTCTTCAATAAAACGAATTGCCACCGCACTTTGTAATTTTTCACCGTCAAAAATACCGAATATACCGGTGTAATAGCCACGAGGTTGTTGTTCGGCCTGTTGAATAATTTGTACGGTTTTTTCTTTTGGGGCGCCACTGATCGATCCGGCGGGTAACAGTTTGGCAAGAAGAGAGCCGATTTCTTTCTGCCAGTTTTCTGCCAATTCACCACGAATTTCAGAACTGGTTTGCAAAATGGCACTACGTTCGGTTTGGATTTCTTCCACATAACGAAAGCGAGTCACTTGAATGTTTTCAGCGACGGTGGCTAAATCATTGCGCATTAAATCCACGATGGTGTAATGTTCTCGCTGCTCTTTTTGATTGTTGAGCAAGGTGGCTTGGGCATGGGGTAGCGTGGCATCAATGGTGCCTTTCATCGGATAAGTGAAAATCTGGTTGTCGTATAAATTGACAAAACATTCCGGTGAAAAACACACAAATTGATCTTTGAACAACAATTTATACTTCGCTTGACTCTGTTGGAATAATTGGCGTAGTGAATAATGGGTTTCAATCGGTGTCGGGTAGGTCAGATTCAGCAAATAGGAATTGCCGAAGTGCTGTTCCTGTTGTACCAAATCAAAGCCTTTTTGATAGGCGGCAAAATCCATTGGCTGTTTATGTAAATAAAAAGGTGGCATCGGCGATGTTTTATGCGGCAAATCTTCCCGCCAATTCACGTTGGTATAGTCTGGAAATTGGACGAAAATCCCTTGTTCAGCCATTTCATTTAACGGACACAATATCGGTTTTTGTTGCTCAAAATCGATTAAAAAGAAGAAGGGCGTTTTCGCTTCGCCAAATCTGTTTACTTGTTGAATAAAATCTTGCCACATAACATTATCTCGTGAAAAATCGGCGAAAATTTTAGCTTAAATTGCCATAAAATTATATACTTCACCGCCTACTTAGCCCTCAGAGAAAGATGTTATGTCGTTACTGATCATCAATAATCACGATTCTTTTACGTTCAACTTAGTGGATCTCATCCGTCGTTTGGATGTGCCATTTCAAGTGGTCAATATCGAAGACTTAGATTTAGATGCCGTGGGCGATTTCTCTCATTTATTGATTTCTCCCGGCCCGGATGTACCACGCGCTTATCCAATATTATTTGACTTGCTGGCACGTTATCAGCACAGCAAATCTATTTTGGGCGTGTGTTTAGGGCATCAAATGTTATGCGAATTTTTTGGCGCAGAATTACATAATCTTCCGTTCCCACGTCATGGGCAAGCCAAGCGGTTGCAGTGTGTGGCGGAATCCCTTCTCTTTAAAGATATGCCTCAGGCCTTTCAAATTGGCTTATATCATTCTTGGGCGGTAAATGAGCAGAATTTCCCAAGCGCATTGCAAATTACCGCCCGTTGTGATGACAACATCATTATGGCTATGCAGCATAAAACGTTGCCGATTTACGGGGTGCAATTTCACCCAGAATCCTATATTTCGGAATATGGTGAGCAAATTTTGCGAAATTGGTTGCAGGAATCTTAAGAATCGCCATCAAAGTGCGGTGCTTTTTCGCTACGTTTTTTAGATCGGGATCACACAAATCACAAAAATCCTTTCTCTCCCTTGTTTTTGCGCAAGGGCTTCTTTAAGGTTAGACGCTATATTCAAACGTTGTGAAACTAAAGGAGTTTTTGATGAACATTGTTTTTCTCGATCGTACCAGTATTCCCGCAAGCCATGATATTCCACGCCCAAGCTTTCCACACACTTGGACGGAATATGACCGCACTTTGCCGGAGGAAACCTTTGAACGCACCAAAGACGCCGATATTGTGGTGACCAACAAAGTGGTGTTTGACCGAGAATTATTAAGCCGATTACCAAAATTAAAACTCATCGCCATTACGGCGACCGGTACCAACAACATTGATTTAGACGCTGCGAAAGACCTCGGCATTGCCGTAAAAAATGTGCCCGGTTATTCCAGTGTGGCCGTGCCGGAGCATGTATTGGGCATGATTTTCTCATTAAAACATAGCCTTATTGGGTATCATCGCGATCAAGTGACCTCTGATCGTTGGGCCACCTGCGGACAGTTCTGCTACACCGATTACCCGATAACGGATGTGCGTGGCGCGACGTTAGGTGTATTTGGTAAAGGTTGTTTAGGCACAGAAGTGGGGCGTTTGGCGCAATTATTGGGCATGAACGTGTTGTATGCGGAACACAAAGGCGCAAGTCATATTCGTGAAGGCTACACTGAATTTGAAACCGTATTGAAACAAGCGGATATTGTTACGCTGCATTGCCCATTAACCGACACCACAAAAAATTTAATCAATGCGGAAACGTTGGCATTAATGAAACAGACCGCTTATCTCATCAATACCGGGCGAGGCCCATTGGTGGATGAAGCTGCATTATTAGATGCGCTAGAAAACGGCAAAATTGCCGGTGCTGCCTTGGATGTGTTGGTCAAAGAACCACCGGAAAAGAACAACCCATTAATTCAAGCGGCAAAACGTTTGCCGAATTTATTAATCACGCCGCATATTGCGTGGGCGAGTGATTCAGCGGTCACTACGTTAGTCAATAAAGTGGCACAAAATATCGAAGATTTTGTGATGCACGGTAGGTAATTCTTATTTCATGTGGTATTATGCGGCGCCTAAAAAAGGCGCCATTTTTGATGGCAAATCACATTTTCTAACTTAAAGAAACCTAACCATGAAAAAAAATCTCATCACAACTGCAATGTTATTTGCGCTTCCAACGATCGCCTTTGCCGGTGAAAACACAAAAAACGAATTAGCTCCGATTGTCGTTTATTCTGCGTACGCCACACCGGTAAACCAAGATCAAACCGCTTCCTCTGTTACCGTTCTCACTGAAAAAGATTTTGCCGAGCGTAACGCGACTTATGTGAGTGATGTGTTGAAAACCGTGCCAAGCCTTGCCGTAAGCACTTCAGGCGGTCGTGGTACATTGACCAACGTCTTTTTACGTGGTGCGGATGCAAACCACACTGCCGTGATTATTGATGGTGTAAAAGCCAATCCGGTTTCCGGCTACGGTTTTGATTTCGGTGGATTAGCTTTAAGCAACATCGAACGCATCGAAGTCTTACGCGGTGAGCAATCTGCGCTTTGGGGAAGTGATGCAATGGGCGGTGTGATTTATATCACCACCAAAAAGGGCCTAGAAAAAGGCAAAACTTTCAATGTTGACTATGATTTTGGCACAGGATCTCACCGCACTGTTGATGGTTCATTAACCCTTTCAGGCTCAAACAACAATTTCTATTATGCTTTACATGGTGACAGCCACCACACCAAAGGTATTTCAGCACTCAGCAAAGACCGTTTTAACTACACGGCACAAGATGGTACAGCGGTCAGTACCGGTGGAGCAAGTGAGCGTGATAAATTCCACCGTGATAATACCTCTCTTCGTTTTGGCTATGACGATAACCAAAAAGGCTTTGATTTCTTAACCTCTCATAGCAGTCAAACAGCTAACTTTGATAACAGTGCAACAGATGAAAAAGGTCATTACACTCGCACACGTGATACCTTATTTAAATTAAGTGGTTTCTTAGGTAATGGCGATGAATTGCTTAAACATAAAGTTGGCGTAAGTCATATCAAAACCGACAGCGATACGGTTGGCTATGCCTCAGCTTACGATGCGAAAAAACTCAATGCGAACTATCAATTAGATGTGAATTTCGATCGTGAAGGCTCCATCACACAAGGTTTAAGTTTCTTAACGGACTATCAAAAAACAGATTTTAATTCGTCTTATTTCAATAATGCGGGTAATAAAAAGCTTATTGAGAAAAGCGTCGCAGCAGAATATCGCCTATTACACGATGCGGATCATAGTTTGAATGTGAGTGGTCGTTACACTGATAGCTCTGAATACGAAAATTCATGGACAGGCCGTATTGCCGGGGCTTATCGCTTACATAACAATGTGAAAGCACATGCAAGCATTGGTTCAGCAATTCAAAATCCGACAATTACGGAATATTACGGCTATAACGCACGCTATATCGGCAACCCAAATTTACAACCGGAAAAAAGCGTAGGGGGCGATGTTGGTTTCTTATTTGAAACAGATGATCACCGCCATAGCGTTGATATCACTTATTTCACGCGTAACGTGAAAAATGCGATTAGTAGCGAAGTGATTAATTCCGTCACCTATGCAAGCCGTGCCGTCAATCTTGATGGGAAGAGCAAGGTTAAAGGTCTTGAAGTGGCTTATAATGGTAAAATCACAGATGTATTAACCGCTTATGCGAACTATACATATACCCAAACCCGAGACAGCAAAGGGATTGAATTGGCACGCCGTCCGAAACATTTAGCCAACACAGGCTTAGCCTATCAGATTACTGAAAAATTGGGCGCAGATGTGAATTTGTCTTACACCGGCAAACGCATGGATACCTACTATTCACCAAGCTACAGTACACATAAAGTGAAATTGCCATCTTATACCTTGGCAAACGTAGGCGTGAATTACAAAGTGGCGGAGAGTTTGACGGTTTACGCAAACCTCAACAACGTATTCAATAAAAAATACGAAAACGTTCTTGGTTACGGCCAAGAAGGGCGTAATGTTTACGTTGGCTTGAGAGGATCGTTCTAATTGTAAGGCGGGCTTTGGTCCGCCGAATTTTTTTATTGTGGCGGGCTGAAAACCCGCCTTCGTTATATGAAAAAAACATCCGTTATTTTCACCGCACTTTTTCTTTCCTTTTCTGCACACGCTGAGGAATTTGTTTCGCTCACCTTGTGCAGCGACCGACTGCTTGCGGAAATTGCCCGTCCGGAACAAATCGCGGCAATGTCGCCTTACTCTCAAAACCCGCGCATGATGCTGGATAAAATTAATCGAGATAAACCTATCCTTGAACCGCAACTTACCGCATTGTTGCCTTATTTGGATAAAACCCTGTTGATTAATGAAACCTTTTATCCGCAATTGGTCGCTGATTTAAAGCGCCTTGGCGTAAAAATTGTGCTGATTAACGACAGCCCACAAACCGCTGAAGAATTATTTGAACTCCTGTTGCAACTTGGGAAAATCACCGGTAATGAAGCCCATGCGGAACAGTTGGTGGCAAAATTAACATCACAAAAGACCAAACTGAATGTGTCCTTGACCGATACACTAATGTTATCGGAAACCGGCGTGGTGGAACCCATTTTCCCGCAATATAACGTGCTATTAACATTGCTTGGTTTAACACCGTTAAAATACCCATTGACTCCGCAAAATTTTTCATTGGAAAAAGTGTTGCTCGCCCAACCTAACGGGTTAATCGAAATCACTGACCAGCAAAGCTATAACGAACAGACGGAATTGCTTGACCATCCGCTGTTAAAAAAATACTTTGAAAATCGACCGCACTTTCGCATTCCGATGAAATATACTTATTGCCTTGATCATGGCGTGTGGCAGGGGGCAGAGATGATTTATCAACAATCTAAGTCATGGAATTCGACAAATCTCCCTTGAATGAGACAAATCTCCCCTAACCCCTCTTTACTAAAGAGGGGGACTATTGTATCGATAACTTATCATTCTGATGTTTTTATTTTAATCATTCATATACAAAAACGGTAAATATGCCATCTAGGGTTCATTCAATAATGAAATTCCCCTCTTTAGTAAAGAGGGGCTAGGGGAGATTTGTTAAATTAATAGGAAGAAATTTGATAACACTAAAACGAATAACATACCCAATGATATTTTACATTACACAGGAAATAGCGCCTTGACAAAAACACAAAAATTAAATACCGCACTTTTTTCATTCTTGCTGTTGATAACAGGCATTGCCCTTTATCATCAACTTGGCGATTTTGCGCATCTCAAAAATGCGGATGGGGTGCTCACTGATATGCGTTCGCTTGTATTGTGGGATGTTCGTGTGCCGCGCATTGGTTTAGCGATTTTAACCGGCGCCTGTCTTGCTCTTGCAGGGAATGCCATGCAGGGTATTTTTCAAAATCCATTGGCAAGCCCGGGTTTGCTCGGCAGTAGCGCCGGGGCAACTGCTGCCAGTGTGCTTATTCTTTATTATTTTTCTGTGCCATTTACGGTATTGCTGTTCGGCGGTGTTGCAGGGGCATTAGCGAGTTTTTTATTGGTGTATGCCATTGCCAAAAATCATGGCACGACCATGATGCTCCTCAGCGGTTTGGCGGTGAATATGTTGCTTGGCGCCGCCATTGCGTTGTTGTTATCTAACGCCGAAAGCCCTTGGGCGCTAGCAGAGCTTTATCGTTGGTTACAAGGCTCATTAGTGTGGGCGAAGCTTGACACTTTGGTGATTTCACTGCTGATCGTTCTGTTTGGTTTAGTTTGTTTATACCGCGAACGTCGTTATGTGGATTTACTCAGTTTCGGTGAAGAGACCGCGGGCACCATGGGGATCGATCCGAAACGAAGTTTTTTTATCACCACCTTTGGCGTTGCGTTGCTCGTCGGCGCAACCATTCCACAAACGGGTGCCATCGGTTTTATCGGTTTAATCGCACCGCACTTTGCACGAATTTTATTAAAGCAACGCCCATCACAACTTTACATAACAAGTGCCTTATTTGGGGCTTTATTGCTGTTAATTGCGGATCTTTGTGTGCAATATGTGCCGTTTTTCTCTCATATTTACATCGGCACACTCACGGCAATGATTGGTGCGCCATGTTTGATTTGGATTTTATTGACGGAACAACGGAGATTAGCAAGGTAACTTTATGATTAAAATCGAGAATCTCTCCCAGCCTTATGGCTTAAAAGGCGTTCACTGCACTATCCCAACGGGCAAATTGGTCGGCATTATGGGCGCGAATGGTGCGGGTAAATCGACGTTGCTGAAAACCATTGCCGGTATTTTTCCTATCAAAAGCGGTGAGATTTGGTTCGACAATCACAAATTAACCACAATGACTGCGGAACAAAAAAGCCAACAGTTGGCTTACCTTGCACAAAATACCGAGATTCACTGGGATTTATCTGTGTATGATGTTATCGCGTTGGGGTTACCGAATCCGCTTAATCGAGCTAAAGAACAAGAAAAAGTGCGGTCGATTTCAGAAACGTTTTCTGTTTCACATTTATTGGAAAAATCTTTTCGCCAACTTTCCGGAGGCGAAAAAGCCCGTGTACAACTTGCCCGTTGTTGTATCAAAAACGCCCCTTTATTGCTTGCTGACGAACCCATTGCCGCCCTCGATCCGTTTTATCAAATCGATATGATGGAACAACTGAAATCTCTTACGCCCAGCCACACCTGCGTGGTCGCAATCCATCATCTTTCTTTAGCTTATAAATTTTGTGATGAAGTGATTTTATTGAATCAAGGACAAATCATTGCGAGCGGAGAAACAACAGGCGTATTAACCGCCGAGAATTTGGCAAACGCGTTTCATATTCATGCGGATATTAATCAAGAAAACAAAGTATTGGATAACATCACTAAATTAGTATAATAGCGTGCTTTTTAAGACAAGAGAGAGATGATGAAATTTTTATTTATTCTTTTATATTTTTCTTTTATTTCGGCTTTCGTGTCTGCTGAAGTTGGGAAAACCTATTCACTTCGTTCCAGTGAATTTACTTACCGAAATGAAGGCGAAAAAGAGAAAGCCGAAAGCCAAGCATTAAAAATGTTACAAAAAAGCTATCAACGTTTTCCGGATGTGGATAACTGTTATGCCGGCAAGGTGACAGAATTAGAGAAAAAACGGGCATTGAAAGAACTCAATTTAATTCGTCAAGCTCACGGTTTGGAAGCTGTAGGTTATGATGAGACAAAAGACCGTTTTACCACGGCCTCGGCATTAATTTCATCGGCGAATCGGTTGTTGGATCATTATCCTTCCTCTCGCTTGAAATGTTATTCGAAAGATGGATATGAAGGAAGTCGCCATAGCAATATGCATTTAACTTCTGATTATATTGTGTTTCTACCGGAGAATTTTGCCGAAAAAGTCATTGATGAATTAATTATTGACGATAATGTGTTTTCATTAGGTCACCGATTATGGTTTTTAGATCCTTTTTTAGGGGATATTTCTTATGGACGTGTTACTCATGTGGATAATCATCAGCGTGTGGCCGATGCGGTAAGTATTTATATTAGCAATACAAGACAAAATATTATAAATACCAAAGTCGATTATATTGCTTATCCGGATAAAAACTATCCTTCAAATTGGTTTACTTTAGATTGGTTTCTTCATTTTTCAGTCATTGCAGATAAATCTTCCAGAGAAAAGAATATTACTTCGGTAAATTATGCCAATGCGAGTGTTTCTGTCAGATCGGCAGATGGAAGAACGATGCGTGTGCATAGCATAAAATATACAGATCCTAATAAAGATAAAGACTATATGGGGTTAGGGAATCATATTCAATGGCGTGTTGATGGTCTTCAAAAAAATAAAAAATATTCTGTTAAAATTAAGAATGTGATGATCAATGGAACAGCAAAAGATTATGAGTATTGGTTTAATATCACAGATTAATTTAGAGAGTATTTATGATTGAATGGTTAATTAGTTTCAAGTTTTTTTCCTGGCTTATTCACTGGGATATTTTACGCTACCTGATTCATTGGAATGAGTGGCATTGGTTTATGTTAGGTAGTGTTTTACTTGTCGCAGAAATTGCCGTGCCCGGGATGTTTTTATTATGGTGGGGACTTGCGGTAGCGGTGATTGCCGGGGTGATGAAATTGATTTTACCGATTCCTCTTTTTGTTCTTGTGTCAATTTATATTGCGATCATTCTTGTTTTAAAATAACGCATTGTTCAGCCAGTTTTATTGAATGCGATAAAATTTAAGGAATAAAATGAAACATTTGATTATTTTTGCTCACCCAAACTCACAGAGTTTTAACCGCACTTTAGTGGAGGAAGTCATAAAAGCGACCCGGCAAATCGGTGTGGAAGCAGTGATTCGTGATCTGTATACATTAGATTTTAATCCGGTGTTATCTTGGTCTGAATTGAGTGCAACAATGGATGGCATTGTGCCGGCTGAGATTAAGTTTGAGCAAAAATTGATTGCAGAAGCCGAATTAATTACCTTTATCTACCCACTTTGGTGGATGGGATTCCCGGCAATATTAAAGGGGTATTTAGATCGTGTGTTAAGTTACGGCTTTGCCTACCAAAATGAAAATGGTGCGTCTGTTGGTTTGCTGGGAAATAAAAAAGTACAGCATTTTATTACCATGGGAAATAGCATAGAAAAATATCAACAACTGGCTTTTGATAAAGCTTTGCAATCTTGTTTAGTAGAGGGATTATTTAATTTTTGTGGCATAACGGATATTCAACATCATCTTTTTGGTAATATTCATTTATTAGATGATTCGGGCTATCGATCTGTGTTAACCGCGGCATTTGAAAAAACACAAGAAAATCTCACCGCACTTTTATCAGAGAAGGGCAAAAATTCATGCAAGAAAAAATCCAATTAAATCATTTTTCTTTAATTAGCCGATTATTTGGAAATTTATTTTATCGCCAGCCAACAGACAATATTCTTTCTGGCGTATTTATATGGTTACAACAACAGCAATTATCTGAAGTGTGGCCATTAACGGAAGATGCAGAAAGTCAGCAAGCTTTAGACGCATTACAAATGCCGATAGATTTAACGCTTTTGGAGAAAGAATACCAAAAGTTATTGGGTGAGAAAGGCGCAGTGGCAACGCAAATTTCTGCTTATGATATTTCAGTGGCGGATTTTGAAAACTTTCGTCAAGAACGTAATTTACCGCCAAGTGATAACCTTGATCATTTTGCCATGTTGCTTTTAACGGCCTCATGGTTGGAAGACAATGCCGATTCATTATCCGCGCAACAAGACTTGTTTGAACAGTTTTTATTGCCTTGTGCAGCGAAGTTTTTAAACAAGGTGGAACAATCGGCAGGACTGCCATTTTATCGTGCGTTAGCGTATCTTACACGCGAGATATTGTCCGCTATGGCAGATGAATTGGAGTCTGTTGACTTGTAATTAGAAAGGATGAAAACTCAACTGATCCTTTTCGGCAAAAATCCTGACGGAACGATATAAAAATTCCGTTGGGATTTTTTCTTTATAGAGAAAACGGCTGTTGACGGCGATAAATTCCGCATCTAAATATTGTGTATAAATCGCACCGGAACTGCTGTTGACACCTGCCATGGCACGTCCTAATAATTCGCCATAAATATGGATATTGCCATCTGCAGCGACTTCAGCACCTTGTTCCACATCGCCATGAATAATCAAATCACTGTTTTTCGCATAAATAACCTGTTTATCGATAACATTATGCGGCACAATTTTTGTGGGTAAATCGCGTGGTTCCGGAAGGATTTCAGAGAGGTTATTAATATTGCCAAGAATGGAGAGGTTAGCGGCAAGAATGAGTTCTCTTTGCAGATGATTTTGCCAATTTGCCACGCCAATAAGACGAATTTGATATTCTGCCAATAAGTCTTTTAATGCGATAAGATTAACTTTTTCCAGCATCGGGTTGAACTGCAAAATCACCTCAATATTTTTAAATAATGATGGCGAGGTTTTGCTTTTCTTTGCCAATGCACGCTTAATGGCAGTCAAGCTTGAACTATTAATACTGATAAACAGCGCAGAAAATTGACCTGTTCGTAGTTCGATAATATCTTGAGCCATAAGCAAAATTCCAATGAAAAGAGTTGCTTAATGATAATGAATTATTGCAAAATCGGCAACTTCAACCTAATTAAGGAATCCAATTTATGCTCTGTGCCATTTATAAAAGCCCAAAAGAACCGGGCATATATCTTTATATTGAAAAACGCGATCAATTTGACGCGCTACCTGACGCATTGTTAACGGCTTTTGGCAAACCGATTTTTGTGATGTTGTTTAATCTTGCTGGTACAAAACCGTTGGTCAATGCCGATAAAACAGAAGTGTTGCAGCACATTAAAGAAAAAGGCTTTTACTTACAAACGCCGAAAAAAGATGATTGGTTGTTTCGTCTATAACGGTTTGAGTTTAGTGAGTTTTTCATTCTATTGATGAATAGTAAAAAAACACCATAAAAAATGACCGCACTTATCTCCTCAAGTGCGGTCGTTTTGTTAGGTGTTTTTATTCTGCGTGTAGCCGTCCATTTTTTATTCACCTTCTTTTAGCACATCCCATACGCTTTCTTGTTTTACCGGGGTTGTCGGTGCTTGCGTTGCTGTATTGCTGATCATGGAGCCGGTTTGTGCGAGTGGGCTTTGTTGGCAGAATGATTGATTTCTGTCTGCCCAAACAGGGATCGTGCGTGAGCTGCTACAATCCCAGCCACCGTAGGCATTAATTCCGATCCACTTGATGCCTTGTGGTTTGTTTAATTTTAATGGGCGAATAGCCGCACGTTGTAAATAGGCCTTATAGACTTGTAACGCACCGCTGGCACCGGTGAGTTTGGTTTCACCGTTGTCATCTCGTCCAAGCCAAATGGTGGTAACGTTTTCGCCATCAATTCCTACGAACCAAGTATCGCGCGCATCGTTAGTCGTACCGGTTTTGCCGGCTAAGTGTAAATGGGCGTAATCCGGTTGCAAGCTGTGAGCGGTGCCACGATCAACCACTTGTTGCATAGCAAAGAGGGTTTGGAATGCGGCTTCAGGTGGCGCAACTTGTTTGGGTTCGAGATCATGCTCATAAATCACATTGCCTTGTCTATCCGCAATACTACTGATCGTGCTGAGCGGAATGCTGGCGCCTTCGTTGGCGATAGTTTGATAAAGCTTGGTCACGTCATAAGGTGAAATGGCATAGGAACCCAGCAGCATGGAAGGTACTTTTGGAATCGTGACTTTATCCCAACCCATGGCTTGTTGCATGGAAATCACTTTGGTTAATCCCAGCTTCATACCAATATTGACCGTTGGGATATTCAACGAGCGTACTAATGCATCCATCAGCATGACGGAACCGCTGTATCGGCGGTCGTAATTGCGCGGTTGCCAAGGTGGACTGCCTTTCACATTGATCGTTATCGGCTGGTTGTTAATCGGTGTGTTCAACCGAAATTGGTCCGGATACATAAGTGCGGTCAAATAAATGGACGGTTTTACCAACGAGCCGATTTGGCGTTTGGCTGATAAAGCGCGGTTGAACCCGGCAAATTGTGTTTGCAGCCCACCCACAATGGCGCGCACTTCACCGGTTTGATAATCGGCAACCACCATGGCGGATTCCAAAAACGGATTCTTATGTTTGAGCTGTAAATCGGATACGGCACTGATTACTGCTTGTTCAGCCTGATCTTGTTGTTTGATGTCTAACGTAGAAAAAATGCGCGCACCCAGTAAATTTTCAGTTTTCCCTTCACCAAGTTGGTGGCGTAATTCGGTTTGTAAGGTTTGAATAAACGCCGGGTATTTACGGCTGATTTTTCCTTTTTCTTGCACGCCGAGCGGGCGTTGGCTTAATAGTTGATAGAGTTCATCGCCGATGATTTTGTGTTCCAACATCAAATGCAACACCACATTGCGGCGTTCAAGGGCGTAATTGGGATTTCGCCATGGGTTATAGAGGGAAGGGCCTTTGACCATCCCCACTAATAACGCAATTTGATCCAAACTGATTTCCCGCACGGAACGTCCGAAATAAAACTGGCTGGCCAATTCAAAACCATGAATTTGGTTGTCGCCGTTCTGCCCGAGGTAAATTTCGTTTAAGTAGGTTTCTAAGATACGGTTTTTGTCATAACGCCAATCGAGAATTAACGCCATCAAGGCTTCGTTAATTTTACGGGTGAGGGTGCGCTCGTTGCTTAAAAATAAGTTTTTCACCAGTTGTTGGGTTAGCGTACTGCCGCCTTGTACCGTTTGCCCTGCTTGGATATTGGTGATCATGGCACGCAAAATACCCAGTGGGCTGATACCATCATGTTGAAAGAAACGACGATCTTCCGTCAGTAATAAGGCATCAATGAGTAAGCGCGGGTATTGTTGCAAAGAAATCGCAAGGCGTTCTTCTTTGTCTGATTGCAAAATGGCGATCAACTTCGGCGCCAAACGAAATTCATCAATGGCTTTAACATTAATCAGATCTTCAATGACTGCCAGTTTATCGTTTTCAAAACGCAGGCGAAAAACCCGTTGCGCTTCTGGTGTGTCGGGAAAAGGGAACGCACGACGCAATAAGACGATCGTGTTATTTTCAATTTTAAAATCGCCCGGTGCGGCAATCATGGTTGTTTGGCGATATTCATTTTCTAAGAGAAGTTGCTTGATTTGCTCAAAACTGAGTTGATCACTCACCCGAATGCTTTCAATTCGGCTATACACTTCTGCCGGCAAACGCCAAATTTGTCCGTCCATTTTGCTGCGAATTTGCCAATCCAAATAAGCAGAATAAGAAAATAGCATACAAAAAAAAGTGAATGCGATTTTTAACAGCTGAATTGTCCAAGATCTTCTGGATTTTATCGGTGGCTGTTCAGTCGAAGTCTGTTGCTCTTTTGTTGTTGCCATGTGCGTTACCGTTTGGGCTGAATGTTGGGATTAGGCGCGGATAAAATCCAAGTAAGAGTGTAAAAAATGGGCAAAATCTTCAATGCCACAAAAGGCGATACTTTCATCATCGTAATAATAAAAACCGTCTTCCAATGCGTCTGGATTCTCAATGGCGAGATTATTTGCCTTCGCCATCACCTCATCCGCGTTAATGTATAAGCTGTATTCGGCACCGGTTAACACGACATCCGCCGCATGGGACGCAGGCAAGTTTTGTAAATGAAAAAGTGCGGTAGAAATGAGTTGTGGATTTGACCGCACTTCGATGTTAAACCAGTTGGCAAAGGCTTCGTGCTCCATAGAACATTTCGCGACAGTGTTGCCTTGATGGGAGGTAAATTGAAAATCCATATTAGATGCTGAAAGAGGATCCGCAACCGCAAGTGGATGAGGCATTCGGGTTATTCACCACAAAACGTGAACCTTCCAAGCCTTCGGTATAGTCAATGGTGCCGCCGATTAAATATTGTAGGCTCATCGGATCGATAACTAATTGCACACCGGCATTTTCTACGGTTAAGTCGCCTTCATTGACTTTTTCGTCAAAGGTAAAGCCGTATTGGAAGCCGCTACAACCGCCGCCGGTAATATAGACGCGTAATTTAAGTGCCGGGTTTTCTTCTTCGGTAATTAAAGACTTCACTTTTTGTGCCGCAGCATCAGTAAAGGTTAACGGAACGGATATCTCTGTCATATTGTATAATTCCCCACGATTTATTTGAGCGCGTATTATCTAATAACCGACTAGTCCATTCAAGAATTTATCAAGGATTTTTCTCTGTCACAGTGCTATAATTCCGCCCATCAATTTTTTAAATAGGGAGATAAACATGAGTATTCCATTAAGAACGGAAGAGGAAATTGTTAAATTACGTGAAGCCTGCAAACTGGCGTCCGATGTGTTGGTGATGATCGAGCCTTATGTAAAAGAAGGCGTTACCACCGGAGAATTGGATCGCATTTGTCACGATTATATGGTGAACGTGCAAAAAGTTATTCCCGCTTGCTTGAATTATCATGGTTTCCCGAAAGCGACTTGCATTTCCATTAACGAAGTGGTTTGTCATGGCATCCCAAGTTTTGATAAGCATCTGAAAAATGGCGATATTGTGAATATTGATGTCACGGTGATAAAAGACGGTTATTTTGGTGATAACTCGAAAATGTATATCGTTGGCGAAACCAATTTACGCAGTAAAAAACTGGTGGAAGCCGCACAAGAAGCCCTTTATGTTGGTCTGCGTACGGTTAAACCGGGCATTCGTTTAAATGAAATCGGTAGAGCCGTACAAAAATATACGGAATCTCAAACGTTTAGTGTGGTGCGCGAATATTGTGGCCATGGCATTGGGACGGAATTCCACTGCGAACCACAGGTTTTGCATTATTACGCAGACGATGGCGGCGTGGTGTTAAAACCGGGCATGGTATTCACCATTGAGCCAATGATTAACGCCGGTAAAAAAGAAGTGCGTTTAATGGGCGATGGGTGGACGGTGAAAACCAAAGATCGTAGCCATTCCGCCCAATTTGAGCACCAAATTGTGGTGACGGAAAACGGCTGTGAAGTGATGACCATCCGTGACGAAGAGATTGCCGAAGGGCGTATCCAACGTGTTATGGTGAACGTTTAATTAACTGAAATCCGCTACGTTTCCCGTGGCGGATTTTTCTATTTCCCGTTTTTGCAAGACAACCTATGCTTTTTCCTTACGATACCCAAGCCGAGCTCACACCAAGTGCGGTCAAAATTCAGAGAGAAAATTTAAAACAGTTTGAACTGGCGAATTTTGACAAAATAGCCATTGATCAACTGGTTGCCAATCGTACGGCGTTTTATGATCAATTCCTTTTGCACTTGTGGCGCCATTTTCAATTTGCCGACAATCCCACATTAAGTCTGATTGCCGTGGGCGGTTACGGGCGGCAGGAAATGTTCCCGCTTTCCGATTTGGATATTTTGATTTTAACCGAGCACGTTCCAAGCGAGGCGTTACAAGAAACGCTCGGTCAATTTGTGCAATTTTTATGGGATTGCGGTTTTAACGTTGGGCAGAGCATCCGTACCCTTGCTGAATGTGAAGCGGAGGGCATGGCGGATATCACGGTGGCAACAAATTTGTTGGAGGCGCGTTATTTATGCGGTAATCAAGCATTATTCAGTCAGTTGGTCGCATTGGTACAACAACCGACTTTTTGGTCAAAAACTGATTTCTGTCAGGCAAAGATTCAAGAAAAAAATGAGCGTTATCAACGTTATAACAATACGTCTTACAATCTTGAACCCGACATTAAATACAGTCCGGGCGGCTTGCGGGATTTGCATTTGTTGTATTGGATTGCCCTTCGCCACAACGGGGCAAAAAATTTGCAGGAAATTTTGCAAGCGGGATTTATTCATCCGGCGGAGTATGCTTTGTTGCTGAAAAGCCAACAATTTCTGTTTAAAGTGCGGTATGCATTGCATTTAATCTTGAAGCGTTATGACAACCGCCTATTATTTGATCGTCAATTAAAAGTCAGCGAATTATTGGGATTCCAAGGCGAGGGCAATCAAGGCGTGGAAGCCATGATGAAGCAATTTTTTCAGGCGCTACATTCCATTTCATTGCTGAGCGAATTGCTGGTCAAGCATTATCAGGAGCATTTTTTAACCCCACATGAAGTGGTGAATGAGCAAGTCCTGGATGTGAATTTCAGCTTGATAAATCAATCCATTTGTTTGCGCCATCGCCAATGCTTTGAACAACAGCCGGAAAGCATCCTCGATCTTTTCTATTATTTAACGCAATATCCGCAAGCGGAGATCCATTCCTCCGTATTACGTGAGCTGTATTTGGCGCTAGAGCAACGGCAAGGCTATTTATGCGATTTACCGATGGCTCGAGAAAAATTTATTCGGTTGTTTAATCAGCCTAATGCCATCCAACGGGCATTTTTCCCCATGCACCAATATGGTGTGCTGACCGCCTATTTACCGCAATGGGGCAATATTGTCGGCTTAATGCAGTTTGATTTGTTCCATTGTTACACCGTGGATGAACATATTCTGCGCGTGATGTTAAAACTGGAAAGTTTTTTAGCGGAAACGTCGGCGCAAAATCACCCGATTTGCCATCAAATAATGCATCAAATTTCCGACCGCACTTTATTGTATATTGCCGCCTTATTTCACGACATCGCGAAAGGGCGTGGTGGCGCGCATGAATTACTGGGGGCGGAAGATATACGCGAGTTTGCCGTACTGCATGGCTTCGACCAACGCGAAACGGAAACCATGGCATGGCTGGTGGAACAGCATTTGTTGATGTCGGTGACGGCACAACGACGGGATATTCATGATCCGGAAATCGTGTTGAGTTTTGCCGAGCGGGTGCGTAATCAAGTGCGCTTAGATTATTTAACGTGCCTCACCATTTCCGACATTGTGGCAACCAATGAAACCTTATGGAACAGCTGGAAGCGTTCTTTATTAGCGACCTTATACGATTACACCACGCAACAATTTGCCCAAGGGCTGGCAACCTTGTTGGATAATCAGGCAAAAGCCGAAGAGCATCGCCACTTGGCGTTGTTAGAAATACGTGAAAAAAACACCGCACTTTCTGAGCCGCAAATTGAAAAGCTATGGCAACGTTGTCCATTGGATTATTTTTTACGTAATTCACCACAGCAAATCAGCTGGCATACACAACTGCTTGCTGAATTTACCGGTGATGTGTTGGTAAAAGTGAGCAATCGGTTTTCCGCCGGCGGTACGGAAATTTTTATTTATACCAACGACCGCCCGAACCTGTTTAATAAAGTGGTAAGTACCATCGGCGCGAAAAAACTCAGCATTCATGATGCGCAAATTATTACTACGCAAGACGGCTATGTGTTAGACAGTTTTATTGTGACGGAACTGGATGGCGCTGAGTTGCCATTTAATCGTCGTCGTATGTTGGAAGACGCGTTGACGAAAAGCCTAACGTCAGAAACGGTGAATAAACAACGCCTGCGCGAAAAACACCATTTGGCTCACTTTCATGTGAAAACCGACGTGCGTTTTTTGAATCTTGAGAAGATCGATCAAACTGAAATGGAATTGTTTGCGCTGGATCAGGCCGGTTTGTTGGCGGATGTGAGTGCTGTGTTCTGCGACTTAGAGCTGAATTTACTTAATGCAAAAATCACCACCATTGGTGAAAAAGCAGAAGATTTCTTTATTTTGACGAATAAATTCGGACGTGCCTTGGACGAGTCGGAGAGAGCGGCGTTATTGACGCGTTTGTTGCAAATTTTAAATTAGCGTTTAAACATAAAAGTGATCTGCACCCCAAAACCTGGACACCTAATTTGAGGTGCAGATTATGTCTTACTCTTATCAATTTCGTTTAGAAATTATCAAACTCGTCACCGAACAGGATTATGGTATCCGTGAGGTGGCTAAACTTCATCAAATTTCCCATGCTCTCGTCATTTATTGGCTAGAAGCATTTTGAGAAAGAGGGCTTTATGGCGTAAAATCGCCTCATACAAACCTTCAAACCCCGAAAATAGTGAAGCCAAAGATAAAATAAAAAAGAAAGACATTGAAATCCCGGAAACTACAGACATTTCACCTAAAGCGTTTAAAAAGTTACAGCGAGAACTCGCCTTGGCTCGTGCGGAGATTGTTTACCTAAAGGAGTTGGAGAAGCTCGACCGTCTATTGCTCTATGACGTTTAAATTACGCCAAATGGGTTTTCATTTGAATCATAAAACGATGTTAAAGCTGATGAACGAGTTAGGTATTCATTCCATTTTACGCAAAAAAAGACATGGAAAACGAGGAAAAACATCGCATATTGCCCCGAATTTGCTGAATCGTGATTTTACAGCAACGGCACTCAATCAAAAATGGGTAACGAATGTAACGGAATTTCAGGTTGGGCAAGAAAAGCTTTATTTTTCACCGTTGATGGATCTGGCTAACCGAGAAGTTATTGCCTATAACTTTGCAACACGCCCGAAGTTTTCATTGGTAAAAAAGATGTTAGAACAAGGGCTTAGTCGGCTTAAACCGACAGAATGCCCGATTATTCATAGCGGCCAAGGCGTATTGTATGGCTCGGCGGAATGGGTAAAGATGTTGGAAGGTAAAGCGGTTCAAAGTATGAGCCACCGAGGAAATTGCGATAATAATGCGGTGATTGAAAATTTTTTTGCGATACTAAAATCAGAATGTTTTTACTCTCGGACTTATCATTCAATTGCTGAATTACAGGCTGAAATTGAAGAATATTTAGTGTCTTACAACCAAAAACGCATTAAACTTGCTTTCAAAGGATTGAGCCCGGTGCAATACCGAGCTCAATATTTAAGTTAACTAACCTGTCCAACTTTTTTTGGGGAGGCAGATCATTTTTTATTCTATCGTATTTCAATTTTCGTCAATTTGAAAAAATGATGATATTTTGTTAGTATAAATTTCGCATTTGGAAACAGTTCACTTAAATCCTACTGAGCGTTTCCTTCAAAATCGCACTTCTCCGTGCTGTCATTTGCGATGGTTCCATCGCTCATTTTGGTCTTAAGACCTTATTTTATTTAATCTGATTTATTTTTATTCACTTGATTTTTAAGGAGAAAGCTTGTCTTTATCTAAATTTATAGAAAAACAAACGTCGTTCAATCCTTTAGTGATTGGTGCAACGTTATTTTTTGTGGTGTTACTTGTTGCGATGATTTTAATCGCACCGGAACAAACACAAACTTTATTAAATGCCGCCAAATCGGGTATTTTTGCCAACTTTAGTTGGTTTTACGTCTTAGCATTCTCAGTATTTTTGGGCTTTTTAGTCATTTTATCGGTCAGTAGCCTAGGTAATATCAAACTGGGTAATGATGAAGAAGAGCCTGAATTCGGTTTTCTCTCTTGGTTAGCGATGTTATTTGCTGCCGGTATGGGGGTGGGGTTGATGTTTTTTGGTGTGGCAGAGCCCTTAACACATTACTTATCTGACATTACTACGGGCACAGCAGAGCATAAACAACAAGAAGCCTTGTTACACACCTTATTCCATTGGGGAATTCATGCCTGGGCGGTGTATGGCACGATTGCGTTGGCATTAGCTTACTTTGGATTCCGTTACAAATTACCTTTGGCATTACGTTCTTGTTTCTATCCGTTATTGAAAGAGCGTATTAATGGCAAGTTAGGTGATCTTATCGACATTATGGCGTTACTTGCCACCTTATTTGGTGTTATCACGACATTAGGTTTTGGTGCATCACAATTGGGTGCAGGCTTACATCAATTAGGCTGGATTAGTGAAAATAGCTTCAGCTTGCAAGTTGTCGTAATTGCCGTGGTAATGAGTTTAGCGATATTTTCCGCGATTTCCGGTGTAGGGAAAGGGGTAAAAATCTTAAGTGAGCTGAATTTAACACTCGCTTTCTGTTTGTTGATTTTCGTCTTAGTGACGGGGCCAACACTTTATTTGTTATCCGCTTTTAGCGACAACATCGGAACCTACCTCAGCAACTTGGTACAATTAAGCTTCAAAACCTATGTTTATGAACAAGAACATACTGGCTGGTTTAGCGGTTGGACAATTCTGTATTGGGCATGGTGGTGTTCTTGGGCGCCATTTGTCGGTTTATTTATTGCTCGTATTTCGAAAGGGCGTACAATTCGTGAATTTATTTTCGGCGTGTTGGTGATTCCTAGCATGTTCGGTATCTTGTGGTTTACCGTATTTGGTAATACAGCCATTTGGTTGAATGATGGTGAAGCTGCAGGTACGTTAGGGCAAATGATTTCTTCGCCTGAAACGTTGCTCTTTAAGTTCTTAGATTATTTACCGCTTTCTGGCGTGACGGGCTTAGTGAGCTTGGTGGTGATTTCTTTATTCTTTATCACCTCAGCAGACTCCGGTATTTATGTATTAAATAACATTGCATCACGCGATAAAAGCCTTGCAGCACCTCGTTGGCAGGCCGTGATGTGGGGCATATTAATGTCAGTTGTCGCCATTGTTTTGATGCAATCAGGCGGTTTGGCTAATCTACAGGCAATGACACTATTAGTGGCGTTACCTTTCGCCATGTTGATGTTGTTGATGTGTTTTAGTTTATGGAAAGGCTTGAATGCGGATAAAAAATATTTTGATACCAAAGTTAATCCAACCAGTATTTTCTGGACGGGGGATAAGTGGAAAGAACGTTTGGAACAAATGATGAACCAAACGCAAGAAAAAGATATTTTACGCTTCCTTAAACATACGGTATTACCGGCTATGCGTGAGCTACGCCAAGAATTAATTGGTAAATATGAATTGAGTGTACAAATTAACACGTTATTTGAACAAGATGAGCCTGCAGTGGAATTGGTCATTCAAAAAGAATCGATGCGAGACTTTATGTATGGGGTGAAATCTATCGGTCGTGAGGTGTCAGAGCAATTAATTAATGATGATAACTTGCCACATATCCAGCATAGTATGACTTATGAGCCATACACCTATTTCTTTGATGGACGAGTGGGTTATGATGTGCAATATATGGATCAAGATGAATTAATTGCCGATATGTTGAAACATTATGAACGTTATTTAAGTTTGCTAGATGATGTTGGTCAAGAATTGATGGCACACGAGCAAACAGAACTGGCTGAATAATAAGACTAAAGTGCGGTTGAAAATCCTCTAAATTTTTAACCGCGCTTTTTGTTTTAAAACAGATATGAAGATACGAAATACTTTCAAAGCAAATGTTATTTGGGGTAGTTTAGGTTTTAGTTTAGCGATTATTGCAGCCCTTTTATTTGATACGCAGCAAACGATATCTTATCTTGCTGCGGCGAAAGCATTTATTTTCTCTCAGTTTAGTTGGTTTTATATTTTACTGAGTGCATTTTTTCTATTCTTTTTACTCTTCTTGGCATTAGGGCGGTATGGCGATATTAAGCTGGGGAGCGATGAGGAGGAGCCAGAGTTTAAATTAAGCTCTTGGATTGCATTACTCTTTACCTCTGGAATTGGTATTGGCATTGTTTTCCTTGGCGTTGCTGAACCGCTTTCACATTTTCTTTCACCAATAGGTGAATATGAGAAAGTTCGAACGGCATTATTTTTTAGTATTTTTCATTGGAGTATCAGTGCTTGGGCTATTTATGGATTAATTGCACTTACGATTGCTTACTTTGGATTTCGCTATAAATTACCCTTTTCTTTACGCTCTTGTTTTTATCCCTTACTGAAAGAAAAGATTAATGGAGAAGTAGGAGATGTCATTGATATTCTTGGGATTTGTACCACCTTATTTGGTGTAGTCGCAACCTTAGGTTACAGTGCGATTCGGTTGGTTGCCGCATTCCATTCAATGCATTTATTGGATAACTCACCCTATTTGGTTCCCCTTATTTTAGTGAGTGTTTTTATCATTGCTATCTTAATTTCACTGCAGGGTATCGCCAACGGGTTCCGAATTCTTAGTGAGCTAAATCTAGGCGTTACATTTCTCTTTATGCTATTGGTTTTGCTATTCGGTCCGACAATATATTTAATTTCTGCTTTTACGGAAAATATTGGTACCTACTTAAGCGGCTTAATTAGAGTTGGCTTCAAGGCTTATGCCTATGATGTAGAACATCTAGACTGGTTTATGGATTGGACAGTTTTTTACTGGGCATGGTGGTTTTCGTGGGCGCCCGGTTTTGGGATTTTTATCGCACGGATTTCTCGCGGACGAACTTTGCGGGAGTTTATTTTCGGCGTATTAATGGTACCTAGTTTATTCTTCGTTTTGTGGTTCACAGTATTTGGTAATGGAGCAATTTGGGTGAATGAGCATCTTGCTAAGGGGGCATTAGGTCAAGCTGTAAATAATGTGGGATCACTTCTTTTTGATTTTTTGAGTTATTTACCCTATTCCGGCTTAACTAAAACGTTAGCTTTATTTATTATCACGCTCTTTTTTATCGTCACCATTAACTTTGGTATTTATACGCTTAATAATATCGTGATTGAAGACAAAAGCCAGGTTTCACCTCGTTGGCAATCTATATTTTGGGGTGGTTTATTGTCAGCGGTTACGTTTGTTCTTTATCTTTTTGGTGGTATTGAAATACTCCAATCAACGATGTTGTTTTTCTCTTTACCTTTTGCTCTGTTGATGTCAGTGATAGTATGGAGTTTGTTAAAAGGTTTACGATTTGAACGTCAATATTATTCCACAGAGGTTTCAGATTTGTGGACAGGTGCAAACTGGCGTAGCCGTTTAAGACAGTTAATGATTGAATCGAAGCAAGATGACGCCATTTTCCATTTAAAAACAACTTCACTTTTAGCAATGAGAGAGTTACGCCAGCTACTCATTGGTACCTATGGTTTAAATGTGACATTACAGCAACATTTTGGTAGCGATAATAATCAACTGGTTCTTTTTATTGAAAATGGACTAGCAGAAGATTTTTTTTACCAAATTACCTTGTTTGAGAAGGCTGTATCTGAAACAGCACAAGTTCATCATGCATTAATGGTTTCAACAAATATGCAATTGGAAGGCTATCCTTTGAATATCACAAAGGAAGAGGATTTGATCGTGGACATCTTGCAATGTTATGAGCGATACATGAAAGAACTGGATTTTGTTATTTCATAATTCCTGTCTCATAAGTTCAGCATGATGGACGAGAGTTAATGTCTGATGAGCACAGAACTGGCTGAATAATAAGACTAAAGTGCGGTCAGATTTAAAAACGTTTGTAAAACTGACCGCACTTTGCGTTTTATGCATTATGCCAATTCAGCAAAAGCAATATCTGCTGCCGCTAGCGTGCGCTTGATGTCTTCATCAGAATGCGCAAGAGACATAAAGCCCGCCTCAAATGCAGACGGCGCCAGATAAACGCCTAAATCTAACATTTTGTGGAAAAAGCGTTTAAATTTTTCGGTATCGCACGTCATCACGTCCTGATAACAAGTCACTTCTTTTTTATCAGTAAAGAAAATGCCGAACATGCCACCGACATAATTGACGGTAAACGGCACTTGATGCTTATCGGCAAACTGTTGCAAGCCTTTTGCTAATTTTTCGGTTTGTTGCGCCAGTTTTTGCTCATTACCGGCTTTTTTCAATTCTGTTAAGCAAGCGATACCGGCTGCCATGGCAATCGGGTTGCCGGATAAGGTGCCTGCTTGGTAAACCGGGCCAGTTGGGGCAATGTATTGCATAATTTCTTTCTTACCGCCAAAGGCACCCACCGGCATACCACCGCCGATCACCTTGCCTAAACAGGTTAAATCCGGTGTGACATTGTAGTAACGTTGTGCACCGCCAAGCGCCACACGGAAACCGGTCATTACTTCATCAATGATGAATACGGCGCCATATTGATCGCAAAGTTTACGTAACCCTTGCAGAAAATCATTTTTTGGTGGAACACAGTTCATGTTGCCCGCGACCGGTTCAACAATCACGCAAGCGATGTCGTCAGGATATTGCTCGAAGGCTTGTTTGACAGAGTCGATGTCGTTATAGGTACAGGTGAGCGTGTGTTTGGCAAAATCTGCCGGCACACCCGGTGAGTTAGGTTGTCCCAATGTTAATGCGCCGGAACCGGCTTTGACTAATAAGGAATCCGCATGACCATGATAGCAACCTTCGAATTTGATAATTTTATCTCGATTTGTATAGCCACGGGCTAGGCGAATGGCTGACATCGTAGCTTCGGTGCCGGAGCTCACCATTCTGACCATTTCAATTGAAGGGATAAGTTCACACACTAATTCGGCGAGTTCGATTTCCAACGGTGTCGGTGCGCCGAAACTCAAGCCATTTTGTGCGGTTTTCATCACGGCATTTAAAATAGTGGGGTGATTGTGTCCTAAAATCATTGGGCCCCAAGACCCTACGTAGTCGATATATTGTTTACCGTCTGTGTCATAAATATAAGCGCCTTGCGCTTTTTCAATAAAGACCGGTGTGCCGCCGACACCGTTAAAAGCGCGAACCGGTGAATTAACGCCGCCCGGAATAACATGTTGAGCGCGGGAGAAAAGTGCGGTTGAATTTGCCATCGTTTTTATCCTTATATACAAAAAGTGCTTTATTGTACTGAAAAAAAGGAAGGTGAGTAAAAATATTTATGTAGCCTTTTGCCTTTGTGATATCCTTTGCGCATTTTATTTTCATTGGAAAACCTATGCTATTGACGTTATTTGTTACATTTCTTGGGGCACTTTTAACTTTACTTGTGATGCGCCCCGTTGCGATTAAAATCGGTTTGGTGGATAAACCTAACTATCGTAAACGCCATCAAGGCGCAATTCCGTTAATTGGCGGCATTTCATTGTTTATGGGGAATCTTTGTTTTTATCTCATGCAGTGGGATCAAACGCGTTTACCTTATCTTTATTTATTCAGTATTTTAGTCTTGCTATTAATGGGCATTATTGATGACCGTTATGACATTAGTCCTTTCTTGCGTGCAGGCGTTCAGGCATTTTTAGCTATTCTCATGATCGATATGGGGAATGTTTACCTCGATCATTTAGGGCAAATTTTAGGGCCATTTCAGCTTACGTTAGGATCTATCGGCTTGATTATTACTGTTTTAGCGACCATCGGCATTATTAATGCTTTTAATATGATCGATGGTATTGACGGTTTACTGGGCGGCTTGTCTTGTGTTTCTTTCGCTGCAATCGGTATTTTGATGTATCGTGATGGGCAAATGGATTTGGCGTATTGGAGTTTTGGCTTAATTATTGCAACGATTCCTTATTTAATGATGAATCTGGGGATTCCGTTGGGACCGAAATTTAAAGTCTTTATGGGCGATGCCGGCAGTACGCTGATCGGTTTTACGATTATTTGGATTTTATTGCTAAGTACGCAAGGCAAAGGTCATCCGATGAATCCGGTGACCGCACTTTGGGTGATTGCTATTCCGTTGGTAGATATGGTGGCGATTATTTATCGTCGTTTAAGAAAAGGGAAGAGCCCATTCCGTCCGGACCGCTTACATGTCCATCATTTGATGGTACGTGCAGGTTTAACTTCCCGTCAGGCGTTTTTGTTAATTACCTTTGTCGCGGCATTGTGTGCCTGCTTTGGGATTTTAGGGGAAATTTACTATATTAATGAATGGATCATGTTCATCGCATTTATTATTCTCTTTTTCCTTTATTCTTATTCTATTACGAAAGCTTGGAAGATTACCCGTTGGATACGTCGTCTGAAACGCCGAGCGGCTAAACGGGCGAAAACTAAATAGATGTTAAATTTTTCACTAAAAAGTTAGAGTTAAATAAAAAATAACCAGAAATTTTATAAATTATATTCATTTTGGTTAAAAAAATAGCTGGTGATAAAATTTTACAAAAAAAAGCTAGACAAGCACTTTCTAAACTTTTAATATACGCCCCGCAACGACGCTTCTAGCGCTCGTAGCTCAGTTGGATAGAGCGTTGGCCTCCGGAGCCAAAGGTCGCAGGTTCAAATCCTGTCGAGCGCGCCAAGGTCATGCAAGTTCAACTTATTAAATATGGTGGCTATAGCTCAGTTGGTAGAGCCCCGGATTGTGATTCCGGTTGTCGTGGGTTCAAGTCCCATTAGCCACCCCATCGGCGAGTAGCGCAGTTTGGTAGCGCAACTGGTTTGGGACCAGTGGGTCGTAGGTTCAAATCCTATCTCGCCGACCAATTTAAATTCTGAGGTTTCTCAGAATTTTTTGTTCTTTAACAATCAATCAGACAAACTGTGTGGGCACTTGAAGATTCGTTTTTATCATTAAAGAATTTTAAAATTGAACTGAATAGTGCTACGAAGATTCGTTTATTTATATAGATGATTAATTAAGTCAGCAGTATTGAGCGATTAAACTTTTTGAATTGAAGAGTTTGATCATGGCTCAGATTGAACGCTGGCGGCAGGCTTAACACATGCAAGTCGAACGGTAACAGGAGAAAGCTTGCTTTCTTGCTGACGAGTGGCGGACGGGTGAGTAATGCTTGGGAATCTGGCTTATGGAGGGGGATAACGACGGGAAACTGTCGCTAATACCGCGTAGAATCGAGAGATGAAAGTGTGGGACCGCAAGGCCACATGCCATGAGATGAGCCCAAGTGGGATTAGGTAGTTGGTGGGGTAAAGGCCTACCAAGCCGACGATCTCTAGCTGGTCTGAGAGGATGACCAGCCACACCGGGACTGAGACACGGCCCGGACTCCTACGGGAGGCAGCAGTGGGGAATATTGCGCAATGGGGGCAACCCTGACGCAGCCATGCCGCGTGAATGAAGAAGGCCTTCGGGTTGTAAAGTTCTTTCGGTGACGAGGAAGGTTGTTGTGTTAATAGCGCAACAAATTGACGTTAATCACAGAAGAAGCACCGGCTAACTCCGTGCCAGCAGCCGCGGTAATACGGAGGGTGCGAGCGTTAATCGGAATAACTGGGCGTAAAGGGCACGCAGGCGGCTATTTAAGTGAGGTGTGAAATCCCCGGGCTTAACCTGGGAATTGCATTTCAGACTGGGTAGCTAGAGTACTTTAGGGAGGGGTAGAATTCCACGTGTAGCGGTGAAATGCGTAGAGATGTGGAGGAATACCGAAGGCGAAGGCAGCCCCTTGGGAATGTACTGACGCTCATGTGCGAAAGCGTGGGGAGCAAACAGGATTAGATACCCTGGTAGTCCACGCTGTAAACGCTGTCGATTTGGGGATTGAGCTTTAAGCTTGGTGCCCGTAGCTAACGTGATAAATCGACCGCCTGGGGAGTACGGCCGCAAGGTTAAAACTCAAATGAATTGACGGGGGCCCGCACAAGCGGTGGAGCATGTGGTTTAATTCGATGCAACGCGAAGAACCTTACCTACTCTTGACATCCATGGAATCTTGTAGAGATACGGGAGTGCCTTCGGGAACCATGAGACAGGTGCTGCATGGCTGTCGTCAGCTCGTGTTGTGAAATGTTGGGTTAAGTCCCGCAACGAGCGCAACCCTTATCCTTTGTTGCCAGCGATTCGGTCGGGAACTCAAAGGAGACTGCCGGTGATAAACCGGAGGAAGGTGGGGATGACGTCAAGTCATCATGGCCCTTACGAGTAGGGCTACACACGTGCTACAATGGCGTATACAGAGGGTGACGAAGCCGCGAGGTGGAGTGAATCTCAGAAAGTACGTCTAAGTCCGGATTGGAGTCTGCAACTCGACTCCATGAAGTCGGAATCGCTAGTAATCGCGAATCAGAATGTCGCGGTGAATACGTTCCCGGGCCTTGTACACACCGCCCGTCACACCATGGGAGTGGGTTGTACCAGAAGTAGATAGCTTAACCTTCGGGAGGGCGTTTACCACGGTATGATTCATGACTGGGGTGAAGTCGTAACAAGGTAACCGTAGGGGAACCTGCGGTTGGATCACCTCCTTACCAAAGATAGAATTGACTTTAAGTGTCCACACAGTTTGGCTGATGATTGTAAACAAAAGAAGAATAAACAAATAAAGCAAGATGTGAAGAATATCTTTACATGTTGTCCCCATCGTCTAGAGGCCTAGGACATCGCCCTTTCACGGCGGTAACCGGGGTTCGAATCCCCGTGGGGACGCCATTTAAAGATGATTTTTTGTCTTCTTAATAAACTGTTCTTTAACAAACTGGAAACAAGCTGAAAACGAGACTTTCAAGAAAGTCTGAGTAAGGGTCATTGATAAAAGGCAATGATTCTGAATAAATTAACTGTTACGGCTGACAAACCTAACGTGTTTTTAGCATCAATCTATGATGTAAAGTGAATTTTAACTTTAAATTCCATTTTATCTTCATCAGATTGTTCATCCTAAGAATACTTGAGGTTGTATGGCTAAGTGACAAAGCGTACAAGGTGGATGCCTTGGCAATCAGAGGCGAAGAAGGACGTGCTAATCTGCGAAAAGCTTGGATGAGTCGATAAGAGGCGTTTAATCCAAGATGTCCGAATGGGGAAACCCAGTAGATGAAGAATCTACTATCACTTACTGAATTCATAGGTAAGTGAGGCGAACCGGGAGAACTGAAACATCTAAGTACCCCGAGGAAAAGAAATCAACCGAGATTTTGTGAGTAGCGGCGAGCGAAAGCGAAAGAGCCTGTTAGTGATAGCGATAGAGACAGAGGAACAAGCTGGGAAGCTTGGCGACACAGGGTGATAGCCCCGTACTCGAAGTCCAGGTCGTGGTACTAAGCTAACGAGAAGTAGGGCGGGACACGTGATATCCTGTTTGAAGATGGGGGGACCATCCTCCAAGGCTAAATACTCCTGATTGACCGATAGTGAACCAGTACTGTGAAGGAAAGGCGAAAAGAACCCCGGTGAGGGGAGTGAAATAGAACCTGAAACCTTGTACGTACAAGCAGTGGGAGCCCGCAAGGGTGACTGCGTACCTTTTGTATAATGGGTCAGCGACTTATATTTTGTAGCGAGGTTAACCGAATAGGGGAGCCGAAGGGAAACCGAGTCTTAACTGGGCGTTGAGTTGCAAGGTATAGACCCGAAACCCGGTGATCTAGCCATGGGCAGGTTGAAGGTTGGGTAACACTAACTGGAGGACCGAACCGACTAATGTTGAAAAATTAGCGGATGACTTGTGGCTGGGGGTGAAAGGCCAATCAAACCGGGAGATAGCTGGTTCTCCCCGAAATCTATTTAGGTAGAGCCTTGAGCGGACACCTTCGGGGGTAGAGCACTGTTTCGGCTAGGGGTCCATCCCGGATTACCAACCCGATGCAAACTACGAATACCGAAGAGTGATACTCAGGAGACACACGGCGGGTGCTAACGTCCGTCGTGGAGAGGGAAACAACCCAGACCGCCAGCTAAGGTCCCAAAGTCTATATTAAGTGGGAAACGAAGTGGGAAGGCTTAGACAGCTAGGATGTTGGCTTAGAAGCAGCCATCATTTAAAGAAAGCGTAATAGCTCACTAGTCGAGTCGGCCTGCGCGGAAGATGTAACGGGGCTCAAATATAGCACCGAAGCTGCGGCATCAGACGAAAGTCTGTTGGGTAGGGGAGCGTTGTGTAAGCGGATGAAGATGGTTCGAGAGGGCTGTTGGACGTATCACAAGTGCGAATGCTGACATAAGTAACGATAAAACGGGTGAAAAACCCGTTCGCCGGAAGACCAAGGGTTCCTGTCCAACGTTAATCGGGGCAGGGTGAGTCGGCCCCTAAGGCGAGGCTGAAAAGCGTAGTCGATGGGAAACGGGTTAATATTCCCGTACTTGGTAAAGCTGCGATGTGGGGACGGAGCAGGTTAGGTTAGCGTACTGTTGGATATGTACGTTTAAGTTGGTAGGTGGGAAGTTTAGGCAAATCCGGACTTCCTTAACACTGAGAGATGATGACGAGGCTCTACGGAGCTGAAGTAACTGATACCACACTTCCAGGAAAAGCCACTAAGCGAAAGGCTTTACTAAACCGTACTGAAAACCGACACAGGTGGTCAGGTAGAGAATACTCAGGCGCTTGAGAGAACTCGGGTGAAGGAACTAGGCAAAATAGCACCGTAACTTCGGGAGAAGGTGCGCCGGCGTAGATTGTAGTCCCTTGCGGGCGAAGGTTGAACCGGTCGAAGATACCAGCTGGCTGCAACTGTTTATTAAAAACACAGCACTCTGCAAACACGAAAGTGGACGTATAGGGTGTGATGCCTGCCCGGTGCTGGAAGGTTAATTGATGGTGTAATCGAAAGAGAAGCTCCTGATCGAAGCCCCAGTAAACGGCGGCCGTAACTATAACGGTCCTAAGGTAGCGAAATTCCTTGTCGGGTAAGTTCCGACCTGCACGAATGGCATAATGATGGCCAGGCTGTCTCCACCCGAGACTCAGTGAAATTGAAATCGCCGTGAAGATGCGGTGTACCCGCGGCTAGACGGAAAGACCCCGTGAACCTTTACTATAGCTTGACACTGAACATTGAATTTTGATGTGTAGGATAGGTGGGAGACTTTGAAGTAGTCACGCCAGTGATTATGGAGTCGTCCTTGAAATACCACCCTTTAACGTTTGATGTTCTAACGAAGATTGCGAAACGTGGTCTCGGACAGTGTCTGGTGGGTAGTTTGACTGGGGCGGTCTCCTCCCAAAGCGTAACGGAGGAGCACGAAGGTTTGCTAATCACGGTCGGACATCGTGAGGTTAGTGCAATGGTATAAGCAAGCTTAACTGCGAGACAGACAAGTCGAGCAGGTACGAAAGTAGGTCATAGTGATCCGGTGGTTCTGCATGGAAGGGCCATCGCTCAACGGATAAAAGGTACTCCGGGGATAACAGGCTGATACCGCCCAAGAGTTCATATCGACGGCGGTGTTTGGCACCTCGATGTCGGCTCATCACATCCTGGGGCTGAAGTAGGTCCCAAGGGTATGGCTGTTCGCCATTTAAAGTGGTACGCGAGCTGGGTTTAGAACGTCGTGAGACAGTTCGGTCCCTATCTGCCGTGGGCGTTGGAGAATTGATTGGGGCTGCTCCTAGTACGAGAGGACCGGAGTGGACGCATCACTGGTGTTCCGGTTGTGTCGCCAGACGCATTGCCGGGTAGCTACATGCGGAAGAGATAAGTGCTGAAAGCATCTAAGCACGAAACTTGCCAAGAGATGAGTTCTCCCACACATCAAGTGTGTAAGGGTTGTTTAAGACTAAGACGTAGATAGGTGCGGTGTGTAAGTGTAGTGATACATTGAGCTAACGCATACTAATTGCCCGAGAGGCTTAGCCATACAACGCTCAAGTGTTTTGGGGAGACCTGGAGCATGGAGCGAAGTAGAAGGTAACAGTTAAGAGACGAGACGAAGAAGAGAAAGTGGAGAGTCAGCTTGTTTTAGTTTGAAGAAGACAGAGAAATAAAAAGAAAGAGATAAGAGAGAAAGAGAAGAATATCATCGACCGATTTTTGGCGGCGATAATGCGGTGGACCCACCTGATTCCATACCGAACTCAGAAGTGAAACGCTGTTATGCCGATGGTAGTGTGGGATGTTCCCATGTGAGAGTAGGTCACCGCCAAGTTTATTCGCATGAACCCCTGATGTGAGAGCATCGGGGGTTTTTGCTTTTGGCTGTTAGCCCATAAAAGTAAAATGTGATGAATATCTCAGAATAAAGTTTATGTATTTGGTTACGTAAAAAATTTTTGATACCCTTCTTCAAGATTTTGATATTATTTTGAGCAAAAGGAGATTCTTAATGCCTAAAGATGCAATTGCTCATGTACGTAAACTTGATGGATTACAGCAATTACTTATTGATCACCTACTAGAAACCTCTACTATCTCTGGGCAGCTTGCCGCAAAACTGAATTTAGGTTTTGTTGGTGAATTACTTGGCCTCATGCACGATTTCGGTAAATATTCCCGCAAATTCCAAAAATATCTCCATGATGAAACCGGTTTTTTTAATCCCGATTTGGATGATGAAGAAAGTACGCCGAACGGCAGTAAAGTTGACCACTCCACCGCCGGTGCACAATGGGTTTACCGCGAATTAAGAAAATTTGGTGCAGAGCAGGGCATCGGCGAATTGTTCGGACAAATGCTGGGTTTGTGCATTGCATCACACCACGGCGAAGGCTTGATTGACTGTTTGGATGAAGAAGGTAATCCAAAATGGATTGAGCGGTTTAATAAAACTGATGAACTGACGCATTTGGCGGAATGCGAGCAAAATGCCGATGAAGCTGTTCTGCAAAAAGCGAAAGAACTGACCGGTGAAAACCTAATTCGCAGCCTGCTAAATGCAGTGAAACCGATTCTCTCTGACCAAGCCACCAATAACAAAATCAAAGAATTTTATCTCGGCTGTCTGACACGTTTCCTATTCAGTTGCCTGATTGATGCCGACCGTATCAACAGCTCGGATTTTGAGCGGGAAGCGCAAAAAGAAGTACGCCGCTTGACTGAAAAACCAGATTGGCAACCGGCGATTGATAAATTGGAAGCCAAATTAGCAGGTTTTGAAAACCGTTATCCCATTGACGAAATCCGCCGTCGAATTTCAGACGACTGCCTAAAAAGAGCGGTCGATTCTCAAGGTATTTATACGCTGACCGTGCCGACCGGTGGCGGTAAAACATTGGCCAGTCTGCGCTATGCCCTCCATCATGCGCAAAAGCACAATCTCGACCGTATTATCTACATCATTCCCTATACTTCCATCATCGACCAAAATGCCCAAGCCGTGCGCGAAATTCTTGGCGAAGATTGGGTGCTTGAACATCATTCCAATTTAGAACCCGAAAAACAAAGCTGGCAGGACAAGCTATTATCCGAAAACTGGGATAAGCCCATTGTATTTACCACGATGGTGCAGTTCTTGGATGCTTGGCTCGGCTGCGGTACCCGCGGCGCACGCCATATCCATCCGATAACCAATGCAGTGCTGATTTTTGACGAAATCCAAACCCTGCCTGTGAAATGCGTACATTTGTTTTGCAATGTGCTGAACTGGTTGACGGCATTTGGCAAAAGCACGGCGGTTTTGTGTACAGCGACGCAACCTTTACTCGGTGAATCGGGTTTGCAGAATTTCCCAAAAGATAAAAGGGAAAGCATTGCCGCACGAGGTTTGTTAAAGCAGCCTGCACATGCCGAAATCATGGGCGAGCATCAGGATTTAGACAAATTATTTGCCGATTTATCGCGCGTGGAAATTCGATTCAACGAAAAAGCAGGCGGCTGGAATGTGCAAGAAGCGGGCGTGTTTTTGCTGGAACAGTTTCAGACGACCCCAAGCTGCCTATTTATCGTCAATACTAAAAAATGGGCGCAGGAGCTTTATCAATATTGCCAAAGGCAGAACGTGCCGCCTGAGGCCTTGTTTCATTTAAGTACCAACCAATGCGCGGCGCACCGCAAAGCGATTTTTGACACCATCAAAGCTCGTCTAAAAAACAAAGAACCCGTTATCTGCATCAGCACTCAACTCATAGAAGCAGGTGTGGATATTTCCATGGCTTGTGTGATTCGAGCTTTGGGTGGGCTGGACAGTATTGCCCAAGCAGCAGGGCGCTGCAACCGGCACGGCGAGAAAGAAGGCAAAGGGCAGGTTTGGGTGTTGAATTTGCAAGAGCAAGATTTTACGCGGATATTACCCGATATTCAGGCAGGCAAAATCCATGCCGAACGTGTGTTTCGCGATTTTGCTGGGCAGGATATTTTGCAGCCTGCCGCGATGGAGCGTTATTTTGAATACTATTTTTACCAGCGCAGCGATGAAATGGCGTATTCCGTCAAAAACAGCGCAACGGGTTCACTGCTGGATTGGTTGAGCGATAACGCGCTGAATCCTTATGGTGAAAAAAATAGTAAAAGAAGCAAACCGTTGCCGTTGCTGATGCAATCCTTCAAAAGTGCAGGGCGCGCTTTCCAAGCCATAGACGCGCCGACACGCGCCGTGATTGTGCCGTATGGCGACGAAGGTACGGAACTCATTGCCAAACTCTGCGGCGAATGGAATCCGAAAGAAATGCACCGCACTTTGCAAAAAGCCCAGCGTTACAGCGTGAATGTCTTCCCCAACGTTTGGGATAAATTACAAAAAGAAAACGTCCTGCATGAAACCATCGAAGGTTCGGGCATTTATTATTTGGATGAACGCCATTACAACGATGAATTCGGCTTGTCTTTAGATGAAACAAGCGAAATGACTTTTTACGACTTATAGGAGCAATATGGACAGCAAAATCAGTTTCCACGTATGGGGGCGGCAAGCCTTGTTTACCGACCCTGTTACCAAAATTGGCGGCGAAAAATTCAGCTACCAAGTGCCGACATACGAAGCTATTAAAGGCATTGTCAAAAGCATTTACTGGAAGCCCACGCTGATTTGGCATATCGACCGCATCCGCGTGATGAAACCCATCCGCACCCAAAGCAAGTCCACCAAACCGCTGGACTGGAACGGCGGCAACACTTTGGCGATTTACACCTTTTTGCAGGACGTGGAATACCAAGTGGAGGCACATTTTGAATGGAACGAACATTGGGAAGAATTGGCAGGCGACCGCAATTTCGGCAAACATATCGCCATTGCCAGAAGAATGTTGGAACGCGGCGGGCGACAGGATATTTTTCTCGGCACGCGCGATTGCCAAGGCTATGTTGAGCCTTGTGAATTTGGCGAAGGTGAAGGCTTTTACAATGGATACGGTAATTTGGATTTCGGTCTGATGTTCCACAGCTTCGGCTATCCCGAAGAAACCGGAAAGCCCGAATTGGTCAGTCGTTTTTGGATGGCGAACATGCAAAACGGCGTGATTGAGTTTCCCAGTGTAAACGAAAGTGCAGGTTGCCTGAAAACCCGGTTTATCCGCAAAATGCAACCTGAAAAACCGTTCAAATGCAGCGAAAACGTCAAGCCTGTGGAAGATGAAGCCAAGGAGCTGGAATTATGAGCTGGATGCAGAAACTTTATCGGACGTATGAAAGCATTCTGGAACAGGGTGTTACCGATGATGCCGAGCCGCTGACGCCGGTCGGGCATACCATCCAAAACGCGCACATCGTCATCGTGATTGACGGACAAGGCAATTTTCAGACGGCACGCGTTATGCCGCCAAAAACGGCGATTCTGCTGCCTGCCACCGAGTCGTCTGAAAACCGCACCAGCGGCGAAGCTCCGCATCCACTTGCCGACAAAATTCAATATGTCGCCAAGGATTACGTCGATTACGGCGGCGAAAAGAAAGCCTATTTTGATGGCTACCTGAAACAACTCAAAGCATGGTGCGAATCGCCTTTTGCTCATCCCAAAGTGCAGGCTGTGTTGAACTATGTTTCCAAAGGGCGGCTAGTTGCCGATTTGGTGGAAGCAGGCATATTTCAGTTCGATTCCGGTAACAAAGTGCTGAACAAATGGGAAGCCGAAGGCGATGCGCCGCCGATTTTCTCCGTGCTGCCCAAAACTAAAGGTGAAATCGAATTCGGCTCGGCATTGGTTTGCTAGCAAGTGGAAATTGCGGGCGACGTACACAGCCAAACGTGGATGGACAAAACCATACAACAATCTTGGGCGGATTACGTTGCTTCGGAAAAAGCCGAAAAAGGCTTTTGCCTAGTGCAGGGCAAAGAAGCCGTCATTTCCACCATGCATCCCGCCAAACTGCGCCACACGGGCGATAAAGCCAAACTGATTTCTTCCAACGATACGGCGGGCTACACCTTTCGCGGGCGTTTTGCTACCGCCGAAGAAGCCGCCAGCGTATCGGCAGATGTGTCCGCCAAGGCACACAGCGCGCTGCGTTGGCTGATTTCCCGTCAAGGCATCCGAAACGGAGATCAAGTTACCGTCGCTTGGGCAATCAGCGGCAAACCCGTACCATCTCCGATGAAAGACATTTACAGCGAAATTGATTGGGATAATTTGGACATAAGTGCGGTTGAAAATCCTGATGAATTTTCGTCGCAAGCATCGTCTGAACAGCCATCCCTTGATTGGTCTGTAAATATCGGGCGCGCTGCTGCGCAAATCATCAAAAAGAAACTGCACGGCTATCAGGCGGAATTGAAAGAGTACGAACAAATATCCCTGATTATGCTCGATTCTGCCACGCCGGGGCGCATGGCATTAACTTATTACCAAGAATTTCTGCCTGCTGACTATTTCGCCAATTTAGACGCGTGGATTGACGATTTTTCTTGGTATCAGCGTTACAGCATTGAAGTCCCAAACGGCAAAAAAAACGACAAGCGCACCCAATGGCGCTTCGTCCCGCCGTCGCCTTACAGCATTGCCGATACCGTGTACGGCAAATCCCTGTCCGACACGCTCAAAAAACAGCTTTACGCTCGACTTCTGCCCGTTATTGCAGGCGGAACATCCGTGCCGATTCCTGAAGATTTGGTGCAAAAGAGTTTTCAGGCAGCCTGCAACCCGAACGGCTGCGAAAACTGGGAGTGGCAAAGAAACATCGGCGTCGCCTGCGCCCTATACAAAGGCTGGCGCGCCCGTCATCACGATTTATCACAACGGAGAACTTACCTTATGAGTTTGGATACCCAAAACTGCTCGCGCGATTATATATTTGGCAGATTACTAGCAGTTGCCGAACATTTAGAACGCACCGCATTGAGAATAGCCAACGAAACCCGTGCAACCAATGCGGAAAACTATATGCAGCGTTTTGTTATACGTCCGTTTCATACATGGGAGCAGCTTGAAACCAATCTGAAACCGTATAAAGATCGATTGCGTAAAGACTACCCAATTAGGATTTCGGAAAAATTTGTTCTAACCAGTCCGATAGGCTTTTTTAGTAATCGAGAAAACGAAATTAATCAGCTTATATGCGTGCTGGATGATTTGAAACAGGAAGGATGCGATTTAGACAAACCTTTGGAACCGGAATTCCTGTTAGGATACCACAGCCAAAAAATGGCGTATCGCAACAAATCCAACCAACCCGAGCAAGAAGCAACCGAAACCCACGAATAACCCATTTAAAGGAAAACAAAAATGAGCTTAACCAAAAAAATCGACTTTGCCTTAATCCTGAAAGTAACCAACGCCAACCCTAACGGCGACCCTTTAAACGGCAACCGCCCGCGTGCTGATTTCCAAGGTTTCGGCGAAATGACCGATGTGTGCCTGAAACGCAAAATCCGCGACCGCCTGCAAGACAGTGGCGAGAGCATCTTCGTACAATCGGACGAAAAGAAAACCGACGGCATGACCAGCCTGGCCAACCGCGCCAAAGACAAAGATGTCGGCTTGGGTGCGGATGCCTTTAACGCCAAAAAAGCCAACAAAGACGACACCGCCAAAAAAGCCTGCGAAAAATGGCTGGATGTACGCAGCTTCGGACAAGTCTTCGCATTCAGCGGCGACGGCAGCAGCGGCATATCCATCGCTGTGTGCGGCCCCGTTACTATTCAATCCGCATTTAGCGTCGAGCCGATTAACATCACCAGCACCCAGATCACCAAAAGCGTCAGCGGCGAAGGTGATGGCACGAAAAAATCTTCCGACACCATGGGCATGAAACACCGCGTCGATAACGGCGTGTATGTCGCCTTCGGCGCGATGTCGCCGCAGCTTGCCGAGCGCACCGGCTTTTCAGACGACGATGCCGAAAAAATCAAAACCGTACTTACCAAACTCTTTGAAGGAGACGCATCATCCGCCCGCCCCGAAGGCAGCATGCAGGTGTTGAAACTTATCTGGTGGGAACACAACAGCAAAGCAGGGCTATACTCTTCCGCCAAAGTGCACGGCAGCCTGAAAGTGAATGCTGACGGCAGCTATGAACTGGAAAACCTTGATAGTTTAGTTCCGCAGGAAATCGGCGGCTTCTAAAATATTCAAAAAGATGACCGCACTTTCAACCGAAACCCAAGGGGGAAATCAGGACACGCGCCTGATTCCCCTTTCCGCACTACAACACTACGCTTTCTGTCCGCGTCAATGCGCGTTGATTCACAACGAGCAGGCGTGGGCAGAGAACTATTTGACCGCGCAGGGCAGAGCGCTGCATGAGCGGGTGGATTCGGGCGAGCCAGAAACGCGCAAGGGTGTGCGTTTTGAGCGGACGGTGCATGTATCGGCGGAGAAACTGGGTATCAGTGGCGTGTTGGATTTGGTGGAAGTGGACACGAAAACAGGCCGTTTGAAACCCGTGGAATACAAACGCGGCAAGCCCAAACCCGACCCGATGGACGAAATTCAGCTTTGCGCCCAAGGCTTGTGCTTGGAAGAAATGACAGGGCAAACCGTTAACGAAGGCGCGCTGTGGTATATGCAAACCCGCCATCGCGTCCCCATCACGTTTTCAGACGACCTGCGTGCCCAAACACTTGCCACCATCGCCGCCGTGCGCGAACTCCTAAACAGCGGCCAAACCCCACCGCCCGACTACGGCAAACGCTGCAAAGCCTGCTCTCTGGTGGAGATTTGCCAGCCTGAGTTGCTGGGGAAACGGGATAGGAGTGTGGAGTATGTGGCGAGGTTGTTTGTGGAATATTAACACAATATAGGATTTTAAATTATGCACAAAAAATCAATGAAATTTACTTATGATGATGCTCTTTTAATAGTAAATAATTGGGCAAAAGATAAATTTATAAAAGAGAATATTGATTATGATGAATCTGGAGAAGTTCCATATTTTATACAATATCTTAATTATCGTTCGAAATTAGTAATTGCCAAACCCAGAAATGTTATTTTATCTAAGCAATTTTCTATTTCTCCCGAAAATAAAAAAGGCTTTGATAAATTAAAAGAAAAATTAATTAATGGAGAAGATGTTAATGCTTATTTGAGTAAGTCATCAATCATTGCTAATTCAGTTGATGGGATGTTAGATAATTTTGGTATTAAGCATTTCCACCTTGGAGAAATAGTAAAAAATGATTTTATTAAGAGGACTGGCGAGATTGCTTTGGGGCTTGTAACGGATAGTGAGGTGTTTTTTGTTGTTAGTAAACAACACGGGAAAGGATATGGAGATATTTGGTATGAAAAAGATGTTTTAGAAATTATTCACAAGGAAAAACCTGATCTCATTAAGCACTGTAAAGTAGAGAATATGATTGGCATATCTCCAATTATTTCAGATACAAAAGATATAAAGTCTTATAGGAATTCAAATATCAATAGTGCCATAACACTAGACGATGGTAGTACCTATATGCCTTTTAAATTAGGACAATCACTGGCAGGATTTAGTATATTTTATACAATGGAAATGCAGAAAATTGCTAAAAGCATTTTTAATTTAACAAATGAATTATTAAAAAATAATAAAAATTTTGTTTCTATTTAAGTTACTAAGTTTGATTTAACAGAAGAGGGCAAGCCAAAATTTTTAGAGTTTAAGTTATGGGATGGAAATAAGTATGAGTTAGTACCATTTTCAGGTAGCCCAACTTAATCAATCCCCAAAGTGTAGTCTGTGTAGGGCGGATACTTGTATCCGACAGCTATCTGATATTTATGTAATTTAAAATTGTTTCGGTAATTTTGAAAATGTCGGATTTAAGAATCCGACCTACCCGATTCTCAGGTAGCCCTACCCTGTCAAATGTTCCCAAACTGCGTTCAAAACCTCAAGGAGTTCCCCATGCGCAAACTGCAAAACACGCTCTACATCACCACCCAAGGCAGTTATCTGCACAAGGAGCGGGAGACGCTGGTGGTGGAGCAGGAGCGTAAGAAGGTGGTGCAGTTGCCGGTGCATTCCATCGGGCATATTTTCTGTTTTGGGAATGTGCTGGTATCGCCGTTTTTGTTGGGGTTTTGCGGCGAAAATAATGTGAATTTGGCGTTTTTTACCGAAAACGGGCGTTTCTTGGGGCGGCTTCAGGGGCGGCAGAGCGGCAATGTGCTGTTGCGTCGGGCGCAGTATCGGGTGTCGGAACAAACCCCCGTGCCGATTGCGCGCAATATCATCGCGGCAAAGATTCAGGCGGGTAAACGAGTGCTTCAGCGGCAGATTCGCAATTATGGGGATAATGCGGCGATTCAAAGTGCGGTCGATGCTTTGAATATTTCGCTGCGGCAGTTGAAGAGCGCGGCGGAGCTGGACGTGGTACGCGGCATTGAAGGCGATGCGGCGGCGCGTTATTTCGGCGTGTTCGGGCAGCTTTTGAGCAAAAAAAGCGGCTTTTCTTTTGACGGGCGCAACCGCCGCCCGCCCAGAGACGGGGTGAATGCGCTGTTGTCGTTTGTGTACAGTCTGTTGGGCAAGGACATCAGCGGCGCGCTGCAAGGCGTGGGGCTGGACCCGCAGGTGGGCTTTTTGCACGCCGACCGACCGGGACGCGACAGTTTGGCGCAGGATATTTTGGAAGAATTCCGCGCATGGTGGGCGTACAGGCTGGTGTTGTCGCTGATTAATCGCGGGCAAATCAAACCTCAGGATTTTGTTACCGAGGCAAGCGGCGCGGTGAGTCTGAAAGCCGAGGCGCGTAAGCTGTTGTTCCAAGCCTTGCAGGCGAAAAAGCAGGAGAAAATCGTACATCCGTTTTTGGGTGAGGAAGTAGAAATTGGCTTGCTGCCGTATATACAGGCAATGCTGTTGGCACGGCACTTGCGCGGAGATTTGGCGGAATACCCGCCGTTTTTAATGAGATAGGTTTGCAGGTCGTCTGAAAACAGGTCGGACGTTTTCAGACGACCTCTAAAGTAGCCTGCACATGGGAATACAAAATGCTGATGTTGATTACTTACGATATTTCGCTGGAAGACGCGGAAGGACAGGCAAGGCTGCGACGCGTGGCGAAATTGTGTCTGGACTACGGCGTGCGCGTGCAGTATTCGGTGTTCGAATGCGACATCGCGCCTGACCAGTGGGTTGTTTTAAAAGACAAACTTTTGAAAACCTACAACCCCGAGACCGACAGCTTGCGCTTTTACCATCTGGGTAGCAAATGGCGGCGCAAAGTGGAACACCACGGCGCGAAACCGGCGGTGGATGTGTTTAAGGATACGTTGATTGTGTGAATCGCTAACCTACGATTCTCATGAAAACGTAGCAGGGTTGGCGAATTGGGATTGTTCTTTAACAATCAGGATATTGCGAATTTGGGTGTAACAGAAAAGGCTGTGTTATACTCGTGCTCGCGCTTTTCTTGGGAGCTTAGTGAAATCGGGGCTGCGAAACCTGATGGAGCAAGGCTTTTTGAGAGAGGCTCAGCCGCCTTCAGGCGGCTGCGTGTTGAAACATACACTAACGCGCCCCACAACTCCCCGCCCGTCCCAGCCGCCTTCAGGCGGCTGCGTGTTGAAACGTCGGAGCGTCAGAAATTTTTCTAACGCAACCTAAAAAGCCGCCTTCAGGCGGCTGCGTGTTGAAACTTTTACCACTTTGTGGCTGATGGTCGCTGTTTTAAGGGCAGCCGCTTTCGCGCGGCTGTGCGTTGAAACTCTTGCTTCCGGAGATAAATCACCCACAAAATCATGCAGCCGCCTTCGTGCGGCTGTGTGTTGAAACAAGTTTTAATTTTAAACCGTGTTGCTTTGCGATTGCAGCCGCCTTCGTGCGGCTGTGTGTTGAAACTGAAAAAGTGATTGTTTTCATAATTTAATTTCCGCAGCCGCCTTCGCGCGGCTGTGTGTTGAAACCGCCCAGCTAAACGCGTTGGTTTAGGTGACTTTGGGCAGCCGCCTTCGGGCGGCTGTGTGTTGAAACAGGAGAGACATTATGTCTAACTTAACCGTTCTTAAAGCAGCCGCCTTCACGCGGCTGTGTGTTGAAACCGTTTCTAACTTTTTAGATTCTTTTTGTGCCTTTTGCAGCCGCCTTCATGCGGGTGTGTGTTGAAGCTTAAAGACTGATATTCGTCAATATGTGATTTTTCGCAGCCGCCTTCGGGCGGCTGTGTGTTGAAACGTAAACTCGTGATCGTATAACGCCTTACAGAAGGCAGCCGCCTTCGCGCGGCTGTGTGTTGAAACCATCTTGTCCAGAATGCCGATCACTATGTCGTGATTGCAGCCACCTTCGGGTGGCTGTGTGTTGAAACCACCTCGTTTTTGATCGTCTCTAATTCTTCCGGCGCAGCCACCTTCGGGTGGCTGTGTGTTGAAACTCGTATTAATTGGTTGGATTTTGCCAACGAATCGGCAGCCACCTTCGGGTGGCTGTGTGTTGAAATGTGGGGTGATAGTGATATTGTTACCATTACGATGGCAGCCACCTTTGGGCGGCTGTGTGTTGAAACAGTAATTCGATATTTTTTGCGAGTTGGGAATCGCGCAGCCGCCTTCGCGCGGCTGTGTGTTGAAACAAGCGGTCGATAAAAAATGGGTCATTATAGAAAAAAGCAGACACCTTCGGGTGGCTGTGTGTTGAAACTACGAGTATCTTGCCGAGGTGCTGAAAGCTGCCTATAGCTGCCTCTGTACGGCTGTGAGTGGTTTTCGTGCAACAAGTTGCACGCTACGGGGATGGTGCATTAAGGTATTATATTTTTGTGAAATGAGTGGAGGGGAGAGTAAAGTGCGGTCATTTTTTGTATTATTTTTTATCCTTCGTATTCAAAATTTCTAGCAACAAAAATTTATAGTAACAATCCACCGCACTTTTTCATGTGTCCTTTTTAAAATTGTCTTTAAAAAATAAAAAGCAATCGTTTGCGCAAGTGCTGAAAATCCACTAAAATTTCGACCCTATTATTCTCTTATCACTTTCCCTTTCTAAGGATCCTCTCATGGAACATGAACAACAAACTGCGGAAGCGGATTTGGTCTATTGTTTAGAAGACAAACCGCCTTTTTTTAATGCTTTAATCAGTGCCATTACACATCTATTGGCGATTTTCGTCCCCATGGTCACGCCTGCGCTTATCGTAGGTGGTGCGCTTGGTTTACCGGTCCACATGACGGCTTATTTGGTCTCCATGGCGATGGTTGCGTCCGGTATCGGCACTTATATTCAAGTACATCGTTTCGGTTTTATCGGCTCCGGTATGCTTTCCATTCAATCGGTAAACTTCTCTTTCGTCAGCGTAATGATTGCCGTTGGGCTCAGCATGAAAGGAAATGGCATTGACGAAAACACCATGATTTCCACCTTGCTTGGCGTGTCGTTTGTCGGGGCGTTTCTTGTGTGCGCTGCCGCTTGGGTGCTGCCTTATTTAAAACGTGTCATCACCCCAACCGTCAGTGGTGTGGTCGTGTTATTAATCGGCTTGAGTTTGATTGACATCGGTATCACCGATTTTGGCGGCGGGTTTGGCGCCAAAGGCACGGAGGCGTTTGGCTCGTTACAAAATATCGGTTTAGCTTCCTTAGTCTTGGTTGTTGTGCTCATTTTTAACTGTATGCGCAATCCGTTTTTACGCATGAGTGGCATTGCCGTAGGACTCATTGCAGGCTACATCGTAGCATTAACCTTAGGCATGGTTGATTTTTCACCGTTAAAAGACGTGGACTTTTTCACCATCCCGATGCCCTTTAAATATGGTTTTGCGTTTGATTGGTCAGCCTTTTGGGTTGCGGCCATCATCTATTTATTAAGCGTATTTGAAGCCGTTGGTGATTTAACCGCAACGGCGATGGTTTCCGGTCAGCCTTATGAAGGCGAAGCATTTCGCCAACGTTTACGCGGCGGGGTGTTTGCCGATGGATTAGTGTCTGTGATTGCCACTGCGCTAGGTTCTCTACCGCTGACCACCTTTGCCCAAAATAACGGTGTCATTCAAATGACGGGCGTGGCTTCCCGTCATGTGGGGAAATTTATCGCGGCTATTTTGGTGTTATTTGGTTTATTCCCGATTGTCGGTCGCGCTTTCACCACCATTCCAAGCCCGGTACTTGGCGGCGCTATGGTATTGATGTTCGGATTAATTGCCATTGCCGGTGTACGGATTATCATGACTCATGGCATCAATCGGCGTGAAGCGGTTATTGCTGCAACAGCCGTCGGCGTGGGATTGGGCGTCGCTTTTGAGCCGGAAGTGTTCAAAATGTTGCCGGAAGTTTTCCGAAATGCCATTGCGGCAGGCGGAATTACGGCAGTGGTGTTAAATTTAATTCTGCCACGAGATGAGCAGGATAAAAGCATTTATTTGACGGAAAAATAAACGAATGCACGATAAAAGTGCGGTGATAAAAGCGTCTAAAAAAACGTTACGATTTATCACCGCACTTTTTCTATGATCTATTTCAAGTTTTCCACATAAGGTCGTTTACAAACTTGCTATTTTTTCGCTAAATTTTCCCTCGTAACTGATTTTAAACCTAAGGAGAGATTATGGATTTAATCATTGGCTTAGTGGCGATTATTCTGGTCGCTTACTATATCGTGAAAGGCTATTCCGCGACGGGCGTGCTCATGTTCGGCGGTTTAGTCTTGTTATTGATTTCGGTGTTAATGGGGCATTCCATTTTGCCGGAAAACGTCAAAAGTACCGGCTCAGCCTATTTCGATATTCTTGAATACGTGAAATATTTGCTTTCCAACCGCAGTGGTGGGTTAGGCTTAATGATCATGATCTTATGCGGTTTCTCCGCCTACATGACTCACTTAGGCGCCAACGACATGGTGGTAAAAATCGTTTCCATGCCGTTAAAAAATATTCGCTCCCCTTACGTGCTGATGGTATTGGCGTATTTTCTTGCTTGTTTGATGTCTTTTGCGGTTGCTTCTGCAACAGGCTTGGGTGTGTTATTAATGGCAACTTTATTCCCTGTCATGGTTAATATGGGCATTTCTCGTGGTGCAGCCGCCGCCATTTGTGCATCGCCGATTTCTATTATCTTATCGCCAACCTCAGGAGACGTGGTGTTGTCGGCGGAGATTTCCAAACAATCACTAAGCGAATTCGCCTTTTCCACCAGCTTGCCGGTGTCCATTGTGGCGATTTGTGGCATTGGTGCGGCTCATTTCTTCTGGCAACGTTATTTGGATCGCAAAGAAAAAGTCAATGCAAAACCGATCGATATGTCGGAAATCAGAACCGATGTACCGACCTTTTACGCCATTTTGCCATTATTACCGATCATCGGTGTAATCCTGTTTGACGGTAAATGGTTTAACTTACCTGAATTACACATCGTCACCGTCATTATTCTTTGCTTTGTGATCACCGCAGTCATCGACTTTATCCGTAATTTCAGTGCGAAAAAAACCTTCGACAATTTAGTGATTGCCTATCGTGGCATGGCAGATGCCTTTGCCGGTGTGGTGATGTTATTGGTTGCCGCCGGCGTATTCGCACAAAGTTTAAGCACCATTGGCTTTATCACCAATCTGATTAATTCTGCCCAATCCTTCGGCGGTAGCGGATTATTTATGATGTTGGTTTTAGCAGTGATTACGATTCTAGCCACCATGGCGACCGGTTCGGGCAATGCGGCATTCTATGCCTTCGCCGAATTAATTCCAAAACTTGCTACCCAAATGGGCGCAAATCCTGCCTATTTAACTGTGCCAATGTTACAAGCCTCCAACTTAGGTCGCGGCTTATCCCCGGTATCCGGTGTTGTGGTTGCCGTATCCGGTATGGCAAGAATTTCCCCATTTGAAATTGTCAAACGGATGTCCGTACCAATGGCAGTCGGTTTCATTTGCGTGATTATCGCCACCGAATTTTTTATTTCGGGCGCGTAATTTTCTGACTTAAAGTGCGGTGAGTTTTCACCGTATTTTGAGATTGAGAAAGGCGTGATTACTTATTTAAAGAAAAGAAAACGGCGCACGGCATTAAACAGTGCGCCGTTTTTTAGTTCGTCATACCGATTATGAGGCAATGCCTTTATGACGTAATAACGCATCTAATTGCGGCTCACGGCCACGGAAGTTTTTGAACAAGGTCATCGGTTCTTCAGAGCCGCCTTTGGTAAGAATTTCATCTAGGAAGGATTGACCTGTTTGTGGATTGAAAATCCCTTCCTCTTCAAAACGCGAGTAGGCATCTGCCGATAAGACTTCCGCCCATAAATAGCTGTAATAGCCTGCCGCATAGCCACCGGCAAAAATATGGCTGAAGCTGTGCGGCATTCTTCCCCATTCTGCGCCAGGGATGACGGCAACTTGGCGTTTCACTTCATGCAACATATCCAGCACTTGATTTTGCTTGCTCGGATCAAATGTGTGGTGCAAGCGGAAATCAAACAGCGCAAACTCTAACTGACGCAACACGAACATTGCCGCTTGGAAGTTTTTGGCTTTGAGTAATTGGCTGAGTTTCTCTTTTGGTAATGGCTCTCCGGTTTGATAATGACCGGAAATGAACTGTAGCGCCTCTTCTTCCCAGCACCAGTTTTCCATAAATTGGCTTGGCAATTCCACGGCATCCCAAGGCACACCATTAATACCGGCAACATCCGCCACATCAATTTTTGTCAACATATGATGTAAGCCATGGCCGAATTCATGGAATAGAGTAGTGACCTCATCGTGCGTGAATAAGGCAGGTTGGTCGCCAAGTGGGCGGTTGAAGTTACAAGTTAAGTACGCCACCGGTTTTTGTAGGCTGCCGTCAATCTTTTTACGACGACCTATACAATCATCCATCCAAGCGCCACCGCGTTTATGTTCACGAGCGTATAGATCTAGATAGAAACTGCCGCGTACCTCGTCTTTTTCATCAAGCAAATCGAAGAAACGGACATCTTTATGCCAAGTCTCAACGCCATGACGTTCTACCGCGCGAATGTTGAAAATGCGTTTAATTAATTCAAATAAACCGCTCAATACGCGATCTTCCGGAAAATATGGACGCAATTCTTCATCGTTGATGGCATATAAATGTTGCTTTTGTTTTTCGCTATAAAAAGACAGATCCCAAAGTTCAAGTGCGGTCAAATTATAGTGTGTTTTGCAGAAGTCTTTTAATTCTTGCAATTCACGTTCGCCTTGGGCTTTAGAACGTGTGGCGAGATTTTCTAAGAAATCCAACACTTGTTGCGGATTTTCCGCCATTTTGGTGGCAAGGGATAATTCGGTGTAGGTGTTGAAATCCAATAATTTGGCTAATTCCACGCGTAGGCTGAGGATCTCCTGCATAATCGCCGAGTTATCCCATTTACCGGCGTTCGGCCCTTGATCGGAAGCTCGGGTCGCAAAGGCACGATACATTTCTTCGCGTAATTCACGGTTTTCGCAATAGGTCATGACCGGAATATAGCTTGGGTATTCCAAAGTGAAGCGATAGCCACTGACCCCTTTGCTTTCCGCGGATTGTTTGGCTGCTTCCAGTGCTGATTCCGGCAAGCCTTTGAGCTGACTGACATCTTCAACGATCTTTTCCCAGCCCATGGTGGCGTCTAACACGTTATTGCTAAACTGTGAGTTGAGTTCGGACAAGCGGGCAGCAATTTCGCCATAGCGTTTTTGTTTTTCTACCGGCAAAGAAATGCCCGATAATTTGAAATCGCGTAAGCTGTTTTCAATGGCTTTCTTTTGCGCTTGAGTATAACCGGCAAATTCAGGGCTATTTTTTAATTGTAAATAGGCTTTATATAACCCTTGATGTTGTCCGACCCAAGTACTGTATTCGGCCAATAATGGCAAGCAGGCTTGATAGGCTTCACGTAATTCGGGGCTATTTTTCACCGAGTTTAAATGAGAGATTGGAGACCATACTTTGCTTAAACGATCACCGGCTTCGGTTAACGGTAGAATGAAATTTTCCCAAGTAAAGTGCGGTTGATTTACAACGCGTTCTACCGTTTCGCGGTTTTCTTGAATAAGTTGTTTGATAGCGGATTCAATGTATTGCGGTTCAATTTTACTAAAAGCAGGTAAATCGGTTGGTGTAAGTAGTGGATTTGACATAAAGACTTCCTTAAAAAGAAAAAACGGATGGAAATAACGACTAAACGTTAAATAAATTGGGGAGGATTTTATGATTTCAAGGTTGAAAAATCCAGCCATTCAGGGATAATTGCGAATAATTTTTGTTTTGAGGTATCTATGAAGTATTTTTATATCACGTTAGGTTTTCTTTTTCTTATTCTTGGTTTGATCGGTATTGTGGTGCCGATTTTGCCTACTACGCCATTTTTATTGTTAACCGTTTTCTTTTTCGCAAAAGGCTCCGAACGTGTACATAATTGGTTTATCGGTACGAAGATTTATCAAAATCATCTGAAAGATTTCCATGAACGGCGGGCATTAACGAAAAAAGCGAAAATGACCATTCTCATGTTCTCCACATCGATGTTGATGCTTGGATTTTATTTTACGCCAAGCATGGTCGGCAAAAGTATTATTATTGCGGTATTATTAATTAAATATTGGTTCTTCTTTTTCTGGATTAAAACCGTGGAAGAAGAATAGGGTAGTTTTGTTTTCATGAAATGATTGCCATGCGTAGAGTTCACTTTTTTCGCGCGCCTTTTCGTCTTCTTCCATTAAAAAGTGCGGTGCTTTTTTGTTGCGTTTTTGCTTTGAGTGCTTGTGATGAAAAGCCAAACGAACCTGTTGTCTCTTCTCTCCCAACGGAATCCGCACAGCCGCAGTCAACGTTGCCATCAACGCCGTCAAAGAGCAATCGGTATTTGTTGATTCGCGCAGGATATACGGATTTTGTGTTGAATCCCGCTCAAGCCGAAGATGTCACACAAGTGGCGCTTTTGCGAGATTTATTTGAAGGATTGGTGATTTACGATCCGCGTGGCAATGTGATTCCAGCGGTGGCGGAAAGCTGGCAAACGAAAGATAACAAAACATGGACATTTATCTTGCGACAAGAGACTAAATGGTCGAATGGTGAACCGGTAACGGCGCAACAGTTTGTGGCAAGTTGGCAAGCTTTAGCCACTTCGGCGAGTCCATTAAAATCGTATTTGGCATACATGAATTTAGCCAATGCCGATGCGGTATTAAAGGGCGAATTGCCTGCCGAACGGCTTGGAATCGCAGCAGAAAATGACCGCACTTTGCTTATTAGTTTAGATAAAGTGACGCCTTATTTGCCACAAATGTTAGCGCATATCAGTTTATTACCTCAGTATTCATCTGAACAAAAAGAGATTATTACAAATGGCGCTTATTATGTGACAGGGCAAGAAAATAATGTGATTCACTTAGCAAAAAATCCCCATTATTGGGCGCAAGAAAAGGTGTCTTTTAAACAGGTGGATTACCAAAAAATGACGACGCAACAAGCGCTTGGCGACTTAGATGTGGTGATTAATCCTACGCAAGCCGAGCAAGCGCAATACTTTCCGCAACTTTGTACTTATTTCTACGCCTTTAATATGAAACACCCGAAATTGGCGCAAAGTTCGGTCAGAAAAGCGTTATCTATTATGGCCTCTTCCCGTCACGTGAATCTGAGTGGCAAAAATTTTATTTATTTAAGTGATAATTTCTTGCCGATATCGATGCAAACAATAGAAAGCCATTGGGAGCAAACGCCAATGGAGCAGTTGTTAATTCAAAGTGATATTAATGAGAAATCACCGTTAAAGGTCACGTTAAGTTATGATCAAACCGAATTTCAACATCAAATGGCGCAGTCATTAATGCGTATGTGGGCACAATCGGATATGATTCGGGTCAGCGGAGAAGCACTGCCGAAACAACAATTATTAGAGAAGATGGCAAAAGGCGATTTTCAGATTGCTCGTGCCGGCTGGTGCGCTGATTATCACGATCCTTCGGCATTTTTAAGTTTGTTTTACAGCCACAGCCCGGACAATATAAGTGGTTACCACAATGAAGAGGTAGATCGCTTATTTGAGCAAAGTTTGCAACGGATTCCATCGTCAGAACGCACCGCACTTTACAGTCGAATCGAACAAATTCTGCAACAAGAAAATGTGGTATTGCCTTTATATCAAACTACGATCCCCATTTATCTTCATCCTACCCTAAACGGCTATGATTTATCCAATCCTACTGAGGTCATTTATAGTAAAGATTTATTTCGTAGAAATTTCTAACCATAGCACGAAAGATTATGCGCATAATAAACCCCGTGCCGTCATATTGTGAAAATAGAAAAAATCGGTAAACTATGCCAAATTTGATTATGAATAAGGAGTTATGATGCATTCATCTATTACGAAAGCCGTTTTATTTTCTTCGGTATTTTTATTTACCGGATGTTCATCATTAGAGTCTGCATGGAATTCCATGATCGGTGATGACTCACCAAAACCTGCTGCAACAGCTCCGCAGACGCAGGGTGAATCCCTTAAAGCGAAATCGCCAAAAGCGGAAATGACTGAATCACAAAATGCCATAAAACAGGCAGAAAACTTACCGCGCTTTGAGTATATTTTACTGGATACGGAATATACGGTATTTTTGAATCCACAACCGGAACTCATTAAAGTCAATAAAGGCAATGAAATGACGACGTTTGCCTATAAAAATGGTGCGCTTACGTTAGTTGAACATCAACAACAACGTTATCGTGCAGAGGATAAAAATATTCCGCCATCGCTTGTTCAAGAAGGGGCGAAATTACAAAAAATATTGGGTTTAAATAGTGCAGATAAAAATGCTGAGAATATTAAAACCGGCAGCGATGCAAAATTAAATTATTTATGTATTACTAAACTGCAACAAGTGGCTCAAACGCAACGAGTATTCCGTAGTTCGGCAAATATGGCGAAAAGTGATTCTCGCTTAATTGCAGATGTGCGTTTAAACGGTAATCAATTTTATAAAATGGATTGTCAGTTAAGCGGTAATCGTGTTGCAAAATTAAGTTTAAGTAAAAAATAAAGGATAAATACACAATACATGAATGCCCAATAATGCCGTTATTGGGCTTAATAAATGAAGGAAGTCTAATATGAAAAGAGGGCTCATGATTGGTCTGTTATGCCTGAGCTTGACCGCCTGTTCATTCGGCGTGGGCGCCGGTGGCGGATCAAATGGTGTAGGCATTGGCGTGGGAACCGGTATACGATTTTAATTCTTGAATCAATCAGTCAAGCTAAAAGCATTGCTCATTGCAATGCTTTTAACGTTTAAGGGTTTATCAATACACCACTAATCGCTGTGGACGAATCACGTTATTTTCATCAATCACCGCCACACCAAGAAAGCGATTCTCGTGAGAAAACAACCGCACTTGACCTTGTAGCCTGTTGGGGTTATCGAATTTTATACGTTGACCAAATCCGATACCTTGTGTTTGGGTTTCATTTAAGGTTAACGCCGGCAATTTTGCCACGGCAGTATCCATCGGCAATAATAAGGTATCTAACAAACTCAAATCTTGTGGTTCTGCCAAAGCTTGCAAAGCATTCCAATCCAACATTTTTTCTGTCGGGTAATCTGCCACTGCTGTGCGACGCAACATCGTTACATGGGCGCCACAGCCCAACGTCTCTCCTAAATCATCCACCAAAGTGCGAATGTACGTGCCTTTGGAACAATGTACCTCAAGGGTTAAATAAGGCGCATTGTATTCGATGAAGTTCAGTTCAAAGATCGTAATGGGACGCGCTTCCCGCTCCACCGTAATGCCTTGACGGGCGTATTCATAAAGCGGTTTGCCATTGTGTTTCAACGCGGAAAACATGGTCGGCACTTGTAAAATATCACCACGGAATTGCTCAAGTGCGGTCAAAATTTCAGGCGTTTTGACCTTCACTTCACGGGTTTCGACAATCTGTCCTTCCGCATCCGATGTATCGGTGCGTTCTCCCAGTTTTGCCGTGACTAAATAACGTTTATCGGCATCCAACAAAAACTGCGAAAACTTGGTGGCTTCGCCCAAACAAATAGGCAACATTCCGGTAGCCAGCGGATCTAGCGCGCCGGTATGCCCCGCTTTGTTCGCCTGAAAAATACGTTTCACTTTCTGCATGATGTCATTGGAAGACATACCTTGCGGTTTATCCAACAAAAACACGCCATGAATATCACGCCCACGTTTACGCGGTTTGGACATTAGTCTTTGTCCTCAACGTGTTTTTTCTCATCTTCGCGCACAACATTGGTCACCAAGTTAGACATGCGCATACCTTCCACCAAAGATTGATCGTAAATAAAACGAATCTCCGGCACGATACGTAGACGCATGGCTTTGCCTAACAGCGTGCGAATATACGGCGCGGCTTTTTCCAAGCCTTTCATGCCCTGCGCAATCGCTTGTTCATCGTGATCAAATAAGAAGGTGACGAAAACTTTTGCATAAGCCAAATCACTGGACACTTCTACGTCGGACACCGTCACCATGCCAATACGAGGATCTTTCACTTCGCGTTGTAAAATCACCGCGATTTCTTTTTGGATTTCTTGTGCGACACGGTCGCTACGTTTGAATTCTCGAGCCATAATGATTACCCTTTGTGATATAAGGGGCTTATTTTACTGGAATTCATGTCAATTAGCACGAAAAAGCAATGTGATATGCGAATTCGATTTTTGCGTTATTAGACGAGAAAGCAACGAATCGTATTTAAAAACCACCGCACTTTTTCTTCTTTTCCCTTTCCTTCATTGAGTTTTCAGCAAAACTCGCTATAATTTCGCCTGTACAAAAAAACAGTATTTGTGAGTAAAAATAATGGATTTCGCAGAATTATTAGATGGTTTAAACGATAAACAACGGGAAGCGGTAAGTGCACCGTTGGGCAATTATTTGGTGTTGGCGGGCGCGGGGAGTGGTAAAACCCGCGTATTGACGCACCGAATCGCATGGTTGATTGGCGTTGAAGGTGTCTCCGAAGGAAGCATTATGGCGGTGACCTTCACCAACAAAGCTGCCGCAGAAATGCGTCATCGTATTGAATCCGTCTTGTCCGACGGCAATCAGCGTTTGTTTGGTATGTGGGTCGGTACCTTTCACAGCATTGCTCATCGACTTCTGCGAGCTCATCATCTTGACGCGGATTTGCCGCAAGATTTCCAGATTTTAGATTCGGAAGACCAATTGCGTTTACTCAAACGCCTCATGAAATTACATCATTTTGACGAAAAAAGTTTCCCGCCAAAACAAGCCGCCTGGTATATCAACAATAAAAAGGATGAAGGTTTGCGCACGAATCAAATTGATGATCATCACGATCGTCAAGAACGAGAATGGATTCGAATTTATCAGATTTATCAAGATGCTTGCGATCGTGCAGGATTGGTAGATTTTGCCGAAATTTTATTGCGCTCGTACGAATTGTTTTTACATAAGCCACTGATTTTGCAACGTTACCAACAACGTTTTCAGCATATTTTGGTGGATGAGTTTCAAGACACCAACAAAATTCAATATGAATGGATTCGTTTGTTGGCGGGCAAAACCGGCAAAGTGATGATTGTGGGGGATGACGACCAATCGATTTACGGCTGGCGCGGTGCAAAAATCGAAAACATTCAGTTATTTTTGAAAGAGTTTGCCAATGCACAAACCATTCGATTGGAGCAAAATTACCGTTCCACCATGAATATTTTGCAAGCGGCGAATGAGCTGATTTCCAATAACAACAATCGACTAGGAAAAAATTTGTGGTCGGAAGGCAATCAGGGGGAACCGGTAGGGATTTATGCCGCTTTTAACGAATTGGATGAAGCGCTGTTTGTTGCTTCACAAATTAAAACCTGGATTGAAGACGGCGGTAAACTCAATGATTGTGCCATTTTATATCGCAGTAACAGTCAATCACGGGTGATTGAAGAAGCGTTGATTCGTTCACAAATTCCGTATCGTATTTATGGTGGCATGCGCTTCTTCGAACGTCAGGAAATTAAGGATGCGTTAGCCTATTTGCGCTTAATTGCCAATCGCCAAGACGATGCCGCCTTTGAGCGCGTTATTAATACGCCACCACGAGGCATTGGCGATCGCACGTTGGACACCTTGCGTAATCTGACTCGTGAACATCAAATCACCTTATGGCAAGCCACCAATTTGGCATTGCAGGAAAATAAACTGGCAGGCAGAGCCGCGACCGCTTTGCTTCGCTTTATGGAATTAATTAATTCCTTGCAACGGGATACGGAAGAAATGCCGTTGTTTGCACAAACGGATTTTGTCATTAAGCATTCCGGCTTGTATGAAATGTATAAACAGGAAAAGGGCGAAAAAGGGGAAGTGCGTATTGAAAACTTGGAAGAATTAGTCTCTGCCGCACGCGAATTTATCAAGCCTGAAGAGGCGGAAGACATGACAGAGCTTACAGCTTTCTTGACGCATGCCTCGTTAGAAGCGGGCGAAGAGCAAGCGGCACCGCACCAAGCCTGTGTGGAAATGATGACCTTGCACTCGGCAAAAGGCTTGGAGTTTCCTCGGGTCTTCATGATTGGTGTGGAAGAAGGATTATTCCCAAGTTTCCGTTCCTTTGAAGAAGCCGGGCGTTTGGAAGAAGAGCGTCGTTTGGCGTATGTGGGGATTACCCGCGCTAAGCAAAAACTCACCATTTCTTATGCGGAAAGTCGTCGTTTATATGGCAAAGAAGAACGCCATTTGCCTTCTCGTTTTATCTCGGAATTACCACAACAATGTTTACAAGAAATTCGTTTACGCGGCACAGTTACCCGCGCCTTAAATCAATCCAAAGTAGGTAGCGTTTTGCCGATTGCCAATGAAAGCGAATGGAAAATGGGGCAAAAAGTGAAACATGAAAAATTCGGTTTTGGTACGGTGATTAATGCGGAAGGTGCGGACAATAATTTGCGCCTACAAATTGCGTTCCAGAATCAAGGAATTAAATGGCTGATTGCCCATTTGGCGAAGTTGGAGAGACTTTAAGTCTCTCCGTTTTCCGGCCGATACCCTTCATCATGTAATGTCGGGTTCTCCGCGCCTTGTTTTGCCAACTGGTCACAGAGTTCATTTTCACGGTGCCCAGTGTGTCCTTTGACCCAGCGCCAATCAACCTTATGACGAGCGATAGCTTGATCTAGTGCTATCCATAAATCTTGGTTTTTTACCGGTTTGCCGCTACTGGCTTTCCAATTGTTTTTTTTCCAATTGAAAATCCATTGCGTGATGCCGTTTTTCATGTATTGGCTGTCGCTGTATAAATGAATGTCACAAGGTTCTTTGAGGCTATTTAACGCTTCAATAACAGCTAATAATTCCATGCGATTATTGGTGGTGAGGAAATAACCTTTTGAGAGGCTTTTTTCATGTTGTTTATAACGAAGAAGAACGCCAATGCCGCCGGCGCCCGGGTTCCCAAGGCAGGATCCGTCGGTAAAAATTTCGATTTGTTTACGCATATTGACTACTAATTTATTGCAAATGAGGCGATAATACCCGAAATTTTTGCGGATAAAAAGTCAAGATATGAGTATTCAACCCCATCCAAATCGTCAGATCGTACTGGATACGGAAACCACCGGTATGAATCAATTAGGCGCTCACTATGAAGGCCACTGCATTATTGAAATCGGTGCGGTGGAACTAATTAACCGTCGTTACACCGGCAATAATTTCCACATTTATATTAAACCCGATCGTCCGGTCGATCCCGAGGCGATTAAAGTGCATGGCATTACTGACGAAATGTTGGCGGACAAACCGGATTTTAGCCAAGTCGCGAATGAATTTATTGAATACATCAAAGGTGCCGAGTTATTGATCCATAATGCGCCCTTCGACGTGGGCTTTATGGATTATGAATTTCGTAAGCTGAATCTGCCGATAAAAACCAACGATATTTGCACGGTTACCGACACCCTAGTGATGGCGCGTCAAATGTATCCCGGCAAAAAGAATAATTTGGACGCATTATGTTCCCGCTTAGGCATTGATAACAGTAAGCGCACCTTGCACGGCGCATTACTGGATGCGGAAATTTTAGCGGATGTTTACCTTGCCATGACCGGTGGGCAAACCAGTTTATTTGATGAAAACGAAGCGGATGTCATTCCACAAGTGGTAACGGATCAGCAGGTAAAAAGTGCGGTGGCTTTTTCGCATCATTTACGCTTGCTTACACCGACAGAAGAAGAACTGGAAGCCCATTTGGAATATCTCAAATTAATTAACAAAAAAAGCAAAGAAAATTGTCTGTGGGATCGCCGCACAAAAGAGGAAACCTTGCAGTAAAAAGAATCGTTCACTGATTAGACAAACAGACGGAAAAAAACAAAAAAGAGTTGACGTTGCTATCCTTCAACATTATTATGCACCTCACCTGTGCGGAGTGGTAGTTCAGCTGGTTAGAATACCTGCCTGTCACGCAGGGGGTCGCGGGTTCGAGTCCCGTCCATTCCGCCAATTTTTATTTTAATTCTAATTCGGAGCGGTAGTTCAGCTGGTTAGAATACCTGCCTGTCACGCAGGGGGTCGCGGGTTCGAGTCCCGTCCGTTCCGCCATTTCTTAAATAGATCCCTAATTTAAAAATTATCTATTCAACCGTTTTTTAGCTCCATAGTGTGCATCTTGATGCACGAAAATATAATTCAGCAAATTCATTAAACTAATAAAAATACCCACAAAAACCACCGCACTTTTTAAACTAAATTATTTCATTAACATCTTTTATTCGTGCAACAAGTTGCACGCTACATTGTGATTAGGATCACGGTTTTGGAATACTCCTGTTGACTATTTTTTGTTCTTTTGCATAATACCAAATATTTTATATGTCTTATGGTATAGATATGAGAAAAGTTAAATGGGTAATATTTATTATTCTTACAATGGCAATTGGATATTCTTCTTATAAAATAAATATTGCTCCTTTGCTTGGAAAATTAGAAGAGAAATTCGCTACGATTTATGTTATTGATCTTACAACACCAAGCACAACTGTTTTTAGTTATAAGTCTAAAATATCTTATTGCAAATCCTTTTCATTAGAATTTAATAATTTTCTTTCAGAGCAAGATGTTTATAAAAAAGACGTATCTGGAATAAATCAACTTTCTCAGAAAAGTAGAGCAGAGATTGATTCTCTTATTAGTATGAATATACCTCTTGAGATAAATATATATCAGAGTAATAGACTAGTTTATAAAAATAAAATATTCCTTAATCGACTTCTCCATAACTTAGGTAATAATGTAACACTCTATTATTCTAGCTGGTTAGGTAATGACTGTTATAATTTTGAAAAAGGCATTTCCTATACTATTGAGATAATCAATTCAATAGCATTAAAAGTTGATTCTAATGTGAAGTTTAATTTTGTATTACAAATAATTTGATTAAAAGAAAATATCTTAAAAATAATATATTGAAAATTTATTTTTGTTAAATCTGTGTAGCACGAAATATAATTCACCAAATTCATTAAACGCATAAAAATACCCACCCAAACCACCGCACTTTTTAAACAATTTATTTCATTAACACCTTTTATTCGTGCAACAAGTTGCATGCTACGTTGTGATTTGGATCACGGTTTTGGTTTATTGGTATTGACTATTTTTTGTGCTTGGGCACAATACTAGAATGCCCTTAGTTTTTTAATGGAGTGCCTATGTTAAAGTTTTTTAGAAAACATTATATTTTGACTATATTTTTACTGATGCCGTTTTTTCTTTATGGGTATTATTATTTTAATTATGCTATCTATAATGATGACAAATTTGATTTTCATCATTATCCGATTCCGCCATTAACGGAAAAATGGACAAAAACGATTGAATACAAAACCTTACCTCACGTGAAATTTAGTAAGTGTTTTGTTATTTCGTTTAATGGATATCAGCTAAGCGATAATGTCAATAAAATGTTTGGTAAAGATTTTGTCAATACGATAGTCAATTTTAATGGGCACACTTTTATAGGAACATATTTCGATGAAGTTTACACAGCAAAATATTCTCTTCACCATATATTACATATAACAGAGGAGCAATTTTATAAAGAAGCCAAAGAAAAACCGCATTTTTGGTTGAAAATTTATCAAAATGATGTGTTGCTTGAAGCTCGGGAACTCTATTTCACAGATTTTGAATCAAGTAGTAAGATAAAAATTGGTGATCGAGAACTGTCCGCTTTGGGTATTATTGGGCGTCCAGGGTATAAACAGGGATATTGCCATGATTTTGCTGAAAATACTCTCTATAAATTAGAGATCATTAGTGATCAGATAATTCCTGAATTCCATGATGTAGAGGTATTTTTCACGATCAGACCTTTCACACCTAAAGTATAATGTCATTAATCATTAACTAAACGAGAGCGTAGCGTGCATCTTGATGCACAAAAATATAACTCACCAAATTTATTAAACGCATAAAAACCACCGCACTTTTCAAAGAAAATTTGTTTATTAACGCTTTTTATTCGTGCAACAAGTTGCATGCTACGTTGAGATTTGGATCACAGTTTTGGTTTCTTTGTATTGATTGTTTTTTGTGCTTGTTTATAATTTCGTGGTTAACAGTGTTTCTGTGGTAGGAATGCCGTGAAATTTTATATATCAAAGAGAGCCTCCCATTTGCCAAAATGATACGTAGCAAGGGTAAAATATTTAAATGATAATCAAAATAATCAATAAAATGAGAAAAGTAAAAAAACGATATTATTTTATGTTGTTGTTATTGCCTTTTCTTTATATGGAATTTAAGGGCTTTGTTAATGTGTTAGGATATTGCGAAAAGAAAGATGCGAATATTTCTCAGTTATATTCAGAGCAAGAATTAATTGATAGAGCTATTAAGTTTTTATTAACTATATCTCCTTCTACGCAAGTAACAGTGGAAGGAAGACGGTTACATATAATACCCTATAAGACAGTTGAAGAATTCAAAAAAATAAACCCTAATTGTTGTTCGGTTGAGAGAACGGCTCATGAAGGATTTACACAATATTTATCTATTAGAAAACAAGGCAAGTCTTATGGTTATGTTCACATAGCTTATCTTTTAAACTATGAGGAAGATGTTGAACCATCTAAATTTGGTCTTATACTAGAATTTGATACTTGTGGTGAAATGAGTTATTTTAGTCAATAATTGATTGGAGAAAAAAATGGCATTGCCAACAGTAGAACGTATTACGAATAGATATTTATATAAACAAGATGAAGTAATTGATAACAGGCTAGATGACAAAATAATATCTAGAGATGAATCTTCTATCACAGTAGATAAAAAAGAGTTCATGAAAGGTCCTGGACGATTTATTACGGCAGAGAATTTTAGTCTAGTCTCTAAAATTTTTACCATGGAGGCTGCATCCGGAATAACTGAGCCACGAGAAAAGATATTTTTGCTAATTTAGGTGATGTATGTTAGAGATTATTCAGATGAAAAAATATTATCGGGTGTTATTTATCATCGTATCCTTTCTTTTTATTTATCATGAGTTTATAGGATTGAAAAAACTGGCAGGATATTGTGAAGAGAAAAATGCATACTTTTCTGAGCTATATACAGATAATGTATTAATAGATAAAGCAATTAATTTTTTAATAAAAGATCTTCCACGCATCGTATTAACTCCTGAAGGAAAGGAAATATATGTGGAACCTTATTTATCTGTTGAGGAATTTAAAAATTTAAATCCTAATTGTTGCAATGTGCAACGTTCAGCTGAGGAAGGGTTTATGCAGAGTATTTTTATTAGAAAAACTGGAGAAGCATATGCTTATGTAAAATTAATATATACTTTGCGCTATAAGGAAAAAGATATAGAGCCTTATCAATGGACAGAATATGTAGAAATTAACACCTGTGGAAATATGCGTTATCCAGATCAAACTAGCTGGTGAGCTAATTTACGAACTGATAATAAGGAATAAAATATGAGTTTACCTACAATTGAAAGTATTACAAATAGATATCTATATAGGCAAGATGAGATAGTAGATAACAGATTGAATGAAAGAATTATAGATCGTAGCGTGCATCTTGATGCACGAAAATATAACTTACCAAATTCATTAAGCACATAAAAATACCCACCAAAACCACCGCACTTTTCAGACTAAATTAGTGTATTAACGCCTTTTATTCGTGCAACAAGTTGAACGCTACGTTGTGATTAGGATCACGGTTTTGGAATACTCCTATTGACTATTTTTTGTGCTTGGGCACAATACTAGAATGCCCTTAGTTTTTTAATGGAGTGCCAATGTTAAAGTTTTTTAGAAAGCATTATATTTTGACTATATTTTTACTGATGCCGCTTTTTCTTTATGGGTATTATTATTTTAATTATGTTATTTATGATGATGATAGGTTTGATCACCGTCATTATCCGATTCCGCCATTAACGGAAAAATGGACAAAAACGATTGAATACAAAACCTTACCTCATGTGAAATTTAGTAAGTGTTTTGTCATTTCGTTTAATGGACATCAGCTAAGCGATAATGTCAATAAAATGTTTGGTAAAGATTTTGTCAATACGATAGTCAATTTTAATGGGCACACTTTTATAGGAACATATTTCGATGAAGTTTATACAAAAAAATATTCAATTTATCATATAGACGATCTAACCGAGGAAGAATTTTATAAAGAAGCCAAAGAAAAACCGCATTTTTGGTTGAAAATTTATCAAAATGATGTGTTGCTTGAAGCTCGGGAACTCTATTTCACAAATTTTAAATCAAGTAGTAAGATAAAAATTGGTGATCGGGAATTGTCAGCTTTGGGTATTATTGGGCGCTCAGGGTATAAACAGGGATATTGCCATGATTTTGCTGAGGATACCTTGTATAAGTTGGAGATTATTAATGATCAGATAATCCCTGAATTTCATGATGTAGAAGTCTTTTTTACTCTTAGACCGGTGTTATATAAAGCTTAAATTTTATTATAAGGAGAGTAGTCATGTCAGACATTAAATATACTGTCACTTTTAGATCTTAGCGTGCATCTTGATGCACGAAAAAATAACTCACCAAATTCATTAAACGTATAAAAAATATCCATCAAAACCACCACGCTTTTCAAAGAAAATTATTTTATTAACGCCTTTTATTCGTGCAACAGGTTGCATGCCACGTTGAGGCTGTAACGTGCATCTTGATGTACGAAAATATAACCCACCAAATTCATTAAACGCATAAAAATACCCACCAAAACCACTACACTTTTTGTGAATAATCCTTTTATTCATGCTTATTATTCATACAACGTTGGATGCAGTGATAGTTTGATGTCATGTGTGTATGGCAAGCGTATTCTGTGATTTTGTGCTTTTTAAATACAAAGTAAAAGGGCATAATAGCGTTCCTTTTTAGACATCATTTGTATTTATAGGAGGAAAAATGAACATTTTGTTATTAGACGGTGGAAAAGATTTTGGTCATTCCCATGGCAAGTTGAATCATACGCTTCAACAAAAGGCGAAAGAGGTATTGACTGCGCTGGGGCATCATGTCAAAGAAACGGTGATTGATGCCGGATATGATATTGAAACGGAAGTTGAAAAATTTGTCTGGATGGATGCCGTGATTTGGCAGATGCCCGGTTGGTGGATGCATGAGCCATGGACAGTGAAAAAATATATTGATGAAGTATTGACCAGTGGACATGGCAAACTCTATCAAAGTGACGGTCGCCATCGTGTTAACCCAACTGAGGGCTATGGCACCGGAGGCTTGTTACAGGGCAAAAAACATATGCTTTCGCTCACTTGGAATGCACCACTTGAAGCATTTACTCGCGAAGGCGACTTTTTCGAAGGCAAAGGTGTGGATGCGCTATATATGCACTTCCATAAACTCAATGAATTCCTTGGTATGAGTCGCTTACCAACATTTTTATGTACTGATGTGATTAAAAATCCACAGGTAGAAAAATATTTGGCAGACTACCAAGCTCACTTGGAAAACGTGTTTGGTTAATGAGTTCTTGTAGGCAGATCATTGTTGTCTGTCTTTCGTTCGATGAGAGAATCTCTCTCAATAATAACAATCCGCACGTAAAACGTGCGGTTTTTAGGCTCCCCTATAAGGGCCTATACTTCACAAGCCCCTCAAGGGGCTTGTGAAAACTGACAGCCGTGTCTAATGACTTCCTTGACTTACCCCTTAAAGGGGTCAATATGTTCTTTCGTTGATAAATTATCTTGAACCATGTTTTCTTTTTCTTGATTCTTTATATAGTTCTCCACAACTTTTGTATTTAAGCCCACGATGCTGACAAAAAATCCTTTCACTCGGAAATGTCTATTTTCATATCTCTATTTTAGTGAATTGTAGCGTGCAACTTGTTGCACGAAATCGTGAATGCCCGAAAGGGTTAAATAACGTTCCGTGCGTGATTCGGTCGTGCATCAAGATGCACGCTACGAGGGGTAAATAACCCTCCTATATGTTGAATTTTGGTTGTCAGCCTTGTTCATTATATAGCGAGGATTTTTTTCTGTTCATCGCTTAAGCTATTTGGCTCCATACGCATAGCGTATGGTTTTTATAGCCAGACTTTGGCTGGCTATAAAAAAAGTAACCCTGATTTCTCAGGGTTACAAGCCGTTTAAATTTGAAAATGCAGGTTTTTATTCCCACTCGATCGTTGCTGGGGGTTTTCCGCTAATATCATACACGACGCGGGAAATGCCGTTCACTTCGTTAATGATACGGTTGGAGACTTTGCCGAGTAAATCATAAGGCAAATGAGCCCAATGTGCGGTCATAAAATCAATGGTTTCTACGGCGCGCAAGGAAATTACCCAGTCATATTTACGTCCGTCACCCATCACGCCGACAGATTTCACCGGTAAGAACACGCTGAAAGCTTGGCTGGTTTTTTCATACCAACCGCTGTTGCGTAATTCTTCGATAAAGATGGCATCGGCACGGCGTAATAAATCGCAGTATTCTTTTTTCACTTCGCCGAGTACTCGCACGCCTAAACCCGGGCCTGGGAATGGGTGGCGGTTGATCATTTCAGCCGGTAAGCCTAAAGCTAGACCGATTTTACGCACTTCATCTTTGAATAATTCACGTAACGGTTCGACTAAGCCAAGTTTCATATAATCCGGCAAGCCGCCTACATTGTGGTGGGATTTAATCACATGTGCTTTGCCGGTTTTGCTCGCAGCAGACTCGATAACGTCAGGGTAAATGGTGCCCTGTGCCAACCATTTTACTTTTGTTAATTTTTTCGATTCATCATCGAATACGTCTACAAACACTTTGCCGATAATTTTACGTTTTACTTCCGGATCAGATACGCCGGCAAGTTCGCCTAAGAAACGGCTTTCAGCGTCCACGCGAGTAATGTTCAAACCAAATTTATTGCCGAACATTTCCATCACTTGATCGCCTTCGTTTAAACGCAATAAACCGTTATCGACAAACACGCAATGTAAGTTTTTGCCGATGGCGCGATGTAATAACAATGCAACCACAGAGGAATCCACGCCGCCGGATAAACCTAAAATCACTTCGTCGTCGCCTATTTGCTCTTTAATGCGGGCAACGGCGTCTTCAATGATGTTTTCGGCAGTCCATTTGGTTTCGCAACCGCAAATGTTCACTACGAAATTGGTTAATAATTCCAAGCCTTTTTTAGTGTGTGTGACTTCAGGGTGGAATTGTACGCCGTAGAAATGGCGGCTTTCATCAGACATTGCCGCAATCGGGCAGGTCGGCGTGGTGCCGGTGATTTGGAAATTTTGTGGCAAGCGGGTGACTTTATCGCCATGGCTCATCCACACATCCAATTTGTTGTCGCCGTCATTGAGATCAGCGAAAAGTGCGGTCGGATTTTCCATTAAAACGGAAGCATAGCCGAACTCGCGGTGATCGGAGGTTTCCGTTAAGCCACCAAGCTGCATCGCCATGGTTTGCATGCCGTAGCAAATGCCCAGCACCGGTACACCCGCGTTAAAAACATATTCAGGGGCTCGTGGACTGTTTTCTTCCGTGGTGCTTTCTGGGCCACCGGAAAGAATAATCCCGGTTGGGTTAAAATCACGGATTTGTTGTTCCGTCACATCCCACGCCCAAAGTTCGCAATAAACACCGATTTCACGCACACGACGGGCGATAAGTTGGGTGTATTGAGAACCAAAGTCGAGGATGAGGATTTTATGATTGTGGATGTTGGTCATGGTTTTCTCTAACAATTTATTTATGAATTTTGCTTAAAAATGTCTATATGCCGGGATGGATTAAATTTCAGTCGCACCATTATGGCAAGAACTTGTATCACGCACCAAAACTGGTGGCGCATTCTACCATTTCCCCCCTCTAACGTAAACGATTGCGATGATTTCACCGCACCAAATACGGTGATAAGTGCGGTGGATTTTTGCGGTGTTTTTCTTGCTTCGATTTGGCAACATCAATCTTGATATAAGGCGTTATACAGGCTGCTTTCAAATTGTACCAAAGGGGCGCGTTTGGTTTTGCTTTCAAGATCACCGGTGGAGTAGCCGTTGATAAATTGAACGAAGGCGATTTTTTCACCGCGCGCGTTGGTGAGATAACCTGCCAGATTATAAACACCTTTCAGTGCGCCGGTTTTGGCGATGACGTTTTTGACTAATGGCGGATTGATTAAAGAGCCACGTCCGCTTAATGTGCCGTCCACACCGGCGACAGGGAAGCTGTCTAATAGATGCAACGTTTCTTCGTTTTTCGCAATGTAATCTAACACCTGTAACATCGTTTGTGGTGCGATGAGGTTGTGACGGGATAAGCCTGAACCGTCGGCGATAATACTGTTACCGAATTTAATGCCTACTTGTGCCAAGACGTGTTTCATGGCTAATGTGCCTAGCTGGAAAGACGCCGGGCGTTTGTATTGCTGATAGGCAATCGTGCGGAATAAGGCATCGGCGATTTGGTTGTCGGATTTTTTCATCATTTTTTTGATGAGATCGGGCAACGGCTTGGAGAAGTGTTGTGCTAATACTTGCCCTTGTTGTTGGCGATAGGGTTGTTGTACTTGTCCGTTAAATTCAATGTTGAGGCGTTTGAGCTGGCGTTGAATGACTGCTGCCGCAAAGGCATTAGGATCTTGCACGGCAAAACTTAACCCGAAGGGTTTCGCTTGGCGTGCTAAACAGCCTTTTACTTGATAGCGGTTGTTGTCATGCACTAAGGCATCTAATTGGCAATAAGGCGCTTCGTCTTTGTCTGCCACATAAACCTGTCCGAACACTTGTATCGGATATTGTGACGGCACGTTAAATTTCACCGGCTCACCGGGCGGTTGGTTGGCGTCAATATCTACATAAAAGCAGTTATTATCAATGTTTACCGCCGCCGGTGGGGCATTAAAACACATGGTTAAATCGTTCCAAATCCAGCCTGAACCGCGATCATGGCTGGTGAATACGGAGGTATCCAAAATGAGATTGCCGGTAATTTTATTGATATTTTGCTTTTTCAGTTCTGATAATAAATTAAAAAGTTGTCCACTGGTTAAATCGGGATCACCGGTGAAACGGACGATTAAATCGCCGTTTAATTGTCCGTTTTGAATGTCTCCGTTGGTTAAAAGTGCGGTCTGAAATTGAAACGAATCGCCAAGGGCGAGTTTTGCGGCTAACGCGGTGAAGACTTTTTGTGTACTGGCCGGTAACATGAAGGTTTGCCCGTGATAATCGGCGACAATCTTATCTTGGTGTAGGTTTTTAGCGATAAATGCCAGATTGGCGCCTTCGGGCAAGTTGCTGAGATAGGGGTTTAAATCAACATTGGCGAAGCTGTGTACGGAGGCGGTTAAGGTAAGAAATAAAAGTGTTTTTGAGAAGATCCGACGTGGTGAAAACTTATACATAATTCAGAGTTGTGGTTGCTATTTTTAATAAGACGAACAATAATAGTACTCCAATAGACGAGAGTAAAGTTTTCTCGCAACATGATTAATTGATACTGGGGGATCATGACGATCCCACAGTTTTTCTTTATCTAAATTAAGGAAAGTCTTATATGCAACAAATTCCTATGACGGTTCGAGGTGCAGAACTTTTACGCAAAGAGCTGGAATATTTAAAGAACGAACGCCGCCCGGAAATCATCAAAGCCATTGCAGAAGCGCGCGAACACGGCGACTTAAAAGAAAATGCGGAATATCATGCCGCCCGTGAGCAGCAAGGATTCTGCGAGGGGCGAATTCAGGAAATTGAAGGCAAGCTTGCGAACTGCCAAATTATTGATGTCACAAAAATGCCGAATAATGGCAAAGTGATTTTTGGTGCGACGGTGGTGTTAGTTAATACCAATACAGATGAGGAAGTCACTTACCGCATTGTGGGAGATGATGAAGCGGATATTAAAAATGGCTTGATTTCCGTCAATTCACCGATTGCGCGAGGATTGGTCGGCAAGGAAGTAGATGATGTAGTGAATATCACGACACCGGGTGGCGTGGTTGAATTTGAAATTATTGACGTAGAGTATGTGTAAAGTCGTCTAAATTCAGGCTTAAAATCCGTTTTGGAAGGCGCACATGTTCATTAGTAGCGCCTTTCTTTATATGTAAAGTTCAACAACCTGCCGATTCTGTGCTAGAATGCCGCGATTTTTTTATTTCCCTTTCCATTTTCCTTCGAAGGTTAAAGAATGAAACCCTCTATTATCAATAAATTAGATAGCTTAAAAGAACGTTATGAAGAGCTTGAAGCGTTGCTAGGCGATGCTTCCGTCATTAGTGATCAAGATAAATTCAGAGCCTATTCCAAAGAATATGCGCAACTTGAAGACGTGGTGAAAAGTTTTAATCGTTGGAATCAGCTCAATGCCAATTTAGAAGAAGCACAGCTCCTGCTTGACGATCCGGAAATGAAAGAAATGGCACAAATGGAGATTGAAGAATCCAAAGCCGAATTGGAACAAGTTGAGCAGCATTTACAAATTCTCTTATTACCGAAAGATCCGAACGACGAATATAACTGCTACCTTGAGATCCGCGCCGGTACCGGTGGTGATGAAGCTGGGATTTTCGCCGGCGATCTTTTCCGTATGTATAGCCGTTATGCGGAAACCAAACGCTGGCGTATTGAAGTGCTGAGTGAAAACGAAAGCGAGCAGGGCGGATTTAAAGAAATTATTGCGCTTGTGAGCGGCGATGGTGCCTATGGCCAATTAAAATTTGAATCAGGCGGCCACCGTGTACAACGTGTACCAAAAACCGAGTCACAAGGGCGTATTCATACCTCGGCGTGTACTGTTGCGGTGATGCCGGAATTGCCGGAATCGGAAATGCCGGAAATTAACCCGTCAGATTTGCGTATTGACACCTATCGTGCCTCCGGTGCGGGTGGTCAGCACATCAATAAAACCGATTCCGCTGTGCGTATTACGCATATTCCAACCGGCATGGTGGTGGAATGTCAGGATGAGCGTTCACAACATAAAAATAAAGCCAAAGCCTTGTCCGTGCTGGCTTCCCGTTTAGTGCAACAAGAACAGGAAAAATTGGCGCAAGAGCAAGCGGATACCCGTCGTAACCTTTTGGGTTCCGGTGACCGTTCTGACAAAATTCGTACCTACAATTACCCACAAGGGCGTGTGACCGATCACCGCATTAACCTGACAATTTATCGTTTAGATGAAGTGATGAACGGTAAAATTGACGACTTGATTCAGCCGATTATCACCGAATATCAGGCGGATCAGTTGGCGGCATTGTCCGAGCAGAATTAACGAGAGAACGAGCTTAACGGCTCGTTCATTTTTATTGAACAAACATGAACTACCAACAATGGCTGCAGCAAGCCGCGCAAGCGTTAAATCAAGCAAATCCCGCTGAAAATGGTAAAACTGATGCACAAGTGTTATTGCAATTTGTGACACAAAAATCGCGTGCATTTATTTTGGCTTTTGGTGAGACGCAGCTGGATGAAAAAACACAAGAAAAACTGACCGCACTTTTATCTCGCCGTTTGCAAGGTGAGCCTATCGCTTATCTTCTCGGTGAAAAAGAATTTTGGTCGTTGCCGTTAAATGTCTCAGCAGGCACGCTGATTCCGCGTCCGGATACCGAAATTTTGGTGGAAAAAGCCGTGGCGATTGCCACAGAGGCGTTACAAAAGTGCGGTCAACATTCTCAACGTTTTCGTATTTTAGATTTGGGTACCGGCACGGGCGCGATTGTCTTGGCGTTAGCCTCTGAACTGAAACCCATTGCGCAAAAACAGCATATTCAACTAGAAATTATCGGCGTGGATGTCATGCCGAATGTAGTGGCGTTGGCGACATCCAATGCGGAAAAAAATCAGTTAGACGTCAGTTTTTTACAAAGCCATTGGTTTGACAAGGTGACAGGCACATTTGATTTGATTGTGAGTAATCCGCCTTATATTGATGCAAAGGATGAACATTTAGCCCAAGGCGATGTACGCTTTGAACCCTTGTCGGCGTTAGTGGCGGAAGACGAAGGCTATGCGGACTTACGTCATATTATCGCCAATGCGCCGAAATTTATGCGGACAGGCGGTTATCTGTTGGTGGAACACGGTTGGCAACAAGGGGAAAAAGTGCGGTCGATTTTCCAAGAGAATTTTTGGACATCGATTGAAACTTTACGGGATTACGGAAATAATGAGCGCGTAACCTTAGGTTGTTGGGCTCAAATTGAAAATAAATAAGGAAGACATATGCAAAATAAATGCATTCAATTAGGCGATATTCAAATTGCCAACGATAAACCCTTTGTCTTATTTGGCGGCATGAATGTGCTCGAAAGCCGCGATATGGCAATGCAAGTGTGTGAAAAATATGTGGAAGTGACGCAAAAATTAGGCGTGCCTTATGTGTTTAAAGCCTCTTTTGATAAGGCAAACCGTTCTTCCATTCATTCTTATCGCGGCCCGGGCATGGAACAGGGATTAAAAATTTTTGCTGAGTTAAAGCAAACATTTGGTGTAAAAATTATTACGGATGTACATGAAATTTACCAATGCCAACCGGTTGCCGAGGTGGCGGATATTATTCAGTTACCGGCATTTCTTGCTCGCCAAACAGATTTAGTCGAAGCGATGGCGCGCACCGGTGCGATCATTAATGTGAAAAAACCGCAATTTTTAAGTCCGGGGCAAATGGGCAATATTGTGGAAAAAATCGCTGAATGCGGCAACGATAAAGTGATTTTGTGTGATCGTGGCACGAATTTCGGCTATGACAATTTAATTGTTGATATGCTGGGTTTCAGCGTGATGAAAAATGTCTCTAAAGGTTGCCCGGTGATTTTTGATGTGACCCATTCATTGCAATGTCGTGACCCGTTTGGCGCTGCCTCCGGTGGGCGTCGCGCGCAAGTTACCGAACTTGCCCGTGCCGGTTTAGCGGTTGGCTTGGCAGGCCTATTCCTAGAGGCGCACCCGGAACCGAGCAAAGCCAAATGTGATGGCCCGTCAGCCTTACCGTTAGATAAATTGGAAGCCTTTGTTTCACAAATGAAAGCCGTAGATGATTTGGTGAAATCCTTCCCAGAATTAGATACGGCTAACTAGTCTCTTCAATATTCAATATATCGTGCATAAAATTCCTTTTATGCACGATATAGGCGATAAAACATGAATTTTATGAAATTAAATTTCACTTTTTCTGGATTTTTTATTTATTTTACGCTAGGATCGCTGAGAATTTTTATGTATAAATAACTTTTAAAATAACGACGATTACCTATGTTTAAGAAATTTTTTATTCTTCTTCCGCTATTTGTATTAACGGCTTGTTCTACGACATCTGAAAATTCAACAGCCTCGGCACAAGATGAAGCTCAATTAAATCAACTCATTAGCACCACGCTAAAAACCAATAAACCACGTCAATATTCCGAGATTACCGATAAACGACTTGCGAAAATCTACCAAGAATGGGCAGGAACGCGCTATCGTTTAGGCGGGCTAACCAAAGGGGGCATCGACTGCTCCGGTTTTATGCAAACAACCTTTCTCAAAGCCTACGGTTTAGCATTACCACGTTCCACTGCGGAACAACGCCATGTTGGCAAGCAAATTCAGAAGCATGAATTAAAAGTGGGCGATTTAGTCTTCTTCCGTAAAAACAACCATGTGGGTGTTTATATCGGCAATAATAAATTTATGCATTCCAGTACGAGCCGCGGTGTGATTATTGAGTCCTTAAGCGATAATTATTGGGCAAAAACATACACGCAATCTCGTCGCGTTCTTTAATTTAGAGATAACATAAACAGCCGCTTTGATAATAAGCGGCTGTTTTTATATATAGCAACAAAGTGCGGTAGGAAATATATTCATTTTTCACCGCACTTTTGCTAATAGGAACTGCGTCTTTGGACGGAATGGGATAATTTCCACTGTGCGACCATAAATATCCACCATGACGTTTAAAGCGACGCTTAAATCAGGTCAGTGCGTAGTGTGCAACTTGTTGCACGAATGATTAACCTCGATACGTCATTCACGATTTCGTGCGTAGCGTGCAACTTGTTGCACGAATGATTAACCTAAATGCGTAATTCATGATTTCATATGTAGCGTGCATCTTGATGCACGACCACACCACACACGGAACGTTATTTTACCCTTTCGGGCATTCACGATTTCGTGCGTAGCGTGCAACTTGTTGCACGAATGATTAAACCTCGATGCGTCATTCGCGATTTCATGCGTAAGGTGCAACTTGTTGCACGAATGATTAACCTCGATACGTCATTCATGATTTCATGCATAGCGTGCAACTTGTTGCATGAATAATTAACCTCGATACGTCATTCACGATTTCATACGTAGCGTGCATCTTGATGCACGAATGATTAACCTCAATGCGTAATTCATGATTTCATATGTAGCGTGCATCTTGATGCACGACCACACCACACACGGAACGTTATTTTACCCTTTCGGGCATTCACGATTTCGTGCAACAAGTTGCACGCTACAATAGGATCCGCGTATTCTGACGGAATGGGATAATGTCCACTGTGCGACCATAAATATCCATCATGACGTTTAAAGCAACGCTTAAATCAGGTCAGGCAAATAAGATGACAATGTCGGATAGCGGAATTGAAAGCCTTGCGCAAGTAAATGTTGAGGCTGAATATGCTGGCTGTCCAGTAATAGCGCGGCGCGTTCCCCAAGAAGACATTTCAACATCAATGCCGGTGCGGCAAAGGGCTGTTGAGGACGTTTCATCGCACGCCCTAGCATAGTGTGAAAGTCTTTTTGACGAATGGCGTGTGGCGCAACGAGATTAAATACGCCTTGGCAAGCATCCTGTTCGAGTAAAAATAACATCGCGTTTACCATATCCTCAAGGGCGATCCATGCCCAATATTGCTGCCCGGAACCTAGTTTCGCACCGAGACAACAAGAATAGAGCGGCAGCATTTTAGCCAATGCCCCGACTTGTTTGCCAAGGACCATGCCGGTTCGCATAATACAAACGCGCGTGCGAGCCTGTAATGCCGCTGCTTCCCAAGCTTGGCATAATTCACCGATAAAGTTTATTGCCGGTGCGCTTCCCTCATGTAAAACCTGCTCTTGACCATCGCCATAATAACCGGTCGCGGAACCGGAGATAAAACAAGGTGGTGTCGTACTGCGATTAATTAAGTCCGCCAGTTGTTGCGTTAAAGCAACGCGACTGTCTTTTAGGCGGCGTTTTTGTTCATCCGTCCAACGACGGTGAAAAATCGGTTCACCGGCCAGATTAATGACGGCATCAAACTGATCTAAATGTTGAAAATAATCTAGCGTATTAATGTATTCGATATTGGGAGAAGCGGGGAGTTTGGTTTGCGCAGTTGAAATATCGCGCACGAATGCGGTGAGGTGATGATTTCGCGCCAAAAGTTGCGGCACGAGGGCTGTGCCAATAAAGCCGGTTGCGCCGGTAATAAGAATTCTCATAAGCGTCTAAATGGATTCATTGGAATGATCAAATAATGCCTGTATTTTGGCAAATAATCGCTGAATGTCGGTATCGCGGGTTGGGGTGACAAAAATGGTATCGTCCCCGGCAATATTGCCTAAAATACCTTCGGCTTTGCTGATCGAATCCAGTAAACGAGCAATGAGTTGTGCCGCGCCGGGGCTGGTATGAATCACAATCAGCATATTGTTATGATCAATATCCAACACCAAATCTTTCAGTGAACTGGCGGCCTGTGGTACGGTGAGATCAGTGGGAAGGCAATACACCATTTCCATGCGAGTATTACGCGTGCGTACCGCCCCGACTTTGGTGAGCATTCGGGAGACTTTCGATTGATTGATCGAATGAAATCCGAGTTTTTGCAATTCAGTCACAATTTCGCTCTGCGAGCCGAATTTTTCTTGACGCAATAAGTCTTTAAACGCCTGTAGAAGCGAGTTAGGTTTGTTAAGCATACGAATTCCAGCAAAATAAATATAAACGGATTTTGCATAAAAATTATCTTTTTAGCAAATCATTCTTTATTTTGCGTGGCAAGTCTTAATACTGCAACGTCTCAAAAATCTTTTCTGCCAGTGCTTTTGAAATGCCGGGGACGGAGGCAATTTCATCGAGGGTAGCATTTTTAACACCTTGTAAACCGCCGAGGTATTTGAGGAGGGCTTGGCGGCGTTTGGCGCCTACGCCTTCGATGCTTTCTAAGCCGCTTTGGGTAAAATGTTGTTGGCGTTTCTTACGGTGTCCGCTGATGGCGTGATTGTGGCTTTCATCGCGGATATGTTGGATTAAATGGAGCGCGAGGCTGTCCGATGGCAAATGCAATTCTTTATCCCATTTGCTTAAAATTAGGGTTTCCAAGCCGGCACGACGATCGACGCCTTTGGCAACGCCAATTAAGTGCGGTCGGTTTTTATTCCATTTTACCTGGAGATTTTCAAACACTTGTAACGCACGGTTGAGTTGCCCTTTGCCACCGTCTATAAAAATAATGTCGGGGATTTTGTCTTCTTCTAGATCTTTGTCGTAGCGTTTTAACAGTGCTTGCTCCATAGCCGCGTAGTCATCGCCTTTGGTGATGCCGCTGATGTTAAAACGACGGTAATCGGATTTTAGCGGTCCGTCTTGATTGAACACCACGCAGGAAGCGATGGTTTGTTCGCCCATGGTGTGACTGATATCAAAACATTCCATGCGTTTGATGGCATCGATGCCGAGTAATTCTTGCAGGGCAGCATAGCGATCATGTTGCAAGGTAGATTGTTTTAACTTGGTCACTAATGCGGCTTTGGCATTCATTTGGGCCAGCTGTAGGTATTTGCTTTTATCACCTTTGGCATGATCTTGAATGGTAACTTTGCGCCCTGCTTGGTCGCTTAACAAGGTTTCCAAATCCGCTTTTTCTTCCAGTTTTTGATCCACGATAATGGTGTTCGGAATGGTTCTGCCTTGGTGTGCCTGTAAATAAAATTGCCCAACAAAGGTTTCGGTGAGTTCTGCCAGGTTGGTATTGCTTGGTACTTTCGGGAAGTAGCTACGATTACCCAAAATCTTACCCTGACGGATAAACAACACCTGCACGCAAGCTACACCAAGTTGGTAGGCGATGGCGATAATATCAATATCATCATGGCGATCGTTGGCGACAAATTGTTTTTCAATTACCGCACGCACCGCTTGAATTTGGTCGCGAATCCGCGCTGCCTCTTCAAAATTCAGTTGCTGACTTGCCTGTTCCATTTGTTTCACTAAATGATCCAACACTTGTTGATCTTTGCTCTGTAAGAACAAGCGGGCAAAATTTACCTGCTGCGTATAGGCTTCGTCTGTTACATAACCTTTCACGCAGGGGGCAAGACAACGCCCGATTTGATATTGCAAACAAGGGCGCGAGCGATTGTTATACACAGAATTTTCACATTGCCGAATCGGGAACAATTTTTGCAACAAAGACAAGGTCTCACGCACCGCTCCGGCATTGGGGTAAGGGCCGAAATATTCCCCCTGGATTTTTTTCGAGCCACGATAAGACGTAATACGAGGATGCGTTTCTTTGGTTAATAAAATATATGGATAGGATTTATCATCCCGTAGCAACACGTTATAACGCGGTTGATAGGTTTTGATGTAATTGTGCTCAAGCAGGAGTGCTTCTGTTTCCGAGGTGGTAATCGTGGTTTCAATATGATGAATTGATGCCACTAACGCTTCCGTTTTTTTGCTGTTTAACTGCTTACGAAAATAACTGGATAAGCGTTTTTTCAGATCTTTCGCTTTACCCACATAAATCACCGTGTTGCTATCGTCATACATACGATAAACGCCCGGTAAGTGCGGTACGTTAGCGAGGAATTTTTTGGCGTCGAAAGTGATATCAGGCACTGGAAAGATCTCTTTGGATAGCGCACGCTTCCTAGCGTGTGCTTGTCATTATGTTTATCGATTTTCGGCACGCGTTAGGAAACGCGCGCCAGCGGTTATTGGGCAGAATTATAAATTGCTTCATTGCATTGAGAAATACATTATTTTCTTCGTTAATTCCGTCTGTCAAATCTCCCCCGGCCCCTCTTTTCTAAAGAGGGGAGTATCTTCTTTAATGCGATTTCTTCGCTAAAATCGACCGCACTTTTTCCAGATCTTCGGCGGTATCCACACCCACAGCAGGCACTTCTTTGGCGAGTTCTACATGAATTTTTTTGCCGTTCCAAAGCACGCGTAACTGTTCCAGTTTTTCGATGTGTTCTAATGCGGTCGGTTGCCATTGTACATATTGTTTAATGAAACCGGCGCGATAAGCATAAATCCCAATATGGCGCAGGTATTGTGTGTTCAGTTGCAATTTTGCCACGTCATCCATTTGCGCGAATTGATCGCGATCCCAAGGAATCACTGCACGGGAGAAATAAAGCACATAGCCGTCTTTATCCGTTAGCACTTTTACCACGTTGGGATTAAATAATTCCTCAGGCTCGTCGATATTGACCGCAAGGCTTGCCATGTTGACAGGATATTTCGCGAGATTTTCTGCCACTTGTTTGACAATAACCGGCGGAATAAGCGGTTCATCGCCTTGAATGTTCACGATGATTTCGTTGTCGGGAATCGCCAGTTTTTCCACCACCTCTGCCAAGCGTTCTGTACCGGAGTTGTGGCTTTCTGCCGTCATGCACACTTCTGCACCAAAATTTTTAGCCGCGGCAGCCACTTGTTCATTGTCAGTCGCAATAATAATTCGGCTCGCACCGGATTGTTTGGCTTGCTCAAAAACATGTTGAATCATCGGCTTGCCGGCAATGTCTGCTAACGGTTTGCCCGGCAGACGGCTGGAGGCGTAACGGGCAGGAATGATTACGGTGAATTGGGTCATGTTACTTTTCCTCTGATTGGCTTAATGTTTCTGCCTGTTCTGCTAACAGCACCGGAATGCCGTTTTTGATCGGGTAGGCAAGCTTTTCAACGCGACAAATTAAGCGTTGATGTTGTTCATCGTATTCCAAATGCCCGTGGCAGGTTGGGCAAGCCAGAATATCCAATAATTGTTTGTTCATGGTATTTTACTTTGATTTTGGACCGCACTTTTGCGCGATTTTTTGAATCAGTTGCTGCGTTTTAGCCCCTTGGATTTCCGTGGTTACCGGCACATACCACCAATTTTCTTGCGCAAAGGCGAGACACTTCACTGCATCTTTTTCGGTCATTAAGAGCGGTTGATTTTTATCGAATTTATCAAATAAAGACGGGGTAAAAGCCTGATGATCTTGGAAGGCTTGGGTTTCACTTAAGGTGATTCCCTGTTGTTCTAACATTGCAAAAAAGCGTGGCGGATTGCCGATACCGGCGATAGCGGTTGCGTAGTTAAATTCATTTAACGGACGTTGCACTTTGGTCACTAAATTGACGGCATATTGTGGTTTTAAGAGCATCACCGCATCGCTGTATTGATTTTCTGCGCCGTTAGTAATAATGAAATCAACAGCGTGTAAACGACTTGGCAACTCGCGTAACGGGCCTGCCGGCAATAAGAAACCGTTGCCTAAACCACGTTGTGCATCCATGATCACGATTTCAATATCACGTTGTAATTTGTAATGTTGTAAGCCGTCATCGCTAATGATGACATCACAAGGCTCATGTTGTAATAGACATTCGATGGCTTGTTGACGATTAGGGGAAATGCAAACGGGCGCTTGTGTACGCGTGGCAATTAAAACCGGTTCATCACCGGCTTGCACCGGATCACTGGTTGGTGTAACCAACAAAGGATAGGTTTTCGTTTGGCTACCATAACCTCGAGAAATTACCCCAACATTCAGATCGCACTTGCGGAGTTCTTCGACTAACCAAATCACCGCAGGTGTTTTACCGTTTCCGCCTACAGACAAATTACCGACGACCACGACGGGAATCGGTGCTCGATAAGATGTTAAGACATGAAAGCGAAATAAAGCTCGGCGAAAAGCGCTAATTAGCCAAAATAGCAAGGAGAAAGGGCACAGTAGCCATGTGATCCACGAACGGGAATACCAAAACTGCATACTTTCTCCTTAGGTTAATTATTGACTGAACTGCATGCCGTGTAATTGTTTATATGCACCGCCTTGTGCCAATAGAGCTTGGTGGTCGCCGCGTTCTTTAATTTGTCCGTTTTCAAGGACAAGAATTTCGTCCGCTTTTTCAATGGTGGATAAACGATGCGCGATCACCAAAACGGTACGATCTTTTTGAATTTCTTCCAATGCGGCTTGAATCGCACGTTCGGATTCCGTATCTAAAGCCGAGGTCGCTTCATCTAAAATTAGCACCGGTGAATTACGCAATAATGCACGAGCAATCGCTAAACGTTGGCGTTGACCGCCTGATAAGCTGGCGCCATTTTCGCCGATAACGGTATCCAAACCATGTTCTAAATGTTCGATAAACTCCATCGCGTGTGCCGCTTTTGCTGCGTTGATGATTTCTTCACGGCTATATTTATCTTTCGCTGCATAAGCGATGTTATTGGCGATGGTATCGTTGAATAAGTGCACTTGTTGGGAGACAACGGCGCAATTTTCGCGTAAATCCGATAGGCGATAATCTTGAATATTCACGCCGTCTAATAGAATTTCACCTTGAGTCACATCATAGAAGCGGGTGACTAAATTCGCGATGGTAGATTTACCGGAACCGGAACGCCCCACCAATGCCACCGTTTTGCCATGAGGAATGTGGAAAGAAATATTGTCCAAGGCAAGTTCGTCTTTTCCTTCATAGTGAAAGGTAACATTTTTAAATTCAAGATCGCCTTTCACATTGTCCGCTTTATGCGTGCCGGTATCTTTTTCCGTTTCCATATCCAAAATGCCGAACAAGGTTTGACAGGCTGCCATACCGCGTTGGAATTGGGCGTTGACGTTCGTTAAGGATTTTAACGGACGCATTAAGGCAAGCATGGAAGAGAAAACAACGGTAAATGTCCCCGCACTTAAATTTTGATCCATGATAGAAGGGAAACTCGCGAGGTATAACACGGCGGCAAGAGCAAACGAGGCAATGATTTGCACCACCGGATCGGCAATGGCATCGGCCGCCGCCATTTTCATGCCTTTACGACGCATATCGTTGCTCACTTGATTGAAGCGTTCTTCCTCGATAACTTGTCCACCGAAAGACAACACCACTTTATGCCCTTTTAACATTTGTTCTGTGGTAGAGGTTAAATCGCCCATGGAGTTTTGCATATTTCGGCTGAGATTACGGAATTTCTTCGAGACTAAACTGATCAACACGCCGATAATCGGGCCGATAATCAGCAACACCACCGACAGTTGCCAGCTGGTATAAAGCATGATGCCCAACAGGGAAATCAAATAGACACCTTCGCGCACAATAGTGACCAAGGAACCTGAAGAGGCGTTGGCGATGACTTCAGAATCATAAGTGATGCGGGAGAGCAGTTTGCCGGTCGCATTTTTATCAAAAAAACTTACCGGCATAAATATTAAGTGTTTGAACAAACGGCGACGCATGGTCATCACCACTTTGCCGGATACCCACGCCAAACAATAGTTAGAAACAAATCCGGAAATACCACGAAAAATGATCAGTAATACCACAAAAACCGACATTTGCTTTAAGAAATAGGCGTCTGCCTTGCCAAAGCCTTCATCTAACAAGGGTTTAAGTAAGAAAATTAAACCGGAATCGGTTAACGCATTTAACACCAATGCAATGCCGGCGGCAATAAGACCGGTTTTATAAGGGCTAATGGTCGGCCATAATCGTTTGAAGGTTTGCAGGGTAGAAAGATCGTGATCTTGCGTCATAATGTCTGTCGTTGGGTCAAAAATAATGGCGCATTGTACCTTTATTTGCCCGTCAAGCCAATTAATCTGCGATACCATGGCGAAAATTCCGCCCGTGCTGTTTGAATTTTGATGTCGTTCTCTTCAAATAATACGCGGATTTGCCCGTCTTCTGCCGTGTTATAAAGTTTGGCATGGTGTTGCGTTAAGCGATCAATGACCGTTTGATGGGGAAAATGCCAAGGATTCCAACGGCTACTGGAAATTAGCGCAATATCCGGCTGTGTGTGACGTACCAATGCCTCTCCTGTCGAGGTTTTGCTGCCATGGTGTCCCACCTGTAGCACATGGATTTTATCTAGCTTGGGTAGAATCTTGTATTCCACGCTGAGATCGGCATCGCCTGTCAGTAAAATATTGTATTTGCCGTCGGTTAAGAGCAGCGTGCAGGAATCGGGATTTTCCGCACGGGGCACGATGTTATCGGGGGAGAGTACGGTAAAGCGTAAGCCCTGCCATGTCCATTGTTTGCCGGCAAGGCAAAAAGTGCGGTCGTTTTCTGGCGTGTTTTTTTCGCCATAGCGTTTTTGTGACGCGGTGGTCAGTTGAATGTCGGGATAAGCGGATAATATCGCACGGGCACCACCTGAATGATCGTTGTCATCATGACTTAAAATCAGCCATTCCAACTGAATGCCTTGTCGCTGTAAATAAGGCAGAATTTCTAACTGCGCCATGCTGCCCCCCGCCCAACTTGAACCGGTGTCGTACAGCACGCCTTTGTCATCTTTCACGATCAAGGTGGCTAACCCTTGCCCGACATCTAAGGTATCCAATTGCCAATTTGGGTGGGAAAGGGAGTAGTGCGCCAATGTGGTGCTGCAAAATACAATCAATCCGCAACCTAACCCGTAAATTGTCTTTTGTAACGGTAAACTTAAGGTGCGTTCGGCGGTGAGGTGAAATCCCTTTAAACGAGAGAGTTTTGCTAATTCCAATGTAGAAGAGAGAGGTTTCTGGGGTTTATAAACGTAATACAGCAAGCCTAAAAACAGGCAGGTTAAAACAAGCGTAATCCATAAACTGTGGGGAAGAGAAATAGCCAGCCAATGATCCTGTAAAGGGGCTAAAAGTGCGGTGATTTTTTCTGCCAGATCATTGGCAAGCCACCATGTATTCCAACTGCCTTGGGTGAGCACAGCAAACAGCACCAACGGCACTAAAATGAAACTATAAAGTGGCACGGCAATAAGATTGGCAATAAAACTGTTTAGGGAAATGCCGTTAAAAAAGAACAATTGAATCGGCGTGAATAACCAAAGCAAACCAAGTTGCAAATGAAATAAACCGAAAAGGTACCGCACTTTTCGCCAAGGGGAACTCGTGAGTGGTTTGCCGCGCCAGTGTAATAAGGAGAGCGGGAAACATTGATACCAAATAATCAAACAAGTAACCGCACCGACGGATAGCCAAAAACTGGTGGAAAGCAACATGAGCGGATCGATAAAAATCAGTAGTGAGACCACTCGCAATAACAGTTGCCACACCGTCCAATGCAGTCTTAAATGCTGAATAGCGTAGAGTAAAGCGAGAGCAATCATGGCGCGTAGCGTGGGGATGGACAGTCCGGCAAGTTGACTATAAAGCAGGGCTAAAATCATGCCGCAGAAAATCGGGAATGTTGGGCTGATGTAATGGGTTGGGAACATAAACTGGAGTAAGCGCGCGAAGGCAAAGCCTAACATCATCGCCAGACCGATATGTAATCCTGAAATCGCAATCAAGTGCGCCGTATTGGTTTTTTGATAAATTTGCCAGGTGGCGTTTTCGAGCCATGCCCGTTCGCCAAACCCTAGAGCTAATAACAATCCTTGTTGAGAGAGCGGTTCTGTTTGCTTGAGCGCATGATGAAGTGCGTTTTGCCGCCATGAAAAAACCTGCTCGATTTTGACCGCACTTTTCACGTCCGCCCACGCAGTAATGCGTTTACTAAAGTACCATTGTTGGCGATCAAAGCCATGCATATTTAAACGGGAAGAGAGGGGGCGCAGACGTAAATCTCCTGCATAGCGTTCACCAATTTTTACCTTGTGTGGTGCTTTCCATTGCGCATAAATTCGCTGTTCCGGCAAATGCTCAGCGAGTTTGGCGACAATGACCAGCGTTTGAAAATCTTGTTGATGTAATATTTCTTGCACGGTGAATTCGGTGTGAAGGGTTTTCGGTAGATGGGCGATATTATCCGCTTGTTGAAGAAGTGACAGGGCAGGGTAATGCACATAAACTAGTTGTGCTAAACACAGTAAAAAATAGGCAAGCAAGGTGGATAAACACCTTAATTTAAGGCGATAACACAGTAACGTGAACAGTAAGATCGGAAACGCGATATAGGCACCCATTTCCCATGATAAAAGCCAATTATTCGGTAAAACGAGCAGTGTTAATCCGCTGAAAATCAGGCAACCGGCGAATTTATCTAATGAAATAGTCACGTTTTTAACCGCACTTTATTATTTAACTCAAGGCGTAATATGAAAGAAAACCGAGGGGAGAGATAAACCGGCGAATCAATAATGCGTGCAAGATCGCAAATTTAGAAAAATTAAGGTAAAAACGATGAAATGAAACGTAAATTCATTTGATCATTTGAGGAAGTTCTGTTATTTATTACGCCTTTCAAAAACTAGGGTCTGTTTTAATTTTGGTGTTACTTTGATAATCCGTAAAAGCAACACAGATAAGTGGCGTTTTAGACGTGTTAAATGGATGCGTTTTTTATTAGGAGATACAAATGAGTAAAGCGTCTTTGAGCTTATTAGCGTTAGCCGGTGTTGAGCCGTACAAAGAGAAAAAAGGCGAAGAGTATATGAATGAGCAGCAAGTGCTGCATTTCAGAAAAATCCTTCAAGCTTGGCATGATCAAATTAGAGATGAAGCGTCTCGAACTGTGGCGCATATGCAAGATGAAGCGTCTAATTTTCCGGATCCCTCTGATAGAGCAACGCAAGAAGAGGAATTTAGCTTGGAATTGCGTACTCGCGATCGTGAGCGTAAATTAATGAAAAAAATCGAAAGTACCTTAAAAAAATTAGATAACGACGATTTTGGTTATTGCGAATCTTGTGGCGTGGAAATTGGCATTAAACGCTTGGAAGCGCGCCCGACAGCGGATCTTTGTATTGACTGTAAAACCTTAGCGGAAATTCGTGAAAAACAAATGGTCGGCTAATGCCACTAAATAATAAAAGTGCGGTCAAAAATCACCTTATTTTTAGACCGCACTTTTACTTTATTGTCGAATAATGGAGATGTCTTATTTTTACCTATATTAAAAATCTTTTGAGCAAAAAAACGAAAAAACATCCTGTTGCTCAAAATGACGTCAAAACCTCACCTAAAAAAAACTCTGTTGCCGTTGAATCTGTCAAGAATAAAGCACAGGGGGGATCTCATAATAAACGCAATCTACCGCATAAAGCGGTTAAACATAGCATTAAAGCCTCCGTGCATGGCATCACACCGCGTATGTTTAATCGTAATGCATTAACGGTGGTGGAAAAATTACAACGTCAGGGCTATGAAGCCTATGTGGTCGGCGGCTGTTTGCGTGATTTATTACTGGGCAAAAAACCGAAAGATTTTGATGTGGCGACCAATGCGCGCCCGGAACAAATTCAAGCGGTTTTTCAGCGTCAATGCCGTTTAGTGGGGCGACGTTTTCGCTTAGCACACGTGATGTTTGGACGTGAGATTATTGAGGTGGCAACGTTTCGAGCCGGCCATGCAGAACATCATAACGAAAAGCTGGCTAAGCAAAGCGAAGAAGGCATGCTGTTGCGTGATAACGTGTATGGCACCTTGGAACAAGATGCAGAACGCCGTGATTTTAGCGTAAACGCCCTCTATTACAATCCACAAGACAACATGCTAAAAGATTTCTTTAACGGTATTGATGATTTAAAAAATGGAAAGTTGCGTTTAATTGGTGATCCGGTTACCCGTTATCAGGAAGATCCGGTGCGTATGTTGCGTTCTATTCGCTTTATGGCGAAATTGGATATGTTCTTGGATAAACCCAGTGATGCGCCGATTAAATCCCTTGCCCATTTACTCAAAAATATTCCACCGGCACGTTTATTTGAAGAAAGCTTGAAGCTATTGCAAAGTGGCTACGGTGTCAAAACTTATCGGCTATTACGTCAATACGGTTTATTTGAGCCGCTTTTCCCATTATTAACGCCCTATTTTACCGAGTATGAAGATAGCATGACGGAAAAAATGATTTTGCGTGCGTTAACTTCAACGGATGAGCGCGTGGCGGACAAACTCCCCATCAATCCGGCATTTTTATTTGCTGCCTTTTTTTGGTATCCCTTACGCGAACGGGTTGAGGTGTTAAAAAATGAAGGGGGGCTGAATAATTACGATGCTTATGCGTTAGCCTCAAATGATATACTTGAGCAATTGTGTAAAAGCTTAGCCGTACCGCGTCGCCATACGGCTGTTATTCGTGAAATTTGGTTATTGCAATTACAGTTTTTAAAACGTACGCCAAAATCCGTACAACGTGCCATTGAGCAATCAAAATTCCGTGCCAGCTTTGATTTATTGGTTATGAGGGCAGAAATTGAGGGTGGTGAAGCGGTGGAATTGGCGGCATGGTGGCATGAATACCAATTTAGCAACGAAAGCCAACGACAAGATTTGGTAAAAGCGTTACCGAGTCAGCCTAAAAAACGGAAATATCATCGTCGTAAGCGACATCATTCTGCGAAAAAGGTGAGTCATGAATAAGGTGTATATTGCCTTAGGGAGTAATCTTGCAAATCCTCAGGCGCAACTGACAGCCGCATTGCAGGCGTTAAATGCGCTTTCTGATTCAAGATTAACGGCGGTGAGTTCTTTTTATCAAAGTCAGCCACTTGGGCCACAAGATCAGCCGGATTATGTGAATGCGGTTGCCTGTTTGGAAACCTCACTTGCGCCACTGGCATTGTTGGATGAATTGCAACGTATTGAACATGAACAAGGGCGTGTTCGTCTGCGCCGCTGGGGAGAACGTACATTAGACTTGGATATTTTGCTTTATGCAGATCACATTATTCAGTCGGAACGCTTGACCGTGCCGCATTATGATATGCATCAGCGCGAGTTTGTGATTATTCCATTGGTCGAGATCGCCCCGCATCTTGTGTTGCCAAATGGACAATCAATCCAAACACTTGCGCAGAAATTTGCGGATCATCATATGGTGATTGTGAAACACAAAAATGAAATTCACCTCGAAAATTGACCGCACTTAAATACTTAAATCAAAGGCAAATAAAAAGGTGCGCTATGCACCTTTTTGTCATATAAGAATTGTAGCGTGCAACTTGTTGCACGAAATCGTGAATGCCCGAAAGGGTTAAATAACGTTCCGTGCGTGATTCGGTCGTGCATCAAGATGCACGCTACGAGGAGTAAATAATCCTCCTATATGTTGAATTTTGGTTGTCAGCCTTGTTCATTATATCGCGAGGATTTTTTCTGCTCATCTCTTAAGCTATTTGGCTCCATACGCATAGCGTATTGTTTTTATAGCCAGACTTTGGCTGGCTATAAAAAAAGGTGCGTCATGCACCTTTTTGTCATATAAGAACAGTGGCGTATAAGCGTCGCCTTGAATGTTAATTTAAGTAATTAAAAACTTTGACAACTTTGGTCACACCCGAAACATTACGCGCAATTTCCGCGGCAGCATTGCCCTGATCTTGGGTTACATTGCCCATGAGGAAGGCTTCATTATTTTCTGTTACCACTTTGATGTCACTGGTTTTCACTTTGGAATCAACAAGCATTTTGGATTTAATTTGGCTGGTAATCCAAGCGTCTTTGCTCATTTGAGTAAAACTGACTTTTTCTCCTACACGAACTTCATTATAAACATCGTTGACGTTTTGTACGCCTTTGGCCAATCCGGTGGCAACGTCGCGCAAACTTTCATTCGGTATTTGACCGGTTAATAAGATACGACCACTGTATGCAGTGACACTAATACGCGCTTCCGATTTAATTTGTGGATCTTTTTTGATGGCGGAATAGACGCGTTGTTCTAACGTTTCATCGTCAATTTGCGTTCCCATGGTGCGAGGATCGGTGGCAACTTTTGTCGCACCGGCAACAGCAGCACCACCAATCGCGGCGGCAACACAACCTTGTAGTAAGCAGGCTGTCGTTAACACAAGAAGCAGTTTTTTTAATGGACTTGTTAGCATCATTGTCTCCTTTGTCTGTGTGGTAATTATGCGCTAGTGTGGCTTGAATGGACGGTTTTTGTCAAGCTATGAATGAGAAAAGAGTTTAAAATCAATAAGTTCACAAATACTGTTAATAATAAATAAGTGATTTTCCAACAATCGGCTTTCTTTTGCGCTTGGCACCGCGATGTGTAAATCGTTTTCGGTCAAAATGCCTTGAATATGATCGTGGCTGCTGCCGGTTAAAACAAGAGTTGTAATGTCTTTATTGACCGCATGTGTAATAATATTGAGCACGTTCTTTTCATTACCTAAAGGCGCGAATGCCACTAGCATATCGCCTTTTTGCGCAGTGGCGTTAAATTGGTGTTGATATAATTTTTCTAAGGCAAGATCAGAAATAAAGGTAGAACTGACCGCACTATCTAAGCTCAATAAAACAGAAGGAAAGCTCGGGCGTTTTAATTCGTAACGATTTAATAAATTCGCCACTAAGCATTGGGCGTTAATATAAGAACGCCCCTCTCCGCACACAATCACTTTATTGCCTTGCAAGAGACAGCTGATCATGCGTTGTGCCGCCTCGACAATTTGTGTACTTAACAGGCTTTTGGCGTAAATATGAGTTTTAATATTTTCCTCATATAAATCATTGAGTTTATTTAGCATAGTGATTAATCAAGAAAGTTGGGGATCCATTGGATATCTTGGTCGGTTTTGCCGAAAGCGACTAAGTCAAAACGGCAGTCTGTATCTTCTAAACTTTGTTTCCGCTGTGCCAACCAAAGTGCGGCAGCATCCATCCAACGCTGTTGTTTTTTCCAATCCACACTGTCTATGGCAGAGCCGAAGTGATCGTTTTTACGTTGGCGGACTTCGACAAAAACAATAGTGCCTTGATCCAGCATCACCAGATCCAGTTCACCGCATTTGAATGTTTGATTGGCAGCGAGAAAAGTTAAGCCTTGAGATTCTAAAAAGAGGCGAGCTTTGTGTTCAAATCTCGCCCCTTGTTGACGTTTTAGAGAGAACATACGTTCAACTTAGTTTAATACCTGAATACCACCGTTTTGATATTGGAACCAAGTCATATCACGTTCGATATTGCAGTTCGGGCCTGCGCTTAATTTACCGGTTAAGCCGTCAATTTGATAACCCGGCACTTGGCGTAATTCATTGAAGTGACTGATTAACAACCAAGCATCAGCTCCCATGGCGTATAAACGCATTAATGAGTAGTCGCCATTAGTATTGGTGGCAATTTTTTGATATTGCGCAGAATCCGTGTCTTTGAAGAACGGAATATCACTAAATTGTAGTCCGTTCATTAACAAGCGGTATTCCGGTCCGTTATTGGAGGAGTTGCTGCGTGAGCTGGCATACAATTTGATATTGCTGCCGCTATTATCAATCACGGATTTTACATCAGCCAATTCTTCACTTTTCGCAACAACATAAAGGCCTTGTACGTTTTGACCTTGTAACGCGACACCCACATCACCGGTTTGGTTGTAATATTTAATATTCGCATCAGTACCGGAAAGTTGTTGCCAACGAATGTTAAATGCTGTCGCAGTACGTTGTCCTAAATCATTTTGTGGCACCGCAACCATTGGCGCTTGAATGCCATCTTTCCACATTTTATTGGCGGCGGATTCGGCTTCATCTTCAGGAGATAAGCCATAATAGCAAACTTGACCAATAGCACGGGCATTTGGTGTAGAGTTCAATGCAAGAACGTCCATGCCCTGAATAGCAGACGGATTATTTAATACGCTATCTACGTTTTGTTTTAGCAAAGGTCCGATAATCGCACGAACACCGGCTTGTTTAGCTTGCGCAATAATATCGTTGATAGGGGTCGCAACGGTATCATAAACCTGCACTTGAACAGCGGTATTGTCGCCTTTGGCTGCATCAAAACCGGATTTGATGGTGTTACCGAGAATTTGACCATTACCACTTAGCGGTAAAAGCAAGGCGACTTGAGAAAGTGATGTTTGTTGGAAATTGAACAAGCCTTGTAATTCCGTTGGGAATAAATAAGACGCAGAGTGATTCGGATAAGCCGATTTCCAATTTTGCAAAGCTTGGCTTAATTGGGTTGGCTGACTTAAATTATCATTATAAGCACGGGCGAGCGCCAACCAGCCGGCTAAGGCTAAATTGCCTTCATCCGGCGTATTATTTAATAAACCGCGATTCGCTTGACGTAATAACGCCCAAGTGCGGTCATTATTTTCTTGTTTTCGAGGTACATCGGTGAGCACTTGATCCATTTGAATACGTGCTTTCACCGCATCAATAATGGCATTTTTGTTTTCAGCTATGCGCGCTTTCACCGCATAATAACGGCCAACCTGGGAACTGCTTAATTGCGTTAAATCCACACGGCGTAATAAATCTTCAGCGTGTTGATTATTGCCTTGTACGGCAGCGATATGCGCTTCAATAAGTGATTTATCCAATAATTGATCCGGATTGAGCGTGCTTAATTCGTTTAATAGCGCTTGGGCTTGAGGTACTTTGTTTTCCGTCACGAGTACACGCGCGGCTAATAATTTGTAGGTTTGTTGATCTTCGATTTTTTGTGTTTGCCCAATTTTATTCATATAAAATTCAGAACTTGCATTCGCATCTTTTTTGAGTTCACTGGTGAAGCTATTCCCCATAAAATTGGCATTACAGCCAGCTAAAATTAGCGTGAACAAAAAAGGCATTAATCGATTTTTTAAATTAATGCGTTGTAATAGAATAGACATAATTACTCCATTGGTTAAACAATTGGAATGATCTTACTTATCTCCCTAACTAAAAGCAAATAAAAGAAGTCTAAATGAGCAATTCAAACGGAATTTTATATATCGTCGCAACGCCTATCGGCAATTTACAAGATATTACGCAACGTGCGCTGGAAACGTTTCAACAAGTCGATCTCATTGCGGCGGAAGATACCCGACACAGCGGTTTATTATTAGCCCATTACGGTATTAAAAAGCCGTTTTTTGCCTTACATGATCATAATGAACAGCAAAAAGCCGGTGCGTTAGTCGAAAAACTTTTACAAGGCGTGAATATTGCGTTGATTTCTGATGCCGGTACGCCATTAATTAGCGATCCCGGATTTCATGTGGTGCGTCAATGTCGACAAGCGGGGATTCAGGTCGTGCCATTGCCGGGCGCCTGTGCGGCGATTACGGCGTTATGTGCTTCGGGGATTGCCTCCGATCGTTTTTGCTTTGAAGGCTTCTTGCCGGCAAAAAGCAAAGCCCGCGTGGATAAATTAAAAAACGTGGCAAAAGAAGACCGCACTTTGATTTTTTATGAATCCACGCATCGCATTTTAGACAGTCTGGCGGATATGCAAAGTGTCTTTGGCGGCGAGCGTTATGTGGTGTTGGCGCGTGAAATTACTAAAACATGGGAAACAATCCATGGCGACAAATTAGCTGATTTAATCCCTTGGTTGGCGCAAGATCCGAATCGTACCAAAGGCGAAATGGTGGTCATTGTTGAAGGCGAGTCAAAAGAAGACAATGATGAAACGATCTCTTCGCAAGCCATGCACGCGCTAACCTTAATTAGCCAAGAATTGCCGTTGAAAAAAGCCGCTGCCATTGTGGCGGAATTGTATGGCTACAAGAAAAATCAGCTTTATCAGTTTGGCTTGGAATTATTGCGTTAATACATGCAAGCGATGTATTGGTAAGGTTAAGTTTGCGCAAGATTGCACGACTTAGACACAAGTGAAAGTGCGGTGAAAATCCACCGCACTTTGCGATTAGACCATCGGTAAAAACGTCTCTCCCCAAGAGGTTTCGTCTAAAATTTTGCCAAAATGGCTTTCGATCAGGCGCTTGGTCACATCACTTTGCGGTGAAGTAAATAAAGAATAAGTGTCGCCATATTCAATCATCTTACCCTCTTCCATCACTAACACTTCATCGGCAATATGCTTGATGATGCCTAAATGTTGCCCCACATAAATATAGGTTAGTCCGAATTTTTCTTGTAACGATAACATTAAGTTGGTGAGCTGTGTTTTGACCGTTGCATCCAATGAACCAAGGGCATCGTCAATAATGATAATTTGCGGATCCAAAATTAACGCACGGGCAAGGGCAATACGCTGCTTCTGACTAATAGAAAGCGTATTGATTTTAATCGTCACGTGATCAGGGTGCATCCCGACTAAGGTTAAGATATCAAAAATTTTTTGAGTACGTTGCTGCTCATTAAGTGATGTGGTTAACAGCAACGGCGCATCGAGTATTTGACCAACATTAAGCCGCGGATTAAAGGCGGTATTAGGATCTTGGAAAACCATACGAATATGCTTGGCGCGGTAAGTATAATCACCAAAAATCAAGGGCTGATTTTGAAATAAGATTTTGCCTGAAGTGGGTTCAGTAATGCCGACAATCATTTTAGCCAACATGGATTTGCCTGAACCGTTACGCCCGATAATGGCCAATGTTTTGCCGGCATCCAAGGTAAAGCTCACATTTTCCACGGCATGAAAGTAACCGTCGCCAAACAGGTCAAGATCTTTTTTGAAGGTTTTTGTCAGGTTTTCAACGTGTAGTAAGTGCATTTCGTTCTTTTATTCCTGCGTGTCATTGCTAAGCGTTAACGGTTGCGGCACTTCGGCTTCTTTTATTTTCTTTTCCCGTAAATTAATCGGAAAGTGGCAATAAAATTCATGTTGTTTCACCCGAAGTGCGGTCGGTTTCGTAATACATTTTTTTTGCGCAAAAGGACAACGTGGACCAAGGCGGCAACCCAGCGGCATTTCTTCAAGTAGCGGAACCGAGCCTTTTAACGTGCCTAACTGGCTCTTAAAAGGCAGCGGCTGCGTAAAATCGGGGATCGAATGTAGCAACGCTTGTGTGTAGGGATGATGAGGATTCTCTAAAATCGCTTCTCGGGGACCGGACTCTGAATTTTGCCCACAGTAAAGCACCACAAACGCATCACACCATTCGCTAATGCTGTTGATGTCATTACTGGCCAGTAGAATGGATGTGCCTTGGTTTTGATTCATGCTGGATAATAGTTTGAAAATTTGTACGCGCGTAATGGATTCCACGGAATTGGCCGGTTCATCAGCAATGAGCAAGCGCGGTTGATTTGCCACAGCAATGGCAATCATCACTTTTTGTCCTTCCCCTTCGGTTAACTCATGGGGATAACTGCGCATGATGTCTTTGTGTTCTTTAATGCCGACACGGTGCAATAATTCTATAGCGCGGCGTTTTCGCCAACCGAATAAACGTTGCCACCAATGCCCTTTGAACGTCCATCCCGGAATGTTTTGAATCAGCTGCTTGCCGATTTTTTGACTTGGATCGAGGCAGGTGAGCGGATCTTGGAAAACCATGGAAATTTCTTTTCCCACAATTTGGCGGCGTTGGGTCGGCGTGAGTTTGAGCAGTTCAACGTCGTTAAAACGGAAACGATCGGCGGTAACAATCCAGGAATCTTTAAAGGCATTGCAAATGACTTTGGCAATTAAGCTTTTGCCGGAGCCGGATTCACCCACCAAGCCACAAATTTCGCCTTCGTTCAGTGTGAAACTGACGTTATCAACGATGCGAATTAATCCGTTTGGCGTTTTAATATCAATCCGAAGATTGCGAATATCCAAAAGAACCATGATGACCTACTCGTAATACTTGGTAATGGCGCGACATAATCCGTTAGAAAACATCAAGCCAATTAAAATACTGAAAATAATCGCAAAACCGGGAAGGAGTACCGTCCATGGCGCTAAATAAATCAATTCTAAAGAATCGCGGATCATTGCGCCCCATTCCGGTGCCGGGCGTTGAGCACCCAAGGCGATAAAGCTTAAGGCGCTAATATCCAAAATGGCGATCGTGAAGACGCGAGAGGTTTCTTGAATGTATTGCACGGCGATATTTGGCAAGATCGTGCTTTTCAATAAAGCCCATTTTGAGATGCCGTCTAAACGTAACATTAAGACATATTCTTTTTTTAATTCCAGTTGAATACTGCGGTAAATTTCATGCACAAAATACGGCAGCAGCGCTAAGGTAATGGCAAGCATCGCATTGAGCAAACCGGGTTCCATTAATGTCGCAATAATAATGGCGACGAGAAGGACGGGAATGGTAAGAAACGTATCTAATAAATGGCCTAAAATGCGTGATTGTATTCCTTGTGACATCCCTGCCCAAATGCCTAATCCGCCGCCAAGAATTGCCGTTGTGATCACCACAATGAGTGATGCCCCCACAGTATAAGTACTCCCAATGATAATACGGCTTAGCACATCGCGACCAATATCGTCTGTGCCGAGGAAGTAGGCGATTTCTCCGTTTGCCGCCCAAGAGGGTGGCATTAATTCTTGTCCGATAAATTGCGTCTCTGCCGAATAAGGCGCAATGAACGGGCTCAAAAGTGCGGTCGAAATTAATAACAAAAGTGCGTAGAAACTAAAGAGCGCAATGCGATCTTGGCGGAACAATAACCAAATGTGTTTTAGTGTGCCCGTTTCACGAAAGTCTTTTGGATCTTTACTTCGCATACCATCCCTTCTTATTTAACGGATCAGCAATGAAAATAAGCGTTTCCGAAAGAATTTTGATAAAAATAATACAAAGCCCGATAGTAATAATACCGGCAGAAATGCTGTTGTAATCCTGTTGTGTGACCGCATCAATTAGCCAACGTCCAATGCCCGGCCAGCCGAGGGTATTTTCAACCAGCATACATTGCGTGATGACTAGCGTGAACAGGCGGGTCATTTGTGGAATGAGTAAAGGCAACGTATTACGCAACACATATTTGCGCAATATGGTCAATTTTGACCAACCCCGAGTGGTGACGATTTTGACATAATTTTGTTGAAGCACGATTTCGGCACGTTGTTGCACCAAACGCACGATTTCCATCATGGGTAAAATGCTGAGAACTAATGTTGGCAGTGCCAAATGTTGTAAGACATTTTGAATCATTTTAATGCGATACGGAGCATCAACAAACCAGACATCAATCAGTGGGAAACCGGTCAGCGGTTTGATTTCATAGAGGAGGTTATATTGCCCGATGGCGGAAATTTGCCAAGCGTTAATGGCGGAGAAATACAATAAAATCGGTGCTATCCAAAATACCGGCAAAGCAGTACCGATAGCCGATAAAGTGCGGATCGTTTTTCCAATAAAATGCGTTTGATAGGCAGCGCCCAGTATCCCAAGGGGAATGCCAAAAATAACGGCCAATAAAATCGCACAACAACATAACTCAAGTGTGGGCGGCAACACCGTAAGAATGGTGGATTTTAATGGATCACCGCCGTTATAACTGATGCCAAGGTCGCCGTGCATAAGACGGTTTAAATAGTGAATATACCCCTGATAAAAGTGTGGCGTAGCCAGTTCGGCATTCAATGGATCTTGCATCAAAATCACATAACTTAGCAAAGAGAGCATAAACGCCGTTAACAGCAGGAAAACACCTTGTCGAAGAAAAGAATGCAACATTATTTCTCTCCTTTACGCAATGATAATGTCGAGAAATTTAAACTGCCGAAAGGATTCATTTCAATATGACGAACACGTGAATTTACCACCAGCACCCGCTTCATATTCGCCAATGGGACAATCGGCAGCTTGGAGAGAATCAGTTCTTGTGCTTGATTATAGGCGTGGGCGCGCTCCCATAAATTAGGGCTGTCCAATGCTTTATCCATCAACTGATCAAAATCTTCATCACACCAATTGGAGAGGTTCGTCATTTCACTGGCCGCATTACAGCTTAAGATAGGTCGCATAAAGCTATCAGGGTCGAGGTTTCCGGCTAACCAACCGGTTAAAATCATGTCATAGTTTTCTGATTTTTTATTCAGCTGATCGATGAGAAAGGTCCGCGTCACTGAACGAATCGTTACGTTCACCCCAACGTTATTTAAATCTTCTTTAATCAATTCTGCAGTTTTCAGTGGCGCAGGATTGTAAACCTGCTCTTCATTTAACACCCACATATTCAAATGGAGCTGTTTATCTTGTAAGACTTTCTTGGCTTCGCTCGGATTAAAATCATAAGCAAAATCCGGCGTATTTACGCTGGATGCCCAAGAAATATTCGGAATAATGTTATTCGCCACCGTTGCCGTATTGTGATAAATGGTTTTGATAATGCGTTGGCGATTAATGGCTTGAGCGATCGCACGGCGAACCTGTTCATCTTGAATGACAGCATTTTGAAAATTAAAGGCTAAATAGGCTAAATTCATGCCCTCCGCACTTTTGACATAATAGCGTTTGTCGTTTTCCTTCAATAAACCTAATTGGCTGACTTCAGGATAGGATGCAATTTGGCATTCGCCATTAAAAAATTTTACCAAGCGCCCGGTACGATCCGTGGATAAATCAATAATAATATTTTTAATTTTGGCGTCTTTTTTCCAATAATCCTCGTTTTTTTCTAACCGCACATATTGATTCCGGAAATAATTTTTGACTTTATACGGGCCGGTGCCGACCGGTAATAAATCAAGTTGCACCAAATTATCGTCCGCATTAAGTTGCACAGCATATTCTTGCGAGAAAATGATGGCATATTGGCTGGCTAAGTGAGACAAAATGGAGGCATCCGGCTTAAATAAGGTAATTTGCACGGTGTGCGGATTTAATGCTTTCACCGATTCAATTTTTTGATTTAACTTAATGCTTTCAAAATAAGGAAAACGTACTTTTTTCGCTTGTTCATGAAAAATGCGATATTGCGGATTTTTATAATCCACCGAGCTTTGTTCCAGCGTTGGCAAATAGGTTTCATAGCCCAGCACACGATTTAATGAAAACACCACATCATCGGCATTAAAATCGCGGGTCGGTTTAAACCAATCGGTATGATGAAATTTAATGCCTTTGCGCAGATAAATCGTAATGATTTTGCCGTCAGGTGAAATCGAATAAGATTGTGCCAAAATGGGCGTTGGAATCGCCGTATTGGATATCTCGAAAAGTTTATTATAAATCTGTTCAGTTACCACATTCATGCTCGTGCCGGCATCCGAGGTTTGCGGATTGAAGGAAAAACCGGAAGCGTGAGTGCAATAAATTAATCCGTTATCCGTCAGTTCTTCAGGTACGCGCGGTGCGGCAACAACCGTATTCACCATAAACGCGAACCAACAAACAGACATAACGAGTTTTTTATACCACATAATAAACATGAGTTAAAAGATGAAAATAAGCACCAAATTTTAAGCTATATTCCGGGGATATTCTAGCGAATATGCCCGTTCTTGAAATTTGCCACGATTTGCCTCGAAAAACGACCGCACTTTAAGCCGCGCGAAGACCGCCCAATCAGAGATTATTCTTGTTCATGCTGCTTTTTCAGCATTTCATCTTCATTTAATTTGAGTAATCGCGAAATGGCATTGCGGTAGGAAATCTCTAAGGATTCTCGGCTGGTGGCAATTACGCCTTGATCCACTAAAAAACCATCGTTTACGTCATACACCCAACCGTGCAAGGACAGTTTTTTCCCGCTTTTCCACGCATTTTTAATGATGGATGTTCTTCCGAGGTTATAGACTTGTTCTGCCACGTTTAGTTTTGTGAGCATATCGGCTCGGCGTTCCGGTGATAAATTACCCAGTAAATGGCTGTGTTTAAACCAAATGTCACGAATATGTAATAACCAGTTGTTAATTAATCCTAAATCTTGATCATTCATGGCCGCATGGATCCCACCACAATTGGTATGCCCACAAATGATGATATGCTCGATATTTAAAACATCGACCGCATATTGCACAACAGATAAGCAGTTGAAATCCGTGTGAATGACTTGGTTTGCCACATTGCGGTGTACGAAGAGTTCGCCGGGTTCTAGGTTGGTTAATTTTTCTGCCGGCACGCGGCTGTCTGAACAGCCAATCCATAAATAGTGCGGTTGTTGATGTTCGGCAAGTTCTTGAAAGTAGGTGGATTTTTCCTCTTTCATTTGGGTGGCCCATTGGTAGTTGTTTGCAAAGAGTTGTTCTATTCTTTTCATTCTTTTTTCTTCTCCTGTTTCTCAAAAGGCGCTTAGTATAGCGCAGATTATGCATGGTGACGGAATAAAGTGATATTGGACGCGATGTTTTACAAAAGCGGGCTAAATAAGAAAAAGAGTTTTTCGACGATACGTTGATAAACGGAGCGCGTGCTCCATGTAACATAATCGACTAATTCCGAGTTTTTAATATAACTTTCATGTAATAAAGAAATTTCGTTCGCAAATGCCGGATCTTCTACCACCATGGTGACTTCAAAATTCAGCAAGAAACTGCGCATATCCATGTTCACGGTACCGACCAAGGCCAATCGGTTGTCGATCAACATACTTTTGGTATGCAGTAAGCCTTTGTTGAAATTATAAATCTTCACGCCGGCAGCGAGTAAATCATCGAAGAATGTACGACTTGCCCAATGCACCATGAGGGAGTCGTTTTCTTTGGGGATAACGATAGAAACATCCACACCGCGCAACGCTGCAATGCGTAAAGCTTCCGCGATATTATGGCTTGGCACGAAATAAGGCGAAGTGATCACAATGCTTTTACGCGCAGAGAAAATTGCAATCGACAGTGATTGCGCCATCAAATCATCAGGAAAACAAGGACCGGTGGCGAGAATTTGTACTGCATGAGAGTTGTTTTGTTCTAACGGCAAAAGCGGGCAATCAGGCACTTCCAGAGGAAGTTTAGCGGCTGTTTCAATTTCCCAGTCCCATGCGTGTAAACCGTTTAATACTGCAGATACTGGGCCGTTAATGCGCACCATAATGTCGATCCATTCACCGACGTTGCTGTCTTTTTTGAAGAATTTCGGATCCACCATGTTCATGCTGCCGGTGTAAGAAATTTGGTTATCGATCACAATAATTTTGCGATGCTGACGTAAATCAATACGATTAAAGAACATACGGAATAAATTGACGTGCAAGGTTTCCGTCACTTCAATGCCATTATCACGCATGACTTGACATTCGGCGCTTTTTAAGAAAGCACGGCTACCTACTGAATCCAACAAAATATGAATAGCCACGCCACGTTGTCGAGCGTTGATTAATGCCTGTGTGACCTCATTCACCAAGCCTTGAGCAGACCAAATATAAAACACCATATTGATGGATTTTTCTGCCTGATTGATGTCATCAATGATGCTTCGCATAATGCTTTCGGGCGTATCCAAAATATGCAATTCGTTGCCCAAAATGCAAGGTATGCCAAGGCGTTGATTGGCAAGATCAAAAATCGGGCGGTAGAGCAGGTTGGTTTGCGTATTGATCAAATTATCGCAATGAGAAAGGTGTTTGAACCAATCCATGTATTTAGGCTTGAGTTGCTCAAACATGGCAGCCCGATGTTTGCCGAGATTGATTTCACCAAAAATTAAATAGGCGATAATGCCCACCACAGGAAACACATAAATGACAATCAACCACGAGAGCATGGTCGGGACAGATTGTTTTTTTATTACTAAGCGTAAGGTGATGGTGATGGTTATCATCCAAACGAAAATGGGGATGATATAAGCGAGAATTTGTTCAATTGTCATAAAAAAATGAAAACCCTATAAAGGAACCGAGGTAAAAAAGACCAATAAAACAGGTGGTGCAATATTGGTAATAAAGCCAAAACTAAACGCCAATGGCAACACTTCCACGCCACCGGCTTTTTGAATGATCGGCAACGTGCAATCAATGGCGGTGGCACCGGTGTAGCCGATGGCGGTAGAGCGATAATGTTGCATAAATAACGGCACAATAAATAAACTGATCAATTCACGGGATAAATCATTAAAAAACGCAATACTACCCCAAATTGGTCCCCATGCGTTGTTTAAGGTGACACTGGAAAGCGAATACCAGCCTAACCCTGAAGAAACCGCAAGCCCTTGCACGACAGGCACATTTAGTACTTGCGCGCCGATAATACCACCAAGGAGCGACGTGAAAACAAAAATGGCACCGGTTATCATGCCACGCCGATTAAAAAAGACAGCACGAATAGAAATACCGTTATTGCGTAATTGGATGCCGACGCAAAAAATTAACACGACTAACACATAAGTGCTGGAGCCAAACGGCAGGCTCACCCAACCTTTGCCCCATAGCCCGATAAAGAACCCAATAAGCACCACTAAGCATAATTTCAACGAATCTAACACAATCCGCCAACGAGAGGGCATTTTATCTGTTGTTTTAGCTAAAGGCTGGGGGAACAGCTTGTCATAGAGAAATAACCCAAGAAAGGTTAGCCCTTGAATAAAAACAATAAATGTTAGCGCGTAAATCCCAATTTGCGGCAGTTGTTGTGCCAAATTATCTAATTGCCCAAGGGACACGCCCATAATGAACAAGATCATATACAACAGTAGCATGGTGATTTTGCCAAATTGTTGTAATATTTTTGTATTTTTGATTTTAAAGGCGTAACCGATAAGCATCGGCACTAAAATAATGAGCAAACTTTCCAACATAATTGACGACAGCATGAAACAGGCATAGTGCACAAAGTATAGCACTTTTCTGTGGCCTTACCTAATTGCAGGCGGTTTCCGCCGTTGCTTTCATGGTATAATTCAGCGCATCATTGCTTGAGGTTTTTCTGTCATGACATTTCAAATCGTATTCCAACATCCTGATTTTATTGTAATAAATAAACCTAACGGAATAAGCGTACATAAAGATCATGCCGATGTGGGGTTAACTCAGCTTGTGGCGCAGCAATTAGGTGTGTCGCAAGTTTGGTTGGTGCATCGTTTGGATAAAGTGACGTCCGGCTTGTTGATCTTAGCATTAAATGAAAAAGCCGCAGCGACATTGTCGCGTAAATTTGCCGAACATCAGATTCAGAAAACCTATTTAGCGCTATCCACCCAAAAACCGAAGAAAAAGCAGGGCAGAATCAGCGGCGATATGCAAAAAGCCCGTCGTGGTGCGTGGAAATTGTGTCAAAGCAAAGAAAATCCTGCCATTACCGATTTTATGTCGCACAGCTTGGCACCGAATTTGCGTTTATTCATTCTGTATCCCAAAACCGGTAAAACCCATCAGATTCGCGTTGCTATGAAAAGTTTGGGGAGTCCGATTTTAGGTGACGAATTATATGGCGGAGAGGTGGCGGACCGCACCTATTTGCACGCCTATCAATTATCATTTGACTATTTCGGAGAGGCGGTTCAAATTAGTACCAGCCCCGAATTTCAAGAGAGACAAAAGTGCGGTGAGTTTTTTCAACGTTTTTGGGCAACTATCGAAACCGTTTTTCATACCAATAAGGAAAAAACGGTTGAAAATCTGCCCGCACTTTTAAGCCATCATCACTAGGACGTCTTCATGTCGAAAAAACTCACTGCCACTTCATATCAAAAAGCCATTATTTGTATGGTGTTGGCTTATATCAGCATCGCTTTAATGGGCGTTTTTGTAAAATATGCTTCCGACGAATTGCCATCCAGCGAAATTTTATTTTCCCGCTTTTTGATCGGCTTTATTTTTTTATTGCCGTTTATGATTCGTGACGGTGATTTTAAGGTCGAGCTCAGTCAATGGCCGTTTCTTGTTATGCGTAACCTGGCAGGTATTGCCAGTATGTTGCTGACATTTTACGCCATCAAATACTTACCGATTTCTATCGCCGTGTTATTGATGAATACCTCGGCGTTATTCGTCCCTTTATTGTTGTTTGTGTTACGAACAAGAACCCCGCTAAAAGTGCTGGCGTGTAGCTTCCTTGGTTTTGCGGGCGTCTCCATTATCATGCTGACGGATTCTTCCAAGCATTTTGAACTACAATACATCGGTTATGCCTTGGGCGCGGCATTTCTCGCCGCCATGGCATTTATCAGCCTGCAAGAGCTTAACAAGCATAATTCGCCGAAAAATATCGTGTTTTACTTTCATTTATTGGGTTCTCTTTTGTTACCGTTATTTTTTGCCACACAATGGATAATGCCTTCCACACAGGGGTTTGTGTTTTTATTATTGGTAGGCGGTTTCGGACTCATATTCCAATTATTGCTGACCCGAGCTTTCAAATATGCTCCGGCCAATGTCATCACACCATTTGCTTTCACCGGCGTGATTTTCTCCAGTATTTGCGACTGGTTGTTCTGGCACAACGTGCCGACGCTTAATTTCTGGATCGGCTCATTGGTCATTATTGTTTCCGTTAGCCTATTGGCAAAAATACGCAGATAAAGCCGGGCTAAATAATTCCCCAAAATGCGTGTTGTTCCGTTACAATAGCGCGCATTTCAATTTTTATTCCACTGTTAAATAATGAGGAAACACATGGACTATCCAATTTGCCCATCTTGCAAAGGCGAAAATACGTATCACGATTCCATCCAATTTGTCTGCCCGGACTGCGGCCACGAATGGACCGGCAATGAAGCCGAGGAGCATGACGATGATCAGCTTATCGTCAAAGACAGCAATGGCAATCTCCTCGCCGACGGCGATGATGTGCTGCTCATCAAAGACCTCAAACTCAAAGGCTCTTCCGAAGTATTAAAGAAAGGCACGAAATTTAAAAGCATCCGCCTCGCCCGTGGCGATCACAACGTGGATTGCGGCAAAATTATGCTGAAATCAGAGTTTTTGAAGAAGGCATAAGTCAATGGTGAGCTAAGCACGACAGTGTGATGTCATCTTTTAGGTTCGCTATCCTTTGAAAGTGCGGTGAGTTTTCGTGATAAATGAAAGAATGATAGCGCTTAAATTGTCTCATGCGGATTATTAACTGATCATGAATAATGCTTTTCTAAAAGTCCTATTTATCTTTCGAAAATACCCATTAAAATGACCACACTTTTTATTCACGATTTCAAGAGGAAAAAATATGCGCAATATTCTTGTATTAAAATCCAGTATTTTGGCAGACAATTCACAAACCAACCAATTATCCGATTATTTGGTTAGCAAGCTTGGGGATAACAATAATATTGTTGTGCGTGATTTGGCTAAAAAGCCATTACCGCATTTCGATGCAACAGCAGCCACCGCCGTTCGTGGTCAACCAAGCACAGAAGCTGAAAATGCCTTATTAGCGTTATCTGATGAATTGGTCGCGGAAATTCAAAAAGCGGATCTCGTGGTGATCAATGCGCCGATGTATAATTTCAACATTCCGACACAATTAAAAAGTTATTTTGATTTTATTGCCCGTCCACGTGTAACATTCCAATACACCGAAAACGGCCCACAAGGCTTATTAAAAGGTAAAAAAGCCATCGTGTTATCTGCATTTGGTGGCTTCCATCAAAATCAACCAACGGATCATGTTACGGCATACATAAAAACCATCTTAGGCTTTGTGGGCATTACTGACGTGCAATTCGTTTATTCAGAAGGCATTGGTTTAGGTGCAGATTCGATTGCCAAAGCACAGGCACACGCCAAAGCCGAAATTGATAAAATTGTGACCGCACTTTAATCAGTAAAAAACGTAGCGTGCAACTTGTTGCACGAAATCTAAAAAAGAGAGAAAAAATCCATCGCGCTAAGAAAAGTGCGGTGGATTTTTAATATGGATTAACTTATCAATGGCGTTCGCTTCTTAGTACGTGACCATGCGATAGCGCAAGCGTCCACGCTTGTGCTGAAAATATAGATTTGAGGAAATCAAAAAGGCACAAGCGAAAGACGCTTGCACCAGCAGGGGAAATCTCAATAAAGAAGATTGAAAGTGTGATATTAAAGTAATATCATCATCCTTAACGATGAAGGAGGTATTTATGCAATTAAGACAACAAGCTACATTAGGTGTTTGGGGAAAATGTATCGGCTTAAGATTGACGGGAAACCTTCGTACGGTTCCTCAATTTTCTGCTGGAGATACGGTGGATATAGAGATATCCCCAAATGGGTTATACATTTCAAAATGTCAAAAAAAATTGACTGAAGCCGATTTATTAAAAGATATAACAGCTTATGATGCCCATGCAGACGAGTTAGTTGTGGCGACTTTACCGCAGGAACTGGAATATTAATGATGTATGTACCAAAGAGGAATGATATTGTTTGGTTAGATTTTGAACCGACGAAAGGAAAAGAAATTGGGAAATATCGTCCAGCACTCATTCTAAGCCATGAAATTTATAATAAATCGACAGGGCTAATTATTTGTTGTCCTATTAGTACAAGCATTCGTGGTAAAGCAACCGAGGTTCCGATTGAAGGCTTGGAAAGCCCAAGTGTCGTTGCAACAACATTAGTTCAGACATTAGATTGGCGTGAGAGACATATCAAATTTATTAAACAAGCCGAGTCACAGATTTATGATGAAGTACTCAAACGAGTGATACTTTTATTGGGTGGCGAGCATTTATTAAAGTAAGAAAAGTAGGGTAATTGTGGTAAACAAACAGCAATTTGGATATAAAGTAGGGAAGTTATATCTTAAATTTAAACAATGGCAAACAATACGATAGCGAAGCGTCCACGCTTGTGCCGAAAATATATATTTGTGTAAAACAAAAAGGTACAAGCAAAGAACACTTGCGCCAGCAGGGGAAAAGAGAGATAAAGAGAAAGATGGACATTAATTTTCTTTGGATATTCAATAATTACATAAAATATTTTCTCATTCCAACCGCACTTTCCCTTAAATCACCTCTGATTCAATCCCCCAAAATCCCCCACTTCATGTTCTAACTGGCTCATGGCAAGTAGGGCTTCTTGGGTTTGTTTGGCTTCCGTAAGATAGCGCAAGCGTCCACGCTTGTGCTGAAAATATATATTTGTGTAAATCAAAAAGGCACAAGCGAAGGACGCCTGCGCCAGCAGGAGGATCTTGCAAACAAAACACACAAAGATGAAAACGAAAAGCAAGCTGAAAGCCTGCTTTTCTTCAAATTATTACCATTCAATATCTCACATTACTGCTGATTCAATCCCCCGAAATCACCTACTTCATGTTCTAGCTGGCTCATGGCAAGCAGGGCTTCTTGAGTTTGTTTGGCTTCTTCTTCATCAATGATGCTCATCGCGAAACCAACATGGACGAGAACCCATTTGCCCAGCAGAGGTTTGGGATCATCGCTGCAGATAAGAGAAATATTCACCTCACGTTGCACGCCGCAAACATCTACGGTGGCAAGTTGTAATGCGTTGTCGCCGATTTTGACAATTTGACCGGGCACACCTAAACACATAATTCATTTACTCCGATTAAAAATTTGCGCTTATTTTACCATTGCTTTAAATAAATTGCGGCGATCTGGATCAAACGTCGCTTGTTTGGTTGGCATGGATAAAATCATGCGTAGGCAATCCTGTGTCAGTTGGATGGCTTGTTCGTTGGTAAGATTCGGATCAAGCGGGGAATGCAAGGAGCAGCTTAAGTATTGCGGTACGGTTTCAACGCCACTGACCGTGAAAGTAAGGGCTTTGTAAGGCAGTTGAACAGTGATTTTATCCCCTAACTCTCGCGGTTCCCAGGTTTGTTGTGGGCCAGGCAGAATAACAACGCTAATCATCCATGGGGTTAACACCGAGCCGACCCATTGTCCTTCAAATAAAACGAATTTTGGGCAGAAACATTCAATATTGTGATGAAAGAAGGGGAGATCTTGCATTTCAGGAACAATTTTTTGCATTTCAGCAAGAAAGAGAACTGTTGGATTTTCATCAAAGCCGGTAACGGAGGTTAAAAGTGCGGTGCTATTTTCAGGAGTTTTTTCGTGTCGGTACATGGTTATTTATCAATATTAATAAGATTAAAGAATAGTAGGTGAAACCTTAAAGAAAATACCCCTCTTTTGTAAAGAGGGGTTAGGGGAGATTTAGCACTTGTCTCTATTATTAATTAGGTCAAATCTCCCCCAGCCCCTCTTTTCTAAAGAGGGGTGTTTAAGTTCAAACCGTATTCTTTTACTACTTGATTCAAGGTTATAAAAACATTCGGTAATGCTTTTTGTATCGTTTCCGTTAATCCAATGCCGGCTTCTAATGATTCCGGTTGGATACCGATGAGACAAAGATTTTGTGGAAATTCATCCGTCAGTTTGAGAGCGGAAAGAACATCACAAATACCCAGTTGATGTGGCGAAATTTTGCGAGAGAAAAAGGTGGGCACTTGCTCGTCATGCAACACAATAATCTCACCTGGCTGTTTGTTAGCAAGCACGGCATCGACAATAATCAAATGCTCGCGATTTGCCATCGCATCCAGTAATTCCATGCCACAAGTACCACCATCGATGATGTCAAAGTGCGGTTGAATTTCAGGGCGTTTTTCAAGCTCCTGCACAACGCGCACGCCGACACCTTCATCACTTAACAAAATATTGCCGACGCCAAGAATTAACGGCTTCATTACAACACCTTCACTTCAGTCACTTCACCGTTTTCGGTATTAACTACGTGCACAGCGCAGGACATACAAGGGTCGAAAGAGTGAATGGTTCTGACCACTTCCAATGGTTTAGTTGGATCTGCCACCGGTGTACCAATAATGGAAAGCTCATAAGGGCCCATTTGGTCTTGTTCGTTACGCGGGCCGGCATTCCATGTGGATGGTACAACGGCTTGATAGTTTTCAATGCGACCGTCTTTGATCACCACCCAGTGAGAAAGCATACCGCGCGGCACTTCACCGAAACCAACACCACGGAATTCACCGCTTGCCGGAATATCTGTTTTAATGTAAGCCGTCATATCGCCTTTAGCGATGTTATCAATGAGCATTTGCCATTGAGCACTTAAAATGTCGTTGATCGCACAGCAATGCACGGTACGGCCGATAATACGTCCAAGGGTAGAATGTAATTGATCGGTGGTTAAAGTATTACCGGTCAATTTTTCATAAATGCCTTTTAATTCATTGAAGTGGTTGACAGTTGGGGTGTCATTCGCAACCAAACCACACATTAAGTAGGCAAGAGGCCCCACTTCAACGACTTTACCGTAGAATGTCGGCGCTTTTACCCAAGAGTATTTACCGTCATCTTGCCAGCCGGTATATTTCGGACGAGTTAAGCCTGCCCAAGGTTCTAATGGTTCATCATCTTCGTACCAAGCGTGTTTACCACTTTCTTTAATTCCTTTTACAACGAACTCATCTTTTTGTTGATCAATTGGACGGAAAGTGGATAAATCGCCATTTTCGATATAACCACCTTTTAACATGAATTTAGAGTTATCTGCATCAATTGGGTATTCTGGTACAGATAAGTAGTTACCCGATGTTTTACCCAAGCTTAACCATTCAGGATAGTAAGCCGCAAATACCGCCGCATCTACTTTATACACTTGGTTAATGAAGTCAGTTAAGCGGTCGATACAAGCTTTCACGAACATGAGACGTTCTTGGTTTAGTACCGCTTGGGAATCTAAGTTAATTGGGTTTGCTACACCACCGATAGCTAAGTTTTGAATATGTGGTGTTTTACTACCAAGTAATGCAACTACACGGTTAGCATCACGTTGACATTCAAGGGCTTGCAAATAGTGCGCGACGGCAATGAGGTTGACTTCTGGTGGAAGTTTCATTGCAGCATGACCGAAGTAACCGTTAGCGAAAATACCAAGTTGTCCACTATCCACTAATGCTTGAATTTTTTTCTGTACATTGCGGAATTCGTTAGCACTGTTTAATGACCATGTAGAAACGCCTTTTAGCATATCTGCTGCTTTTTCAGGATCAGCTTTTAGCGCAGCGGTGATATCCACCCAGTCCATCGCGGAGAGTTGATAGAAATGCACGATATGGTCGTGAATGCTGTGTGCCGCAAGAATCATGTTACGAATGTACTGTGCATTGACGGGAACTTTAGCACCAATAGCATCTTCTACGGCACGTACGCTGATAATCGCGTGTACAGTGGTACATACGCCACAGATACGTTGCATAATCATCCATGCATCACGAGGGTCTGCACCTTTTACGATATTTTCCATACCGCGCCACATGGTACCTGATGACCAAGCATTGGTGACAACACCGTTTTCAATTTCGCAATCAATACGTAAATGACCCTCAATACGGGTAATTGGGTCAATTGAGATACGTTTTTTTTCTGACATTATTCTGCTCCGCTAACTTTTTTGCTGAATGCCGCTTTTTCGGCAATAATTTTTTCTGAGTCTTCGGTATGTTTTTCTTTAAATACCGGTAATACAGGGAATAAACGAATGATTAAAATATAGGCACATACTTCAATAGAAACGAAACCGATTGAAATAAGCAATTCTTCCGCAGATGGGAAATATTGATAGCCGTTGCCCGGATTATACATGATAAGCGAGTAGTTCATCCGCCATAATGCCGCACCGAGTAACATGCTTAATGCCGAAATAAATAACCAACGGGAATCGGATTTTTTCTCCCCGAGGAAGAGGGTCAGTAATGGTAATACCATCAACCAGACTTCCATCCAGAACATCCATGCTTCAAATTTTGTTAATTTATCGAAACCCACAACCATTTGCAGTTTGTCGTGATAAATCAACTCACCAAAACGCACCGCTAAGAAACAGAAAATTAATCCTGCGGTAACGCGTGCCAATTGAGTAAATAAATGACGTTCATCTGGTGTTTTTCCTGCAAGACCCGCTTTAACTAAAGAACCCTCAAAAATCACAATAGAGAAGCCCATAATAAAAGCCGTCAGTAAGGAGAGAATTGGTAGTGCTTCATAGCTTTGCCATACCGGATGGACTTTGTGACCAGCTACAATCATCAAGGAACCCATTGAAGATTGGTGCATCATTGGTAACAAGGCACCCAAGGCAATGATAAAAAACATGATTTTATTGAGTTTATTAAACCATTTTTTCAAACCGAGGAAACCAAGCCATACTGGGGCAAATTCTAAGGTGACGACAATGATATACACTGTCATACAAAATGCCGTTTCAAACAGCACGGAATTGGTGTTGAACTGCCCCGGAACGTAGAAATACGGCAAGTGCCAATAACGTCCCATATCAATGGTGATAGATAAACCGCCGAGGGAATAACCGAATAAACTAGCAAGCAATGCCGGGCGAACAAGAGCGTGATATTTCCCTTTGTTGAAAATATACACGGTCCAAGCAAGAGCCCAACCGCCACAGGCAAATCCTGTACCAACAAGTAAGTCAAAGGCAATCCATAACCCCCAAGGATAACCGCCATTAAGTGCGGTTACAGAACCGATACCAAAAACCAAACGTTTTAAAATTAATAAAACGCAAAGCACGGCAAGGGGAGCAAAAAAGAGAATGGCGGCAGAAACAAGGCGACCGCCTACCGGACGTGGATTACTCATGATGCTCATCCTCCGCTTCTTCGATTTCCTTGCGTGCCTGACGCATGGCTTCTTTTTGTGCTGCAATACGCTCAGCGATTTTATCGCCATGCATATTTTTGTAAGTCATAAAGGTTAAACCAGCCAGTGCGACTAATGGCAATGCTAAACCGCGATATAAGAAGTGTTGTAAATGCGCCGCACGAGAACCTGTTGCGACTTCATCTAAGTCTGGTAAACCAAGGTTAGCAAAAGGTACACCACTTAAAGCAAGAACTTGTGTGCCACCGCCTTCTTTTTCACCGTAGATGTGATATTGATATGCCGGCACAGTGGCACGGTATTTATCTGTGCTATTGACGTGTTGGCGTGGATAATCGTATTCAGTACCACGTAACAAGCTCAAACGGCGTTTGGCTTCCGCCAATAATTCTTCTCTTGTACCGAAAATGATGGCGCCCGTTGGGCAAACATGGCAACAACCCGGCAATTCGCCTTTATCTAGGCGTTCAACACCTTTTTGGTTACAGAGTTCACATTTGCTGATTTCACCGAACGGATTGTCATAGTCGTATTTTGGTACATCAAAAGGACAACCCACCATGCAATAACGGCAACCGGTACAAATGTCAGGATCGTATTTCACGATACCGGTTTTGGGATCTTTGGTAAGGGCCTGAACTGGGCAAACCGCAACACAGTTTGGGTCAACACAATGCATACATTGTTTTTTTATGTAAGCATAGCCGTTTTCTGTTTGGTCTTTATTTTTACCGTCGCCATCGCTCCACACTTGAATAATATTACGTGTGAACGGCGTAAGTTTGTCATTATTCGACCAAGTCTGATTGCCTTTCGGGTTTACCGGTGTGTGGTTCACGTTTTGACATTCTGCCACGCAAGCCTGACAACCTACACAAAGGGTAGAGTCGTAAAGCATTCCAAGCGCACCGGGAATGGGCTCAACCGCGTCTGATGCCTGCGCACTCGACACAGGCAAGGTGGAAGCAATTCCGCCAAGCACACCGGCTTTTAGAAATTTTCGTCTATCCATGTTATTTACCTGTATGTTGTTCTTTTTCTGCCGCTTTGGCCTCGACACGGGCTTTATGTTGAATGCTTAATTCGCGTAAAGTCACCACACTCACGCCGGCGAGTATTGCCGCAGCACCGCCTAATAAACCGATGGCTGTCATGGTCGCCCCTGAACCTTCAGTGTTGTTGACATCCGGTTTTTCAACGCGTGGTGTTGGGTTTTCTACACCGGCTAATTGGAAAATGCCTTTAGTAAAGCCCACACCTTTTTCGTTACAACCATAGCAAGGGTGCCCAATACCTACCGGCCAGTTATTACCACCAACATCACAGAATTCTAAGGTAGAGCAGTTACCGTAAGTTTCCGGGCCTTTACAACCGAGATGATACAAACACCAACCGTTGCGGTGACCATAATCACCGTATTCTTTAGCGAAGCGACCAGCATCAAAGTGCGGACGACGATAGCAGTTTTCGTGAATTAAGCGATCGTAAGCGAATAATGGACGATTTAATTTGTCCATTGCGGGTAGTTTCTTATAAGTCAGAATATAAGCAACGGTTGCAAGGAAGTTATGTGGATTTGGTGGACAACCTGGAATATTAATCACCGGTGTGCCTTTTGGTAAGACTTCAGATAAGCTGCTTGCACCAGTTGGGTTGCCGCCGCTAGAAGGTACGCCGCCCCATGCCGCACAAGAACCAATCGCAATAATGGCTGCAGCCCCTTTAGCGGCCTCTTGGATGTGTTCTACAATCGGTTTACCGGCGACCATACAATAGACACCGCCGTCTTTCACCGGAATGGAACCATCGACGACTAAAACATATTTTCCATAATATTGTTTAATTGCATTGTGTTTGTTATCTTCAGCTTGTTCCCCAAAGGCTGCAGAAAGGGTTTCGTGGTATTCTAAGGAAATCATTTCCAATACCAAGTTTTCCACTGTCGGATGGGTAGCGCGTAGTAGCGATTCCGTACATCCCGTACATTCTTGTGCCCCGATCCATAACACCGGTGGGCGTGCCGGTGCCGTTAAGGCGTTGGTCATCTCCGCACCGGCTTTACTGCTTAGTCCCATCGTTGCCGCAAGAGCGGTACATAATTTCATAAAATCCCGACGAGAAACATCGGCTAAGGCAGAAAATAATCCATCACTTCGTTGCATATCATCACTCCAATTGGCACGTTGTTCGTATGGTTATTGGAATATGATATGCCTTGATGATGGGAATTTATTTGATCGTCATCAAAGATAACCTTACTTTTCGTAATAAAATGCGATTTAACTTATTGTTTTAATTATTAATTGAGACTCATTCTCATTTGTTAATAGTTTGTAACTATAAATGGGTGTGTAGGCGGGTTGGCGTAAACGTATTTATAAGAATAATGAGTGGAAAAGAAAAGCACGCGTCTGGAGACGCGCGCTATCAAAATTAATAAAACATACTATCATGGTTTCCTTCTATAATTAGTAGCTTGGCTAGTAATATGGATTGATGCAATATCTGGGGTATTCTTCAGCAGACAATGGTGAAAATCATCAAAAGTATAGCAACCACCTTGATTGTCTAAAATAACAACGTTAGAAAAATCAGCACTTATTTTTTTAGATTTCTGATTTCCATCACTTGAATTTCCAGAACTATCATCATTACCTATTCGAAGTGCTCCAAAATCTTTTAGGTATTTAATAAACTTTTCCTTTTCGATACCTTCCTCGATCATTTTTTCATAATCATCTGTGTTAATTTGGTCTTTATTATTCTCCAGATTCTCCAGATAACTCACATATGACTTATAAACTAGCTCCAACTCATTGTTTGTATTTAGCTTTGCGTAAATAATAAAATGACATTTATTTCCCTTAATTTCTTTGATTTGATTGGTAATTTCTTTATTAGTTATGTTGGAATTTTTCATCTTCTTAAACTTTTCAAATTCAGCATCTTGTGAGCAATCATCTCGTTTAAATTCTATTAGAACAAATTTCTCTCCTGTTTGTGCTACAGTGTCAGCTGTTTGTTTTTCATGATTCCCATCAAGTGGGGCTATCATTTGGAATTTTTTGTAATTCTTTATTACGAATAGGTACTCAACAGTTTTTTCCCAGTATATTGGTTGTTTATCCATATTTATTTCCTAATTTATTTAGAATTCAAAATCCATCTAGGGTAGGTTGGGTTGAGGTTAATTGATAGCACGTATTTCCTGATGCAGGCTATCTTTCGTATTGATGTTTAGCAATCTTACAAAATTGCCTTAAAAACCGACCGCACTTTTTCAGCGTCTTTCACACCGGGAGCGCTTTCCACACCGGAATTCAGATCCACACCGACACAATGTTGTGCTAACGCAGTGTCAATATTATTTGGATTAATACCGCCTGCCAACAGGATTTTATGTTTTAGTTGTGTCGGAATCAATGACCAATTGAAAGTCTCACCGGTACCACCTTGTTGCGAGCCTGACTTGCTATCGAAAACAAAACGATCAATCGCAGAAACGTCGTCAAAAACCACCGCACTTTTATGGGTTACATCCACGGAAATGGCTTTCCAAATGCGAATGCTTTTAGGCAATTCGGCGCGAAGTGCGGTGATAAATTCCGCTGTTTCATCGCCGTGCAACTGAACGGCATAGAGTTGTAACTGCTGCGCGATTTTCACGATAAAATCAATCTCTTGATTTTGAAACACGCCCACAAAACGAAGTGGGGCGGCCGTCACCAATTCTTGGGCTTGGCGTAAACTGACACAACGTTTGGAATTTTCGACAAAAATTAACCCGCCGTATAATGCACCGCTTTCGTAAACGGTTTTTACGTCTTGCGCACGGGTTAAACCGCACACTTTGTTTTCACCGAAAATGACTTCACGTACGGCGTTGTTTAAGTCAGGACTGCTCATTAAACTGCTGCCAATTAAAAAACCGTGAGCAACCTGTTGTAATTCGTGTACTTGCTGATGATGGTAAATACCTGATTCGCTGATGATTCGTACGTCGGAAGGAATGCGGTCGGTATATCGGTTGGTTAATGCCACCACGCGGTTTAAATCCACGCTTAAATCATGCAAATTACGATTATTCACACCGATAATTTTCGCGCCTAACGCCAAGGCGCGTTCAAATTCTTCTTCGTTACTGGTTTCAGTCAACACGCCCATGCCGAGAGAATGCGCCAAATCGGCTAAGATGCGATAAGTTTCGTCGCTCACTACTGAAAGCATGAGTAAAATCGCATCTGCTTGGTGGTAACGCGCCAAATACACCTGATATTCGCTGATCATAAAGTCTTTGCATAATACCGGTTGTGTGATAACGTTGCGAACTTGTTTGATGTAGGAAAAATCGCCTTGGAAGTATTTTTCATCCGTCAGCACAGAAATCGCGTTGGCATAGTGTTTATAGACCTGTGCAATCTCTGTCGGTTTAAATTCACTGCGAATCAACCCTTTGGACGGTGAGGCTTTTTTACATTCTAAAATGTACGCCGGTTTTTGGTGAGTGCCTTTTGCTAACGCATCATAAAAAGCGCGGTCGGATTTTTGAATGTTTTTTTCAAATTCACTTAATGGAAATTCCGCTTCTTTGTTTTTTACCCATTCGGCTTTGTCGAGCACGATTTTTTGTAACACTGTGGCGGTTTCAAGGGGTTTGGAAAAGTCTTGTGTGATCATGTTTATGTCTTATTGTTGAAAACAGGTCTTTAAATTAATAGGTTGTTAATTTCTGTAAGGTTTCAAATGGTTTGCCTTGTGTAATCACATCCAATACCCGTTGTGCATTATCTTTAATGTCTTCTTGTCCGAACAATTTCAGTAAGAGGGCTGTGTTCATGGCGACGGCTTGATGGTGTTCCGCTTTGCCTTTGCCTTGTAAAAGTGCGGTAATCATTTGCGCATTTTCTGTCGGTTCGCCACCGCGTAAACTTTCCAACGGTTTGACTTGGAAACCAAAATCCTGTGGCGTTAAGGTGTAACGTTCAATCTTGCCGTTACGCACTTCCGCGACTTCTGTCGCACCATGAATTGCCACTTCGTCTAAGCCACTGCCGTGTACGATAATGGTGTGTTCGTGCCCTAATTGGGCAACGGTTTTGGCATAAATATCAATGAGTTCGGGAGAATAAACGCCGAGCAATTGACGTTTCGGACGTGCAGGATTAATAAGCGGACCTAGAATATTAAAGAGCGTACGGGTTTTTAAGGCTTGGCGTACCGGCACGACATATTTAAAACCGGGGTGATATTGCTGTGCAAACAAGAAGCAGATGCCGATGTTGTCCAATGCCTTGCGGGCTTGTTCTGGAGACATGGCAATATTGACGCCAAGTGCGGTCAATAAATCGCTTGAACCGGTTTTACTGGAAACACTACGGTTGCCGTGTTTTGCTACTTTGGCACCACAAGTGGCTGCGACGATAGCGGATGCCGTAGAAATATTGATGGTATTGGCGCCGTCACCGCCCGTGCCGACGATATCGGCGAAAGGGTAATCGGGTGTTGGAAACGGTTTGGCATTTTTAATGGCGGCTAATACGGCACCATTGACTTCATCAATGGTTTCACCACGCACTTTGAGAGCCACTAACATGGCCGCGATTTGTTCGTTGCTTAATTCCCCCAACATGATGGCGTTAAATAAGGCTTCGCTTTCCGCGGCGGTTAAGGTTTGTGCACCATAAAGTTTTTCTAATAGAGCTTGGTTTTCCATCATCCTTGTCCTTATTTATGAATATCGTAATCCAAATCGCGCGCTTCATCACCGGTCATACCACGGAAGCCCCAACAATGCGCCGGTTGCTCTTTGATGGTGATTTCCACGTCAAACGGGCTAATGCCTAATTTGTATTCAAATTCACTGAACAACATTTTAATTAAACGTTTTTTGGTTTGTTCTAAACGACCTTGCATTAAATTGATTTCAATCACCATGTAATTGTCGCTACGGTTCGCTGTGTGCGGATAATAGAAATCGTCATCTTCAAGGCAAATAAAACGTAACGCATGCTTGCCTTTGGCAACATCTAGACCGAGCTCCAGGCAGTTATAAATCACCTCCGCGACAGAGGATTTGCGCGGGGAGAGGGTACGTTTTAAGCCATATACTGTGATCATGTTTTGTCCTTTTTTATTTAAAATCTCCCTCTTTAGAAAAGAGGAACTGGGGAGATTGGAAAAATATTGTTATTGAATAAAAATCAAATGAAATTTATTAACTTACTCTGTTTTATGACGACTGCCAAATCTCCCCTAACCCCTCTTTGCTAAAGAGGGGAAGTGGGATATTAATTCCGTTTCAATAACCATTCCACCGATTGCGCCAATAACTGCGCTCCTTGCACCGTTAAAATGGATTCAGGGTGAAATTGGAAGCTACAAATGGGCAAAGTGCGGTGGCGAATTGCCATGTTTATACCATTATAAGAGGCGTTCGGAATCAATTCATCGGGTAAATTAATTCCCATGAGGGAATGATAGCGCGCGACCGGCATCGGGTTGGTCAAACCTTTGAACATGGCTTCATTGTCGTGTTCAATTCTGGACACTTTGCCGTGCAAAATTTCACCTGCGTGAACGACTTTTCCACCGAAGGCTTCAATTAACGCTTGATGCCCCAAACAAATGCCCAACATCGGTACTTTGCCGATTAATCGCTTAATTAACGGAATCATATTTCCCGCTTCATCCGGTGTGCCCGGCCCGGGGGAGAGGGCAAGAATCGTATCCGGTTGCGCCAAGGCGTTTTTTTCTAAAATCGTTAAATCGCAATCGTTGCGGTAAATGTGAACCTGATGTCCCAATCCACGAAATTGATCCACCAAATTGTAAGTAAATGAATCAAAGTTATCTAAAAATAAAATGGTTGCCATGATCTCACTCCTATTGATTCGCTTTCTTATTGGTTTGTACGATGGCGTTGATGACCGCGCGGGCTTTGTGACGGGTTTCATCGGCTTCCATTTGCAGGTCGGAATCCAACACCGTACCGCAACCGGCTTGCACATGGGCAATACCGTTTTGCACGAAGGCAGAGCGAATCACGATACAGGTATCAAAATTACCGTCAGATTGCAGATAGCCTACGGCACCGCCGTAACTGTGGCGTTTTTGTTGTTCAAATTGATAAATTAACTGCATGGCTTTGATTTTCGGTGCACCGGTTAGCGTGCCCATGTTCATACAAGCCTGGTAGGCGTGTAGCGCATCCAGTTCAGGGCGAAGTTTACCTACAACGCGAGAAACAAGGTGCATAATGTGCGAATAACGATCCACCTGCATTAAATCTTTCACATGGCGGGTTTTACTTTCACACACACGGGCGATGTCGTTACGGGCTAAATCTACTAACATCAAATGTTCCGCTTGTTCTTTATGATCCAAACGCAATTCCAGTTCCAAGCGAGAATCTAATTCGGGATCGATATTGCCGTCAGCATCAAAGCCGCGCGGACGGGAGCCGGCAATCGGGTAGATTTCCAACTGACGGGTAGTTTGCGAATATTTCAAGGCACTTTCCGGTGAAGCACCGAATAGAGTGAACTCCTCGTCTTGAATAAAGAACATATACGGGCTTGGATTGTTTTGTTTTAACTGACGATAAGTCGCCAGCGTATTCGGGCATTCAAGGGAGAAACGACGGGACGGCACGATTTGGAACACGTCGCCGCAATAAATATGTTGCTTCAGGCGTTCAATAATTTTTTTGAATTTATCATCATCTAAATTAATGGCAACCTCGGTAGAAGCCGGTTTGAGGCTCAAGTGCGGTCGAATTTCCAAGAGTTTTTTGGCAATGTGTTGGGCGTTCTGCTGCAGTGTCGCCAACGCATTTTGTGCAAAACAAAAGGTTTGTAATTCCGCTTGTTGCAATTGATGGTCGATCACCAGTAATTGTTCTGCTAAATAAAAGCAATAATCCGGGCAGGTAATGCCATCATCTTGCAAAGTGATGTTTTCCATCGGAATAAAATTTGCCACCAAGTCATAGGCGAATAACCCGCCTAAAAAAACCGGCAAGGTGCTTGCCTGATAAAGTTCGGTGAAACAACGCAACCCGTCGAAAATGCCGTGTGCCAATAATTTACTGTCTTCGTCTGCATTATTGTCGGCAGGTTTGAATTCCACTTGCAGTTCGGTGCTTGTTTGGGATGTTACGTTTACCTGTGCTGAAAGTTTTTGTGCAATTAACGGCAACACGGCGGCACCGTTGTCGCTCAACGTATGAAAAGTGACGCGTTGTCCCAAACAGGAAATTTTCATGGCCGCGTTAACGAGTAATAAACTTTTCAGACTGTTTTTGCTGGAAATTTCGGCAGATTCTAACAGTAGCGTATTCGGTTTGTTTTCACATAAGGTGGCGAAAATGGCGGTAGGGTCGCTGTGATAAGCGACGTTTTGTGTGAATGTTTGAATAAAAGCAGATGACATTCTCATTTCCTTAAAACATAAAATCATGTTGCACTATTAAACTAGTACAAGAATTAAAAGTCAAGGAGAAATCGATTTTTTGTTGAGGAATCGGGAGCGGTGCGTTTAAAAAGGCGAGGGAACATCCTTCCAAAGATAGAATTGAAAAGTGCGGTGGATTTTGGCGGTATTTTATAAATCGATTTCTAAATCTTCTTCTACGTGGCAGCAACAAAGCAAGATTTCATCTTCCAATAAAAACGCAAGGGGCGGCTCTTTGTAGGAAACCCGACCTTTTTTTAATTTAACCCGACACGCGCCACAATAACCGCTGCGGCATTGATATTCATGTTGAATGCCGAGCTGTTCTAAACGTGTTAATAGGGGAAGGGCATTATCGTGTTCAATAATTTGTTGGCGTCGTAATAAGTGAATTTTCATTATGGATAAAACGCATTACATTTCCGCAAAGGGGGACATAATTTCCTCTTCTTGAGGTGTATATAACATCCCTACTAATTCATCAATCGCCGCGCAAAGAAGTGTACGGTCGTGCCGATAGGCAATATCGTCAGCGTTTAAGCGACCAGTGAGAATGGTGAAGTTCAGTGCGGGCTCCATAGTGACATCCGTTGAAGTGACTGCGCCATCAATCATCGGTTGACCGACAATCTCGTGGAGCCACTGAATGCGTTCGGTGAGAGAAAGGGTTGCGGCAGGGCCAAGTTCCGTACCTAAATTATCAATAAAGATCTTTTTGGCTTCGCTTTGTCTGAGTTGCTCAGCGATTTCCGGAAGAAGCAGTGGCGGCATAATACTGGTGAGGAAGCTGCCGGGGCCGAATAAAATCACTTCTGCATTCTGTAAGGCGTGAATGGCTTCCGGTGTGGCTGTGGCATAAGGCACTAAAAAGAGGGATTTAGGGAGTTCGGTTAAGCTATCGACGCTGACTTCACCGACAACACTATTGCCGCTGTTTAATACGGCAGCGAGGTGAATAGGTTGCTCCGACATCGGGAAGATAAAGGATTTTACATGCAATAATTCGCGAATGAGATTGACGGCTTCTGTTGGGCGAATTTGCATATCTTCCAGCGCTTTTAACATGAGATTGCCGAGGTTGTGCCCCGCTAATTCACCATTGCCGCGAAAACGATATTCAAATAAGGCGGAGGCGGTGCTTGGTTCCGTGATGATTTGATTTAAGCAGTTACGCAAGTCACCCCAGGCAATGCCGCCGTGTTCCATGCGAATTCGTCCGGTAGATCCGCCGTTATCAGTGGTGGTCACAATTGCGGTAAGGCGTTCTTTCATAAAACTCAATGCTGACATGACACGACCTAATCCATGCCCGCCACCGATAGCCACGATGTTTGTCAGTCGATTAAGATTTTCATGTTGTTGATAGCTTTTAAAATCCGCCATGAGAGTTCCTTATTTTTTGTTGGCCCCATTATAATGATCTATTTTAAATAGAGAAGTTGAATGGCATAACTTTGCAATGAGATACCTCTTTTTTACTATAAAATCTTCGCTATATAATAACATATATAATTGATTTTAAAGAAATTTATTAATTTTCCCCTTAAATTAAATTAATTGATTGCATTTGTTTTCGTGAATCTTTTACAATGCAACGAAATTTATTTATCGCATATAACTCCGAGCTTACTTACCTACGTTTTGCGCACAGTATTGAACACAAAATAGGGTGGTAATGCCAATAATACGAAGTCGGTATTATTCAGGGATACGTTGGAAACGATTTATCCTCTCCGTTTTTAGAAAGGTGTCAAATGCAAACCATTCCAATCAAAAATGTTGGAGCGGCTCAACTTGTTGATTCGTTCCAGCGTGAATACTACTATTTGCGACTGTCGATTACCGATATGTGTAATTTTCGTTGCAATTATTGCCTACCTGACGGTTATCAGCCTGAACCTAATAAGCCGAGTTTTTTAACCTTGGACGAAATTCGTCGCTTGGTCAGTAGCTTTGCGGTGATGGGAACGGAAAAAGTCCGTATTACCGGTGGCGAACCGACCTTACGTAAAGACTTCCTGCCAATTGTCGAAAGCATTCGTGGCATTGACGGTATCAAACAAATCGCACTGACCACAAACGGTTTTCGATTGCTTAAGGATGTTGCCGCTTGGAAACAAGCCGGCGTGACGTCTATTAACGTCAGTGTGGATAGCCTAGATGCCAGAATGTTCCAGCGCATTACCGGTGTCGATAAGTTTGATGACATTATGCGTGGTATTGATCGCGCTTTTGAATGTGGCTATCAAAAAGTCAAAGTCAATTCAGTCTTAATGAAAGATTTGAATGATAAAGACTTTTCCGGTTTCTTGGCATGGATTAAAAATAAACCGATTCAGATGCGTTTCATCGAGTTGATGCAAACCGGTGAAATGAATTCTTTCTTCCAAAAACATCATTTATCGGGACAGGTTTTAGAACAAAAACTCTTGCAAGACGGCTGGCAATTACAGATAAAAAATCGTTCTGACGGTCCGGCAAAAGTTTTTCGTCACCCGGATTATCTGGGCGAAATCGGCTTAATCATGCCTTATGAGAAAAATTTCTGCGCCAGCTGTAACCGTTTGAGAGTTTCTGCCAAAGGAAAATTGCACCTTTGCTTATTTGGTGAAGAAGGGATTGATTTACGTGATTTGTTACAATCTGATGAGCAACAAATGCTTTTGCAATCAAGAATTTTCTCTGCGTTACAAGGTAAGCGTGAACACCATTATCTGCATGTTGGCGATAGCGGTGTGCGTAATCATTTAGCCAGTATCGGCGGTTAATTTACGCCGAGACTGAAAACATCAAGAAAACCAACCGCACTTTTAAATTATCATGACCACATTGACTCACATTAATGCGAATGGCGAGGCGAATATGGTGGATGTTTCCGCCAAAGCCGACACGGTTCGCGAGGCGCGTGCTGAAGCCTATATTCGCATGGCGCCGGAAACCTTACAAATGATCATCTCCGGACAACACCACAAGGGCGATGTGTTTGCTACCGCCCGAATTGCCGGTATTCAAGCCGCAAAACGCACTTGGGAACTGATTCCACTGTGTCATCCGCTTTTACTTTCTAAAGTCGAAGTGAGTTTGATTGCACTTCCTGAAACCCATCAAGTACGCATTGAAAGCCTGTGCAAATTAAGCGGTAAAACCGGTGTAGAAATGGAAGCGTTAACGGCTGCAAGCGTTGCCGCATTAACCATTTACGATATGTGTAAAGCGGTACAAAAAGACATGGTGATTGAAACGGTGCGTTTGTTGGAAAAGAGCGGTGGAAAATCCGGGCATTTTATTGCGGAGGAAAAATAATGTTACGCGTTTTATTTTTTGCCCAAACGCGAGAATTAATCGGTTTGGATGCCGTTGAAGTAAACGAACATTTCGCCACGGTAGAAGAATTACGTCAACATCTTGCGGCGAAAGGGGATAAATGGGCGTTGGCGTTGCAATCGGATAAACTTTTGGTGGCCATTAATCAAACCTTAATGCCGTTAGAAAGTGCGGTCAAAAATGGTGATGAAATTGCGTTTTTCCCACCGGTGACCGGGGGCTAAATGAACGATATTCAAATTTCCGTGCAAGAACAGATGTTCGATCAAAATGCCGTTTATCGTTGGTTGAGCGAAGAAAATTCGGTTGGTGCTACGGTAATGTTTGTGGGCAAAGTGCGTGATATGAACTTAGGGGATGAAGTCAGTAGTTTGTATTTGGAACATTACCCGGCGATGACGCATAAAGCCTTGATGGACATTGCCCAACAGGCAAAAGCGCGGTGGGATTTACAAAAGATTTCCATCATTCATCGTGTAGGTGAATTGAACACCGGTGATGAAATTGTGTTAGTGGGAACCGCGTCTGCGCATCGTGGCGATGCTTATCACGCGAATGAATTTATTATGGATTATTTGAAAACCAAAGCCCCTTTTTGGAAAAAAGAACAAACCGAAAAAGGGGAGCGTTGGATTGAAGGTCGCGACAGTGATTATGCGGCTGCCGATAAGTGGAAATAATCCTTTCTTACCGTTTAGAAAGAAGATTAAAAATATCCGTTTCGTTACTGAAGCGGATATTTTTTATGGCGATAAAGCTAAAATCCGGCTTTTTCTTGGAAAAAGCCACTTGCTTTGTGATAGAATAAACGACCGCTTTTCTTGGTATGGCAAGAGACCAACCGAATATTTTTCTTATTTTTGAGTCGTCGGAGGAATAGATGACAAGTTCTGCAAATAAACGTTCTGTAATGACGCTATTTTCAAATAAAACCGATATTTATTGTCACCAAGTGCGTATTGTGTTGGCTGAGAAAGGCGTCGCTTATGAAACGGAAATTGTAGATCCGCAAGCCTTGCCGGAAGATTTAATGGAGCTTAATCCATACGGCACGGTGCCAACCTTACTGGATCGTGATTTAGTCTTATTTAATTCACGAATTATTATGGAATATTTGGATGAACGTTTTCCGCATCCGCCGTTAATGCCGGTTTATCCGGTAGCACGTGGGAAAAGCCGTTTGTTAATGTTGCGTATTGAACAGGACTGGTATCCAACGTTAGAAACTGCACAAAATGCCGCATCCGAAGCTGAACGAGCACAAGCATTAAAACAACTCAAAGAAGAAATTCTGGCGATTGCACCGATCTTTAGTCAAAATACCTATTTTATGAACGATGAATTTAGTCTTATCGATTGTTATGTCGCACCGTTATTGTGGCGTATGCAAGAATTGGGTGTGGAATTTAGCGGTGCCGGTAGCAAGGCTGTGAAAAGCTATATGTCCCGTGTATTTACGCGTGATTCCTTCTTGCAATCCGTAGGGGAATTAGCGCCGAAAAACTTAATGGATGAAAAATAATAGGCGATCTCATGGAATATCAATCCTCTCCAAAACGGCCTTACCTTTTAAGGGCTTATTATGACTGGTTGATCGATAATGATTTTACGCCCTATTTGGTGGTTGATGCCACTTACTGGGGCGTGAAAGTGCCGGTGGAATATGTCAAAGATGGGCAAATTGTATTGAACTTGTCTGCCAATGCCACCGGAAATTTACAGCTAACCAATGATTTCATTCAATTTAACGCCCGTTTTCGGGGTGTGCCGCAGGATATTTATATTCCAATGGGGGCAGCCTTGGCAATTTATGCACGAGAAAATGGCGATGGTGTGATGTTTGAGCCTGAAGAGGATTATGCTCATCCGGAGCAAGCCGAAGATCAGCCGATTGGCTTTGAGAAAGCCGTCGATAAAACGGATAAACCGAAAAAGGCAATGAAATCCACCTCTCACTTACGCATTGTGAAATAGTGGCTCAATCATCAGATTAAAAACATTGAAAAAAGATACCGCACTTAGGTATCTTTTTTTATGGCTGGAACATTTAAAGTGCGGTGGGTTTTGATGCCTTTTTTTATGGCATTAAAATTGATCTTCCGCTAACACAAACCAGCCAATAGGCCGCAACTTAACAAAATACTCGGACTGATTTGGCGTGTAATCATTGGGATTTAAATGCACCAATAATGGCAATCCATGCCATCGCACCTGGATCTCCCAATAACTCCCCATAGAAATCGCCGATTGTACTTCACAACGTTCCGCAGGTTCGCCGCTGAGTGCCAATAACACGCCTTCCGGACGAATACCAAGCACATAGTTACCCTCCAGCGGTGGCACATCTGATTTAATCGACAACGCATTTTCTGCTAAAACATAGTTTCCGTTTTTTACGCTTACCGGAAAGAAAGACGCCTCGCCCATGAAGCTTGCCGTAAAACGGGATGTCGGGTGATGATATAGCGCATTCGGCGAGCCGATTTGCTCAACGTTGCCTTGATTAATGACAACCACGGCATCGGAAACGGCAAAGGCTTCCGTTTGATCGTGAGTCACATAAAGCACCGTAATACCGAGTTTTTGTTGTAAATGGCGAATCATCTCACGCATCGTACGACGCAAATTGGTATCCAAATTACTTAGCGGCTCATCAAATAATAAAATTTGTGGCGCAATCACCAACGCCCGAGCCAAGGCGACACGTTGTTGTTGTCCACCGGAAAGTTGTTCGATACGGCGATGTTCAAACCCTTCAAGTTCCACCATTTTTAATGCTTGACTGACTTTTTTAGCGATGTCGGAGGAATGGGTTTCCTGCATTTTTAAACCAAATGCCACATTTTCCCCCACCGTTAAATGAGGGAAAAGTGCGTAGGATTGAAAAACAATCCCCACGCCTCGTTGTTGTGGCGGCAGACGGCTGATGTCCTTTCCGTCACATAAAATTTGCCCTTGATCGAGATCTTCCAACCCAGCAATAAGACGTAGAATGGTGGTTTTGCCACAACCTGAGGCGCCCAATAAAGTCGTAAATTTACCTTTTTCAAAGGTGAGATTGAAATCTTGCAATACCTTGGTTGAACCAAAAGCTTTATAAACCTGTTTTAATTCAATATGTTGTGTCATGTTATCGTCCTAACTTTGTCTCACCAACCCATCGACCAAATAAGCCGATAACCAGCATCATAATCACAATTAAACTGGCGCCGTACGCCACTGCCAAACCGTAATCGCCGTCTTCCACCCGATTTAAAATAAACGAGGTTGCCACGCGAGTGCTTGGTGTAACTAAGAAAATAATCGCGCTAATAGTCGTCATGGCACGCACAAAACTGGTCACCAAGGCAGACAATAAAGCGGGCTTCAATAAAGGTAAGGTAATAAAACGTAACGTCTGAAACGCACTGGCTTTTAAAGAATATGCGGCTTCATCCAATGCCGGATCTAGTTGTTTAAAATTCACTAATGCGGCACGCAAACTAATGGGCATATTGCGCGTAACCATCGAAAGCATAATGATCGCCCCAGTGCCGGTTAAATAGAGCGGGACATTATTGAACGCAAGGATGTAAGACACCCCGGCAACCGTTCCCGGAACTGCAAAACTGAGCAACGTTAGAAATTCAATGTGTTTTTGTCCGAAGAAACGATGACGAGAAAAGAAATAAGCCAACAAAAAGCCACTTACTGCCGTAAAAGGGGCGGCAATCACGGCGAACAAGACGGTTTGCAATAAAGACGGAATCGCACCGTTCTTCCAGCCTTGCCCGAATAACGTGATGTAGTGTTGTAAAGTAAAGGTGTGATTAACACCCCAGTTCTGCATCACGCTGCCATAAAAAATACTGCCATACAATAACGCATTGAAACCAACCCAGGCAGCAAAAATGCTCACAACGGTAATTTTTAAACCGAAAGATAAAGGTGTATTTCGACCTTCAAACCCTTTGCCCGAGAGCGTAACGTAATTTTTACGCCCGATAAAATGATATTGCAGCCAGAAAATCCCGAGGGAAATGCTTAATAAAATAATCCCCAAGGCACTTGCCGAGAAATAATCGTTTTGCGCACCCACAATGTAAAAATAAATTTGCGTTGCCAACACATCAAAATTGCCACCTAACACAAAAGGCGAGCTGAAATCTGCCAAGGATTGCACCATGACAATTAAAAAAGCATTGGCGAGTGCCGGTTTTAATAAAGGCAAGACGATAAAACGGAAACTCTGCCAACGATTTGCGCCGAGCATGACGGCGGCCTCTTCTAATTTGGGGGAAAGGTTTTTTAATGCGCCTTCCAACAACATAAATGCCATGGGTGTTAGCGCCAAGGTGTGGGAAATCAGAATACCGTTAAAACCATAAAGCCAATTCGGACTCACACCAAAATGTTGCCCGAGAAATTGAGTGACATAGCCTGAGCGCCCAAACATCAACATCACGCCTAAACTCACCACAAATGGCGGCGTCACCATTGGCAACAAAGAAAAAACCTTACTGATGAATAAACTGCATTTGGCAATTCTTGTGGTGTATAACGCCAAAACAAGGGCAAAGGCAACAGAACATACGCCGACCGCAGAGGATACTGCCAAGGAATTGCCAATGACTTTCCACAAGCCGAGGTGATTTAATAACGTAAAAACATTGCCAAACTCACCGGATTCGCCGGTAAAAAAGATCGTAAATAATGCAGTGATCGGATAAAAAATAAAGCCGATCACCAACACAGCAAGCCCAGTGGCGACCGCCAATAAAAAACGATCTCCCCGTAAAAAACCTAAACGTGCTAAGACATCCACAAATATGGCGCCGATGGCGATAAACAGGAAAATCACCGCATAGCCGAAACGGAAATCATAGGCCTCCGCGGAAAACCAAATAAACGCGACCAAAAGTGCGGTCAAAATAACGGTTATTTTTGCGGAACGACGAGACTCAGACAGTCGCTGAAGCAACGGGAAAACCCATAATGCGCCAAACCACAGCCAACTGATATTGACTTGCGCCCATCCCATCGCAGCGAAATATTCTTTCGCGGTTGCCCCGAAAAGACCATAATCCAAGGCACGCACCGGCAGACAGGCAAATGCCAGAAAAGCGAGTAAAATCCAAGTGATAGGTTGATGGAATCGGTGTTTTAGCATGGATACGTCAGCATAAGATTTTGCTCGGCACAGCTATTGCGCCGAGCATCGGTAGGATTATTTCGATAATTTGATGTCAGCCAGCCATTTATTAATTAATCGCTTGCCTTCGTCTTTAGAACCGAATTTCACAAAATCAAATTCAACAAAATCTAATTTTTTCGGGTCAACAGATTTCGGTGAAGATTCCGCATTGGCATTGGTTGGGATTTGATATAAACCGAATTCACGCCATGGCATTTCCTGCACCTCTTTCGACAGCACAAAATCCATAAACAGTTTGGCATTATCGAGGTTGCGCGCGCCTTTAATAATACTTGCACCACCCAACGCATAACCGGTTTTGCCTTGTGGAATCACCGTTTCCACCGGCGCGCCCTTTTCCTTTTCGGTGGCATACGCATGCACAAAACCAACACTCACCGCACTTTCACCACGGGATAAATTCGCTGTCACCAAATTACTTTTCACATATTGCGAGACGTTTTCATTAAGCTTTTTCAAATAATCAAAGGCCTTCTCTTCGCCCCAAAGTTGAATCAAGGTTGCCATGATCGTATAAGTCGTACCGGAAGCGCGTGGATCCGGCAGTTGAATTTCACCTTTATATTCTGGTTTAAGCAAATCTTCCCAGGTTTGCGGCGCAGGCAATCCCAGTTGCGCCAATTTTTGTGTATTCACACCAAAGCCCAACACCAACATGTATGCCACGGAAGTAAAATCACCCTTTTGCGCCATGAGTGGTTTAAACTGCGGTAAAATTTCCGCTTGTTTTGGCGAACGGTAGGCTTCTAGCAAACCCAACTCTCCCGCCTGGAAATGCGGCTCAATCGTACCGCCATACCAAAAATCTGCCTGCGGATTGTCTTTCTCCGCGTTGATCTTGCCAAAAATGGTTTCCGTACCTCCGTGAACAAATTCGGTTTTCACGTCATATTTTTCACCGAACTGCGTCGTCACTTTTTCACACAACGCATTTTGCACCGTGCAATACACGGTCAAACGTCCTTCCGCCGCCGCCTGTTGGATAAAAAATAAAGACGAAAGACACACCAAACCTAAACTCTGTTTAAACCATTTTTGCATTTTGTCATCCTCCAAAACTGAAAAAGTCATGATGTTAAACGATTATATGCTATTTTTGGATTCTGTTTAACAGAGAAAAGACGAAGTTTATTCAAAAAAAAAAGCCGACATCATGTCGGCCTTTTTAATGAGTGTTAACTCAAATTAGAAGTGTACACGTAAACCTGCACCGTAGATGTTTTCACTGGTGCGTTGACCAACGTTATCTTTTTCAGTCGCGCGTGTATATTGTACGTAAGGAACAACATTTTTGCTTAACTTATAGTCAGCCATTGCGATGTATTGGTTTTTAATGCTTTTACCTTGATCTTGACCATTATAGTCTTTTTCACTGTAACGTTCCCATTGTAAACCAAGGGTAGATGGGATACCTGCTACATCTGCTAAGTCATATTTGCTTTCTAAGAAGATGTATTTGCCTTTAGTGTCATGTGCTACACCGGTCTCTTTCTTAGTATGTTGACCGTAAGCCACTGCAAATTTAAACGCATCTAATCTATAGTGAGAAGATAATAACCAGTTATGCTCTTTACGTGATGCTAAAGAGGAATTCAAATCATATCGATCGAAAGTATAGCCGGCTGCAAATTCAATGTTATGATTTTTTTCAAAGTCATAGTTATAGAACGCAGTTACACCCACACCATTTTTATAGCTATCATTTGTAGTATATTTTTCTGGATTACCGAATAGGTAGTCAGCACCGAAGCTAAAGCCTTCGAAGTCAGCAGAACGGAATTTAATGGATTTATCTGCACTTGTTGTTAGGATGTTGTTAGCACCAGAACGATAGTATAAGCCATCGCCTAACACATCATCAGCGGTAGTCGCTTGACGACCGAAGCTTAATTTACCTACGTTTTCAAAACCAAAACCCACAAATAATTTATTTGTGACAATGTTACCAAAGGTTGTTCCAGAACCTTCTTGATTTTCTTTTTGTTTATCTTTAAAACGAGTTTCATAGCCCACGAATGCAGACAAACCATTGTCTAATGTGTGAGTTGCATTGATTTTAATACGGGAACCATCGTTCACGAGGTCGCCACGTTGATCTTTGCCTAATTTTCCTAAGAAGATACGAGCAGAACCACCAAGTTCAACTTTAGTACCATCTTGGTTATAAACTGTTGCAGCGTTTGCTGCGCCGGTTGCTGCGAAAGCAGCGATTGCTAATGCGATTACTGTCTTTTTCATAATCTTCATTCCTTTTCAGAAATTATTTGTTATTAAGGTCAGTTTTGAACTTTTTCATTAAATTAGTATCAATGAATCATTCAGACTACTTCTTTTGAAGTGTCACGATCTTGGCAAAGAAAAATAAGCGTGTCAACAGTAACCTTGCTTTTTTCTCTCCATTTTCTGACACAGATCACAGTTTTAAGGTAAGGCTGTCTAATAAATCGCCACCTTATTTTGTGCTAATCGTTTAAATCCTGCGCGTAAATCTTCAATTAAATCATCCACATCTTCTAAGCCAATATGGATACGAATTAAGGTGCCTTCTAATTTTCGCAGAATATTCGGACGGATTTTAGCAATGTCTTCCGGTTGATTATAGAGAATCAAAGACTCAAAACCACCCCAGGAATACGCCATGGTGAATAACTCAAAATGATTCATAAAGGCTTCAAGCTGTTGTTGTGTTAATTTTTGTTTTAACTCAAAAGAGAATAATCCGCTTGAACCGGTAAAATCCCGTTTAAAAAAGGCATTGCCGGGGCAACTTGGCAAGGCAGGATGATACACTGCTTTCACTTCCGGTTGTTGTGCTAACCATTGTGCCACTTTTATGCTACTTTCTTCGTGTTGTTTTAAGCGAATATTGAGTGTACGCAGTCCGCGTGCTGTGGTATAGGCGCTGTCGGCATCCACCATTTGCCCCATTAAATAAGAATGTTCGCGTAATTGATCCCAACAACGGGCGTTGGCGACTGCCGTGCCAATCATGACATCGGAATGACCCACTAAATATTTCGTGCCCGCCTGAATCGAAATATCAATATCATGTTCCAAAGCCTTGAACAACACACCGGCCGCCCACGTGTTATCGATCATAATAACAATCTCTGGGTTGATACTACGCACGGCAGAAACGATTGCCGGAATATCCGCGACTTCCATGGTGAGAGAGCTTGGCGCTTCGAGAAATAATACTTTCGTATTCGGTTGGACGAGGTCGGCAATTTTGTCGCCTAGCATCGGATCATAAAATGTTGTGTTTACACCTAATTTTTTTAATACGACATTACAAAAATCCTGTGTCGGTTCATAAGCTGCACCGGTCATTAACACATGATCCCCGTTTTTCACAAAAGAAAGAATGCTATTCGTGACTGCTGCCGCACCACAAGGGTATAAATAGCAACCTGCGCCGCCCTCTAATTCGGTCATCGCATCTTGCAAGGCAAAATGGGTTAAGGTGCCGCGACGGCCATAAAAAAGCTCACCTTTTGCGCGATGAAGGGTGGCGTGCTTTTTATCTTCTAAGCAATCAAAGACAAGAGAGGATGCCCGTTGCACAACCGGGTTAACTGAGCCTTGGGTGTAGCGTTTTTTTCTTCCGGCGTGGACTAAGGCGGTGGCTAATGATTTTTTTGACATGATAATATCCTACAAAAAAGGGGAAAATGGATGAAAAGTGCGGTTGTTTTTTCGGGTAAAAATATTAACGCTAAATTTGTTTTGGAACTAGTTCCTTTTTACGCAAATTTACGCATAAGGCATTTAAAAATCACCAAATCTGATTTAGAATAACTTCATAATTCACCCTTGGTAGAACGCAAATCATGAAATTAAACGTCCCCATTTTTTTAACGATATTTCGAGTTATTTTAATTCCTTTCTTTATTATTGCTTTCTATCTTCCTTTTGATTGGGCGCCTTTTTTAACCACCTTTATTTTCTTTATCGCCGGTGTCACCGACTGGCTGGACGGCTATCTCGCCCGCAAATGGAAACAAACCACGCGTTTTGGTGCATTTTTAGATCCGGTGGCGGACAAAGTGATGGTAGTTGCCGGGCTTGTTTTAGTGGTGGAGTACAATCATACCTTTTGGATTACGCTGCCGGCGATTGTGGTGATTTCCCGAGAAATTATTATTTCCGCTTTGCGCGAATGGATGGCGGAATTAGGCAGTCGCAGCAAAGTGGCGGTGTCTTGGTTAGGCAAAGTGAAAACCACGTCACAAATGTTAGCCTTGGGTGGCTTATTGTGGCGTTATAACGTTTACATGGAAGTCGCTGCCATTATCCTACTTTATATTGCGGCGATTTTGACGATTTGGTCTATGCTGCAATACCTCACTGCGGCAAAAGAGAGCCTCTTAGACGACTTACCCAAATAATGTATTCATGACGTTAGGCTAACCTCGCAAGTTAGCCTAGAATCTTGTCCTCAAATCGCTTTTACAAATGATGCAAAATCTGTTCAATGTGTTTTAAACCGTTCAGGCGGGTCGTGCTTAAACGTTGAGCAATGCCAAGTTGCGTGAAATAGGCGGTTAAATCAAAATGGCGTAATTGTTCTGCGCTTTTGTTTTCAATGTACTGCAATAAAATCCAGAGTAAACCATTCATAATCCGCGCTTCACTATAGGCCTGAAAGTGAAAAGTGCGGTCGTTTTTTTCGGTAAATTTAAACCATACCTGTACTTCGCAACCCGGAATGCTGTCCATCTGGGCTAATTCATTTTCATTTGGTATGGGGAGATTTTTACCGGCTTGAATAATCAAACGGTAGCGTTCTTCCCATGTTTTGGCGTTCATTAATTGTTGTTCAATGTTCATCGTAATAATTCTAAACTTTTCTCTAAAGCCTTAAAAAATGCCTCAACATCCGAATCGATATTATAAGGGGCGAAAGATAAGCGCAGGGTCGCCGCTTGTCCTAATCTTGCCAAATAAGGCTGAGCGCAATGTTCACCAACGCGTAACGCGATATTTTGTTCGGCTAATAGCGTGGCTAAATCAAACGCGTTGACATCCTCAAAGACAAAGCTGACGACCGAACTGGGTTGCGGTGAATTAAATAATTTGCATTGTTGATAAGAGGATAAACGTTGACGGGTCATTTCTGCCAAGTGTACGGCGTGTTCTTCCATTTCGCCAATATCCCATTGGCTTAACCATTCTAGCACGGCGTTAAAGCCAATCACGGCGGTAATATTTGGTGTACCGGCTTCCAAGCGATAAGGCAGTTCGGCAAAGGTGATGTGTTGTTGGCTCACTTTGCTAATCATCTTGCCGCCGTACTGCAAGGGCTGTAATAAATTTAACGCCTCCAATTTTCCGCTTAACACGCCAAGTCCGGTCGGCCCGTAAATTTTATGGGCGGAAAAGGCAATAAAATCAGCATCTAATTCAGCCAAGTCTATTTTGATATGGCTAATGGCTTGTGCTGCATCCACTAAAATCAGTGCAGCACTGTGCGCACGAATCAATTCAATCAATCGTTTAACAGGTTGCAGCGTGCCTGTGACATTAGAGGCAAAATTTAACGCCACCAATTTGGTGCGAGGGCTGAGTTTTTGTAATAAGGCATTGGTGTCGATTAGCCAATTATCCAATATCGGCAAGACATGAATGATTGCGCCGGTTTTCTTTGCCACTTGGTGCCATGTGACGAAATTGGCATGATGATCCGCTTCACTGATTATGATTTCATCGCCGGCATTGAGATGCGGCAATAAACCGTTTGCCACCGTGTTAATGGCCTGCGTTGTGCCGGATGTCCAGATCACTGCCTGTTCGCTTTCGGCATGAATAAGCTGTTTAACTCGGCGACGAGCCTGTTCATAGAGTGCGGTCTGTTTTTCGTCATATTGACTGCGATGCACCGAACCGGCGGATTGGTAAAAATCTACCGTTGCCTCGATTAAGCACTGCGGTTTGAGGGTGGTTGCGGCATTATCAAGATAAATCACCGCCTCTTCATGAGTGAAGTAGGGAAAGTCTTGACGAAATATCAGAGGATCAAAATGCATTTTTACCTTCTTTGTTGTTGACGCCATAAATGGGGTTCAATAGGCGAGAGATCACGCCATAAACCGCGCCGATGTTCTCTTGCGGTTTGTTCTGCCTGTAAATAGGCAACATCCTGTAAATATTGCCGATAAGCCCACGCCATGCCTTGTTGTACCATGATTAAATTAATATTTTGCCCTTGTCTATCATACACCGTTGCTAAGGTGCGCTGATAGCGGTCGTAGCCTTGAATTGCCAAGGTGACATGGCGTTTGTGAATTAGTGAACCCAGCATTTGGCGGGATTTTTTCCCGAAAGGCTGTGCTTTTTCCGGTGCATCGATTTCGGCTAATCGCACTTTAATGGGGTTGAGATTCGCCGTTAAACAGGTGAACGTGTCGCCATCGCTAATCCCCACCACAAAACAATCTGCCATGTGCGCTTGCAAGGCGAGGGGGAGAATAAAACAGAAAAAACACAGAAAATATCGCATCGTGAAGATATTTGTTACAATGCGACGTTGTCACAAAATGCTGACAGTTGCGCCTTATTTGGCAAGGCAGACATCGCCCCTTTTGCAGTGGTCGCTAAGGCGCCACAGGCATTGGCTTGACGGAGAATTTGCTCAAGCACAGAAATTTCTTTCCAATCTGAATGTTGTGAAAGCCCGGCAAGAAGACCGCCAACAAAGGCATCGCCTGCACCTGTGGTGTCAACCGGTTTTAAGGCTTTGCCGGCAACCACGTCTTGTTTACCGGCTAAATGATAGCGTGCACCGTCTTTGCCCAAGGTCACAATGATCAATTTTTCCGGATAAAGTGCAGTGATTTTTTCAAACGCGTCGTCTAGGGTTTGTGTGTCGGTGAGCAGCGTTAATTCTTCTTCTGAGAATTTCAATACATCTGCCAATGCCACCGCTTGCATAACGGTTTGCTTCATGTCGTCAAAACTTGACCAAAGGGATTCGCGCAAATTGGGATCGAAAGAGAAGAATCCGCCCGCGGCTTTAATTCGGCGAATCGCTTCAAAGGTGGTTTCACGAGAAGGATTGTTAATTAAGGCAATGGAGCAACAATGGAGCCATTCGTTTGCTTGAAAATTCGGTAAATCCGCCACTTGTAAAAATTGGTCGGCACTTGGGTTCACCATAAAGGTAAAGCTCCGTTCGCCGTTATCTAACCCGACGATAACCGTTGATGTGCGTTGTTGCGGATCAAGAATCATGTGGCTGGTTTGTACGTTTTCCTGTTGTAGGGTTTGTTGCATAAATTCGCCCAAGGGATCTTTGCCCACGCGACCGATAAATGCACTTTCACCGCCTAAACGGGCTATGCCTACCGCCACGTTTGCCGGTGCGCCGCCTGCACAACGCAAGTAATGATTTTCTCCGTCGGGGATTAAATCAACCACGGCGTCACCTAATACCCAGATCTTTTGATGCATATTCTGCTCCTTGTGTTAGCCCTAAAAAACGCAGATAAAAATAACCGCACTTTATGAAGCCATAAGTGCGGTTCGTTTTTATGATGTTTTTATTTCACCGTGACCTTGGCGAATTTGCGTTTACCCACTTGGTAAACCGCAGTCGAAGTACTAATAACAAGTTTGGCGTCTTCTACTTTTTCACCGTCAATTTTCACGCCACCTTGTTGTACCATACGGTTGGCTTCTGAAGTCGAAGCCACTAACCCGGCTTCTTTTAATAAGTTGGCAAGCCCAATTTCGCCTTCAAAGGTAAATTCAGGCATGTCATCCGGCATCGCGCCTTTTTGGAAGCGGTTGATAAATTCTTGTTCAGCCGCCTCTGCCGCTGCGTCATCATGGAAACGGGCAATAATTTCTTTGGCTAATAAGATTTTTACATCCCGTGGATTTTTGCCGTTTGCCACATCTTCTTTCAGTTGGGCAATTTCTGCTAATGGACGGAAAGAAAGCAGGTTGTACCAATCCCACATTAAGTCATCAGAAATGGACATGATTTTGCCGAACATTTCGCTTGGTGCTTCGGTGACACCGATATAGTTGCCAAGGGATTTGGACATTTTTTTCTCGCCATCCAAGCCCACTAATAATGGCAGCGTGATTGCCACTTGTGGTTTTTGACCGGCAGATTTTTGTAATTCACGACCCACTAATAAATTGAATTTTTGGTCGGTTCCGCCTAACTCAACATCGGCTTCCAACGCAACAGAATCATGACCTTGTAAGAGCGGGTAAATAAATTCATGAATCGCAATCGGTTGATTGTTAGAGAAACGTTTTTTGAAATCATCACGTTCTAACATACGGGCAACAGTGTAGTTACTTGCTAAACGAATCATGCCTTCGGTGCCTAATTTACCCAACCATTCGGAGTTGAATACGATACGGGTTTTTTGTGGATCGAGGATTTTGTAAATTTGTTGTTTATAGGTTTCCGCATTGCGTAATACATCTTCGCGGCTAAGTGGCGGACGAGTCGCATTTTTACCGGATGGATCCCCCACCATGCCGGTGAAGTCACCGATTAAGAAATAAACTTCGTGGCCTAATTGTTGGAATTGACGTAATTTGTTTAATACTACAGTGTGACCTAAATGAATATCCGGTGCGGTTGGGTCTGCGCCGAGTTTTATGCGCAATGGGCGATTTTCTTTAAGTTTTTCAATTAAATCCTGTTCAGAAAGAATTTCATCTACGCCGCGTTTTAGTTCTGCGAGAACGGTATTCATATCAGTCATGTCTTTTCCTAATGTTATTCAATTTACCGAAAGGCTACATTATAGAGATTATTCACTAAATTTGAATTATTTTTAAGGGAAAGGGCTGATTTCAGGCGAAAAAAAACGCCTCTTGTGGGGGATGAGGCGTTGAAGTTGGAGTGATTATCTATTGTTGTTTGAATGATTAAATGATAATTATTCTCAAAATTAATGTCAAGCACTTTAATGAAAATAATTCTCAAATAATTTACTTAAATCCCATTTAGCTTAAGTGGTACGACCTTTGTGAGATGAAGTGCGGTCGGAATTCCCTGCGTTTTCTCAAATTCAGCGGCATACGCATATGCTTCTACGCCTTCTTTGAGGGCTTGCTGGAAAAGCGCGTCATATTTGGCATCAATGTGTTTCGCAATTTGGAAATGATCGAAGCCGTCGTGTAAGCCACAGAAGAAAATCACGGCGCGATGACCTTGCTTTTTCATGGCGATCAATTCGCGTAAGTGTTTTTGTCCGCGTGTCGTGACAGCATCAGGAAACATACCGAGTTTTTTGTCGTTATCCACATAAGTAATGGATTTCACTTCCACGTAACAATCAGGCAGATCTTTACCTTTCAGCAGAAAATCAATGCGGCTGTTTTCTTCGCCGTATTTCACTTCCGGATGAATTTCATCATACATAGCCAGTTCGATAATTTGCTTTTTCTGTAAGGCATCAAAGGTGAGCTGATTAGAACGGTGCGTGTTAATGCAAACCATATTGCCATTGGCTAATTGTGTTAATTCCCATGAACTTGGGTATTTCCGTGTGGCACTATCGGAGGTGGAATACCAGACGGTGTCGCCTTCTGCACCACAGCCGATCATGGCACCGGTGTTGGCACAGTGCAACGTGGTGATATCACTGTTCGGCAGTTGCACATCCGCTAAAAAGCGTTTGTAACGGCGGATTAAAGTGGCAGATTGTAGAGAGGGTAATTGCATGGTGTTTGACCTTGTATATCAAAGTGCGGTTAAGTTTTTCCGTGTTTTTTACAGACCGAGTGTGAAGCGGCAGTAAAAATATTTGCGCGCTAAGATAGCAAAGCGAGGGATGAATTTCTAATTTTTTATGTGTTACCACAAAGTGTAATAGGGATCACATATTGAATAAAAAGCCGAAAATTTTTTTTAGTTTTTAGAGGAACAATGATAGAGTGAGGGCTAATTTGACTGCCTAGAGGCGTCATTTCGGGCGGGTAAATTTGTTACCTAAATCTTAATCAATCAAAGGGAATCATTATGTTAATTGGTGTACCTAGAGAACTGCTTGATAATGAAAGTCGTGTGGCGGCAACGCCGAAAACGGTTCAGCAAATTTTGAAGCTTGGCTTCGATGTGATTGTTGAACATGATGCGGGTTTCAAAGCCAGTTTTGAAGATCAGGCATTTGCAGCTGCCGGTGCGAAAGTCGGTGATGCCGCACAAGTTTGGCAAGCGGACATTATTTTTAAAGTCAACGCGCCGACTGATGATGAAATCGCTTTAATTAAAGAAGGGGCAACCTTAGTCAGTTTTATCTGGCCTGCGCAAAATCCGCAGCTCATGGAAAAACTGTCAGCGAAAAAAATCAATGTGTTGGCGATGGATGCCGTGCCGCGAATTTCTCGTGCGCAAGCCTTGGATGCATTAAGTTCCATGGCAAATATTGCCGGTTATCGTGCCGTGGTGGAAGCCGCACATGAATTTGGCAGTTTCTTCACCGGACAAATTACCGCAGCAGGTAAAGTGCCACCGGCAAAAGTGTTGGTGATTGGTGCGGGTGTTGCCGGCCTTGCCGCGATTGGAGCAGCAAACAGTCTAGGTGCCATTGTACGTGCTTTTGACTCCCGTCCGGAAGTAAAAGAACAAGTAGAAAGTATGGGCGCCAGCTTCCTTGAAATCGATTTCAAAGAAGAAGGCGGCAGTGGCGATGGCTATGCCAAAGTTATGTCTGAGGAATTCAATCGTCGCGCGCTTGCCCTTTACGCAGAACAAGCGAAAGAAGTGGATATTATCATCACCACTGCATTAATTCCGGGCAGACCTGCACCACGCTTAATCACCAAAGAAATGGTGGAATCCATGAAGCCGGGTAGCGTGATTGTGGATTTAGCCGCAGCGACCGGCGGTAACTGTGAATTGAGTAAAGCCGGCGAAGTGGTGGTCACCGATAATCAAGTGAAAATCATTGGTTACACCGATTTACCAAGCCGTTTACCAACGCAATCTTCCCAACTTTACGGTACCAACCTTGTTAACTTATTGAAATTGCTTTGCAAAAACAAAGACGGTCAAATCGACATCAATTTCGACGACGTGGTATTGCGTGGCGTAACGGTTATTCGTGATGGCGAAGTGACATGGCCGGCACCGCCGATTCAAGTTTCCGCTCAACCGCAACAACAAGCGAAAGCTGCAAGTACGGTCAAAAAAGAGGAAGAAAAACCAACGGATCCGCGTAAAAAATACGGCATTATGGCGGCAGTGGGTGTGCTTTTCTTATGGCTTACGTCTATTGCGCCGGCGGCTTTCCTTTCTCACTTAACCGTGTTCGTCTTGGCTTGTGTCGTGGGTTACTATGTGGTTTGGAATGTGAGCCATGCGCTACACACCCCATTGATGGCGGTAACGAATGCGATTTCAGGGATTATTATCGTGGGAGCGTTATTGCAAATCTCACAAGGTAATTTCTTCATTAGTGTGTTGGCGTTTATTGCGATTTTAGTGGCAAGCATCAACATTTTTGGTGGCTTCCGCGTCACTCAACGTATGCTTTCCATGTTTAGAAAAGGCTAAGGAGAAAATCATGTCAGAAGGTTTTGTACAAGCTGCGTATATTGTTGCAGCGTTGCTCTTCATTATGAGCTTAGCCGGTCTTTCTAAACACGAAACGGCAAAAGCAGGGTGCTGGTATGGCATTATCGGGATGGGGATTGCACTCATCGCCACCATCTTCGGGCCAAAATCCGAAGGCACATTGTGGATCATCATTGCGATGGTGATTGGTGGGGCGATTGGTATTCAGCGTGCATTAAAAGTTGAAATGACGGAAATGCCGGAATTGGTGGCGATCTTGCACAGTTTCGTCGGTTTGGCTGCCGTATTGGTGGGTTATAACAGCTACGGTTTGCATGATATCCCAACTATGCCGAGCGGTTTAAATGACGTAGAACAAGCGAAATTCCTTGCAGAACAAGCCGCACTTGCCAGCGTACATAACGTGGAAGTGTTCTTGGGGATCTTCATCGGTGCGGTGACCTTCACCGGCTCTGTAGTGGCATTCGGTAAATTAAGCGGAAAAATTAATTCCAAAGCCTTAATGTTGCCACATCGTCATAAATTAAACTTGGCAGCGCTTATTGTTTCCGCGTTATTAATGGTGGCGTTCTTAAGTGAACCGGAAAATATCTTCCCGGTATTAATCATGACTGTGATAGCACTCGCTTTCGGTTGGCATTTAGTGGCCTCTATCGGTGGTGCAGACATGCCGGTGGTGGTGTCCATGTTGAACTCCTATTCCGGTTGGGCTGCAGCTGCGGCAGGTTTCATGCTTAGCAATGACTTGTTAATCGTGACCGGTGCGTTGGTGGGTTCTTCCGGTGCGATCTTGTCTTACATCATGTGTAAAGCCATGAACCGCTCTTTCATCAGCGTTATTGCAGGTGGTTTTGGTAATGACATTCAAGTGTCTTCCGATACCGAACAAGGCGAACACCGTGAAACAACCGCAGAAGAAGTGGCGGAATTGTTGAAAAATTCCAGCTCTGTGATCATCACCCCAGGATACGGCATGGCAGTCGCACAAGCGCAATATCCAGTGGCAGAAATTACCCAAAAATTACGCGAGCGTGGCGTGAACGTGCGTTTCGGTATCCATCCGGTTGCCGGACGTTTGCCTGGCCACATGAACGTGTTATTGGCAGAAGCCAAAGTGCCTTACGACATCGTGCTGGAAATGGATGAAATCAACGATGATTTCGCTGACACCGACACCGTATTGGTTATCGGCGCGAACGACACCGTCAACCCTGCGGCGATGGACGATCCGCACAGCCCAATCGCCGGTATGCCGGTATTGGAAGTGTGGAAAGCGGCTAACGTGGTGGTATTCAAACGTTCCATGAATACCGGTTACGCCGGCGTACAAAATCCATTGTTCTTTAAAGAAAATACCCAAATGTTGTTTGGTGATGCGAAAGAACGTGTGGATGATATCTTAAAAGCCTTGTAATTGGCTTTGGATGACAAGCTAAAAAATAAAAGTGCGGTTAATTTTGACCGCACTTTATGTTTGTGAGGAACGAAAATATGTCGCAATTATCTGCATTGCCTTTTGAGGAATATGTTCAGCAAGTGCTTGCCGAGCATAAAGGTGAGCGCGTATATCATTTTACTTATAACGATAAAGATTTTTGGTTGAAACAACCGGAACAATTACACGGTGTGTGGCATTTTTTGAAACCAAAACCGAAACAAGCCTTTAAAAACGAAATTCAAAGTTTGCAATATCTTGAGGAACATCAAGCGCCGGTGCCGCACCTTGAAATGTTTGGTGAGGATTTCTTAGTGTTGGAGGACGGCGGAAACAGTGTGGCCCATTGGATGGGGCTTCATCTTTCCAAACAACAAAAACGCGCGATTTTATTAGATGCGGCGGTGGCATTGGCGACTTTGCATCAACAAGGGGTGGTGCACGGACGTCCGGCAATTCGCGATATTCTATGGCGTGATGGTCAAGTGTTGTTTATTGATTTTGAAGTGAATGCGACCAAGCGGGCTTTAAGTAAGCAAAAAGCGCGTGATTTGTTGCTGTTTATCTATAATTTATGTCGTGAAGATGAATTGTCCGATGAGATCATTTGCGATGTTATGCGAAAATACCGTGAATGTTGCGAGCCACAGGAGTGGCTGGATATGTTGGCATCCGTAGAACATTATCGTTGTATTTACTATTTATTGTTGCCCTTTAAATCTATCGCCAAGCGCGATCTTATCGGGATTTATCGGCTATACCAGAATATTGAACAAGTGAAAAAAGAGGACTAAATGAAAAAAAATTATCATGACATTATTTATTGTTTGGACTCTCAGCGCCTGTTCCGTCGGTGTCGGTGTTGGTGGCGGTTCTAATGAAGTCGGTGTTGGCGTGGGTGTTGGCACTGGCGTTCGATTCTAAAAAAATGCCCGATAATATTTCTTATCGGGCATTTTATTTTTTACTGCTTAATGTACGACTTTAATGTCTGTTCCACTTCATAAATCCAATCTAATTCATGTTGCGTGAACCCGGCTTGTAAACGGGCATCTGTGTTGATTACCCCTTTAAAAATCACAATACGATATTTATGTAGCAATTCGGTAAAGCATTTCATGGCATCCAATCCTCGTTTGGCGGAAAGTGCGTGATACCAATGATTGCCGATATAAACGTGTCCGATTTCATCCGTTAAAATCACATCTAAAATCTTGACGGCAGCCATGTCTTTCCGTTGCGCAATTTTTTCTTGTAATACAGGCGTGGCATCCAGCCCTCGCGCTTCCAGTACACGCGGCACTAATGCCATACGTTCCCAAATATCATGCGCGGTTGCCTGTGCCATTTCCCATAAACCGGCATGGGCTTCAAAATCGCCGTATTGATATCCAAGGGTCTGCAAATGCGCGTTGACTAAGGAAAAATGGGTGCTTTCTTCACGTGCGACACGTAGCCAATCCTTTACAAATGCCATGCCTTCGCCTAATTCTTGTTGCGCATTTCGGCCAAAACGCCAAGCGGCATCTAAGCCTAAATTAATGGCATTAAACTCAATATGGGCAATAGCATGCAACGTTGCGGCATAACCTTCTTCTGTGGCGAAAGAACGTTTCGGCACATCTTTCGGTGCAACGAGCCGTGGCTTCTCCGGAATACCGGCAAGATCCATTTGTGGCGTGACTTCCGGAAAATCGGATAATTCCGTCAATTTAATCTGCGGTAATAGCTCATCATAAAGATGATTCACTAAGCGGCATTTTTCTAACGGATCCGTGGTTTGTAGTGCCGTGGTGACGGCATGCCAAAAATCTTGAGCAGCATAAAGTGCGGTCATTTTTTCCCTCATTTTTTTATTGTTCTTCCGGAACGTAACGAATTAACCCTTCTTGTTGTGTGGTGGCAATGAGTCTGCCATCTGCCGCAAAAAATTGACCACGTGCAAGGCCGCGGGCGGCATAGGCGTTGTTGCTTTCGATGGCATAGAGCAACCAATCATTCATATCAAACGGGCGATGGAACCAAATAGAATGGTCGATGGTGGCAACTTTCATGCCTTTTTGTAAAAAGCCTTTTTCATGGGGATGAAGTGCGGTCAAAATGCAATGAAAATCGGAGAAGTAGGCAAGCAGGCATTGTTGAATGCGATAGTCTGTAGGTGCTTCGCCATTAGTGCGTACCCAAGAGTATTGTTGTGGAGGCAGTTTATGTCCGCGGAACGGATTATTTAAATATTTGGTGCGAATATCAAATGGACGCTCTGCCGTAAATTTATCGCGCACGGCTTCCGGAATGGTTTGTGCCATTTGCTGAATGACTGAGCTTTCTGACATTAAAGCATCAGGTGCTTCTACCTTTGGCATTTCGCTTTGGTGTTCAAAGCCTTGTTCCAAGGTTTGGAAAGAGGCAGTAATGTGGCAAATCGGTGATTTATGTTGAATGGCTTTTACCCGCATTGCCGTGAAATTTCTGCCCTCGCGTAAAATTTCGACATCATAAATAATCGGATATTGGCTGTCGCCCGGCGAGAGAAAATAGGCGTGGCAAGAATGTAAAAAGCGATCTTGAGGGGCAACTTGAATCGCAGCAGAAAGTGCCTGCGCCACGACTTGACCACCGAACACTTGGCGAAACCCGAGATCTTGGCTTGCGCCGCGAAAAAGTAAATCGTCGATTTTTTCCAGTTTTAACAGTTCGATAAGTTGGTTAAGTGCGGTCATGATTTTCCTCGTTTGTTTAAAGTTCAGGCTGTTCTGATGTGATCCGGAGATAACATTTGCAATTCAATAGGGCTTATTGCATAATGCGAAACCTTAATCGCGCTATCAAATTTTGCGGTTAATTCAATGGAAACCTTTTCGGTCCCTCGCAATGAAGTCTGGTTTACCAGGTCAGGTTCGGAAGAAAGCAGCCAAAGTCAGAATTTTCGTGTGCCGAGACTAAGCCGGAAAGGTTTCCACCTTTCCAGCCTCTTCCTTTTAAATACGTTGTGTCAGTTGCTTGAAAAAGCCATTTTCTTTATTGATCAATTCGCTGTACGAACCTTGTTCAATTAAGCGACTGTTATCGATCACCACAAGTTGATCAAACTGCTCAATGGCGGTTAGACGGTGCGTCACCATAATCAAGGTTTTACCGACACTGTGAGCCAAAATCGCTTGCAGAATATTGCGTTCGGTTTCGCGATCCAAACCTTCTGTCGGTTCATCTAAGAGTAAAATAGGCGCATCATTTAATAACACACGCGCTAAGCCTAAACGACGTTGTTCACCGCCCGATAACGGACGGCCGCCGTCTCCCAGCCATAAATCTAATCCTTTGTCTTGATTCACTAATTTTTCCAAGCCCACTTGTTGTAGCACAGCAGCCATTTTTTCATCGCTTAATGGCGCATGGGTAGCCAGTTGCAAGTTGTTACGCAACGTATCGCTAAACACATGCACGCGTTGCGTTAAGAAACAAAATTGTTGGCGTAAACTGCTTTCGCTATAGGCTTGAATGCGATTGCCGGCGAATAAGATTTCCCCTTGGTTGGCATCATAATTGCGTACCAATAATTGAAGTAGCGTCGATTTGCCGCTGCCGGTTTTTCCTAAAATGGCCAATTTTTCACCGGCTTGAATATGGAGATTTAAGTCCACTAATGCCGGGTTATCACGTTGCGGATAAGTGAAATGAACTTGATGAATTTGCAATAACGGCGCTTGAGTTTGGTTTTCAACAACTTGCGTGCCGGAAAAATCTACCAGTGGTTGCTGTTCGATAATATCCGTTACCCGTTCAGCCGACGCGACCATTTGCCCGATGTGCAAAAATGCAGCGCCGATAGGCATCAGAATTTCAAAGGAGGCGAGGGCGGCAAAAGCAAACAAGCCAATTAATGCAGCACGGTATTCATCGCTACCTAAATCTACTTGCGCAGCAAACCACATCACAATACATAACACCAAGCCGTTGGCGAACAACAAAAGTGCGGTGGAAAATCCCGATAAATTCGCTTCCTGTTGTTGATAGGCTTGCCATTGCTGTTCGGTTTGGCTTAATTTCCCTTTTAGTTTTTCTTCCCCGTTAAATAACAATAATTCTGCTTGAGCCTGAATAAATTCCACAAATTGCGTGCGGTAAAGGGCGCGGGATTGGGTTAATTTTGCGCCGAATTTATTGCCTAAATGGTAAAAAATGGTTGGAATCACCAATAATAATGTCAGTAACGTGAGACCAAGGAACAGCGCAAGTGGCACATGAACAAAACTTAATCCAATGGTAATGAATGTAATCACCACAATGGCACTGATAAACGGCGCAATCAGGCGAAGATAAAGTCCGTCCAAGGTATCGACGTCAGCAACCAAGCGGTTTAATAAATCACTGTTACGATAGCGATTGAGCACGCCCGGGCTTAATGGAATAATTTTGCTAAACACTTGCACGCGTAATTTGGCTAACACGCGGAAGGTGGCGTCATGGGTAACAACTTTTTCAAAATAACGCGCCACGGTACGCCCGATAGCTAAACCCCGTACGCTAGCGGACGGATAGAAAAAGTTAAACAGCGAACCCAAGCCGGCAATGGCGGTCGCCGCGAGGAACCAACCGGAAAGGGTAAGTAACCCGATGCTGGAGGCAAGTCCTAAAATCATTAACAAACCACCGAAAATTAACGGCAGTTTGGCAAATTTAAATAAACGAATAAAAGGCAATAAAGCACGCATTAGTTAATATCCTGTTGTCGTTGTGCCAATAATTCGGCGAAGAAACCTTGATGTTGCAGTTGGTCAAAATGCCCCTGCTGAATAATTTGTCCGTGGCGCATCACCAAAATAGTATCGCATTGTTTCAGATCTTCAATGCGGTGAGTGATCATCACGGTTGTTTGTTGGCGACTGATGTGTTGCAAGGCTTGTAATACTTGATTTTCCGATTGCGCATCAAGGCTGGCAGTCGGTTCATCTAATAACAACAAATTGCCTTTACGCAGTAGCGCACGTGCAACGGCCAAACGTTGTGCTTGCCCGACGGACACGCCAATGCCACCTTCTTTAATTTCCGCCTCTAAGCCGAGACGGTCGGTAAATTCTTTCGCTTGCGCTAATGCCAACGCCTGATCAATTTCTTGCGCTGAAGCTTGAATGTCACCTAATAATAAATTCTCTTTGATCGTGCCTTGTAGCAATAACGGGTTTTGTCCAACCCACGCAATGTGTTTGCGCCATTGGGCTAAATCGACATCGCGCAATTCTTGCCCGTTGATTTTCAGGCTGCCTTCATAAGGTAAAAAGCCCAAAATGGCATTGATCAGCGAGGTTTTTCCGGCACCGCTTTGTCCTACGATAGCGATGTGGCTCTGCGCCGGAATATGGAAATTCAGCGCTTCTGTCAGCGGTTTGCCTTGTGGCGACAAGACCACTACATTTTCACCTGAAATTTCCACCGCACTTTGGCTTTCAAATGCCGCTTTGCTGTTGCCTTGAGCGATTAAATAATCTTCTTCCAAGAAATCCACGATGGCATCTGCCGCACCAATACCTGCTGCACGGTCATGATAATAAGTGCCAAGGTCGCGTAAGGGTTGATAAAACTCCGGTGCAAGAATGAGGCAGAAGAAACCGATAAAGAGCGTAATCGGCGTGCCGTAACTGCCGAATTCTACTTGCCCTAAATAACTGAAACCGAAATACACCGCCATTAATGCAATAGAAATCGAAGTGAAAAACTCAAGGACGGCAGAGGAGAGGAACGCCATTTTTAGCACATCCATGGTGGTTTCGCGGAAATCTTCCGTGCTGTTTTCAATATGGCGGGTTTGCTCGGAAGTGCGGTCGAATAAACGTAAGGTTTCCAAACCGCGCAGACGATCGAGGAATTGACCGCTTAACCGCGCAAGGGTATCCATGTTCTTTTGGCTGCTGTCTGCTGCCGCTTTGCCGACTAAAATCATGAAAATAGGAATCAGCGGTGCAGTGCCCATTAAAATCAAACCGGCTGCCCAGTTTAACGGGAACACGGCAATCAGGATAATCATCGGCACAATGGCGGAAAGCGCTTGTTGTGGCAAATAGCGGGCGTAGAAATTATGCAAGTTCTCTACTTGTTCCAACATGATGGTTGCCCAGCTGCCGGCAGGTTTATTGTTAATCGTTGCCGGGCCAACTTGATGGATTTTATCCAAAATTTGCTGACGAATAATATTCCGTAATAATTGACCGCACTTGAAGCCGATTTTTTCTCGGAACCACAAAATTAGCGCACGTAGTGCAAAGCCGACGACTAAGCCGATAAAGTAAGGCGCCAAGCCGGTGACCGGTTTGCCCAGAATAATGAGCTTATGCAGCAAAGAGGCCAAAAGATAAGTCTGCCCCACTAAAATCACTGAGGAGAACGTGGCGAGCAGAATATTGAGATTCAAATATTTTTTAATCGGCTTTTGCTGTGTGCGAAGCCATTGTTGCAAATATTTTTGACGAGATTTATCCATAAGTTATGTTTTATCAGAAACAGAAAAACGGAAGGTGGACGTTATTGCCCACCTTATATTGCATAATGTGTTGTCTTGGTACACCTACCGAACAGTTATGCTTTTTGCGCATCCAAATAACGCTCAGCATCTAATGCCGCCATGCAGCCAGTGCCGGCAGAGGTAATGGCTTGACGATAGTTGTGATCCATCACATCGCCTGCGGCAAAAACGCCTTCCACGGAAGTTGCAGTTGCATTGCCGTTTAAACCGGATTTCACCACGATATAGCCGTTATTTAATTCCAATTGACCTTGGAAAATTTCCGTATTCGGTGCATGGCCGATGGCCACGAAGACGCCGTCTAATGCAACCTCTTCCGTGGCTTGGGATTGCACGTCTTTCAAACGTACGCCGGTTACGCCCATGTTGTCGCCCAACACTTCATCTAAAGTGCGGTTGGTATGCAGCACGATTTTGCCTTCTTCCACTTTTTTGTATAAGCGGTCGATGAGAATTTTTTCTGCGCGGAAGCTATCGCGACGGTGGATCAAATGCACCTCAGAAGCAATGTTGGCTAAATAGAGTGCTTCTTCCACGGCTGTATTACCACCACCGATGACGGCAACCGGTTTGTTGCGATAGAAGAAACCGTCGCAAGTGGCACAGGCAGAAACGCCACGCCCTTTGAAGTTTTCTTCGGAAGGCAAGCCTAAATAACGGGCGGAAGCACCGGTGGCGATGATTAACGCATCGCAGCTAAAGGTTTGTGCATCACCGTATAATTTGAATGGGCGAGAAGATAAATCTACACGGTTAATGTGATCGAAAACGATCTCGGTCTCAAATTTTTCTGCGTGTTGCAACATTCTTTGCATTAATTCCGGACCGGTCGTTTCACCGAAATCACCCGGCCAATTTTCAATTTCACTGGTGGTAGTGAGTTGTCCACCTTGTTGTAAACCGGTGACGAGTACCGGTTTTAAATTAGCGCGTGCCGCATAAATAGCCGCAGTGTAACCGGCAGGGCCTGAGCCTAAAATGAGTAATTGCGCGTGTTTAATATCTGACATAATCAATCCTTATCAACTTAATATTTGCGACCGCTATTATAGAAGATTTCCCATCAGTACAACAACGAATAGAGCAATCGGCGGTATTTATTGGTTACCGGATCGTTGTTGCCGATGGCGGCTAAAATGGATAAAAATTCCTGCTTGATTTTGCCGTCTTCGGCGCCTAAATCTTGACGTAAAATAGTAAACAATAAATTCAACGCTTCTTCATTGCGATTGGCTTGGTGTAATTGCAACGCTAATTTCAACGCAAGATCATGGGTTGGCTGTTTTGCAAATTCTTCCTGTAATTGTTGAATTTCCGGCGTATCTGCAGCTTTAATCAACAAATCAATTTGTGCCTGTAAACCTTGCCAGCGACTGTCGCGATCTTGCAAGGGGATTTTGTTCAAAATCTGCTGTGCCGGCTCGGTTTTTTTCATGGCGATATAGGTTTCCGCATAGAGTAGCGCGATGTCGCTGTTTTTCTGATCAGACAACTCCCATGCTTCTTTCAGCAACGGCAATGCCTGCTCATAATTTTCCACCGCAAGCAGATCCAACGCCTGATTAAATTTGATTTCTTCCTCTTTCGGCAAAATCGCACTCAAACGCTGTTGCAAGGTGGTGTTATCCAACGCACCTTGAAAGGCATCCAACGCTTGCCCGTCTCTAAATAAATAAGTGGTCGGCAACGCTTGAATACGAAACTGCGCCGCCACCATTTGTTCTTTCTCACAATTCACTTTGGCTAACACAAATTGCCCTTGGTATTGGTTGGCATAATTTTCCAAGGTTTTCACAAACGCTACAGAATCTGCATGGCTTGGCGCATAAAACGTGATCACCAAAGGATGATGTTGTGAAAGCTGTAAAATTTCGTTGAGATTTTGTTCGTTGAGGTCACGAATGGCAGGAAAATCCGTCATATTCTTCTCTTATTTTTAATGAAATGAATGCTGCGCATTATAGCAAAGTGCGGTGGGATTTTTTAGTGTTTTTCGGGAATAGCGTCTTAAAGGCTTGCAAGATTGGCGACTCGCATAAAGTCGATCCGGATAGGGTTTAAATACGCAAAACATCCGAAAAATTGACCGGACTTTAAAATAAAAAGATCTAAACATCCTCAATTTGAAACTGCTTACGCCAGCGATTCGGTGAAATCTTATGTTTTTTCAAGAAGTGCTGACGCAAGGCGGTATCACTATGAAATCCACTTTGTTCTGCAATATCAGTAATAGATAAATCTGTGCTTTCCAAAAGCTCTCTTGCTCGCTGTAGCCTTGCTTCAATTAACCATTGATTTAATGACATTCCGGTTGCTTTGCGAAAATGTCGGGTGAAAGTGCTACGGCTCATTGACAAACGTTCTGCAAGACTATCAGTCGAATGAAGTGCGGTCAGATTTTCATTTAAATAAGCAAGCAACGCATTGATATTATGATTAGGTGTGGAACGAGAAATAGGGCGTTCGATAAATTGTGCTTGTCCGCCTTCACGATGAGGGGGGATAACCAGTATTCGGGCAATATGATTGGCAATTTTCACACCATATAATTTACGGACAATAGAAAGGCAACAATCCATGGAAGCTGCCGTTCCTGCGGAGGTAATCAGTCGATCTTGTTCCAAATAAATAGGATTTAAATCCCATTTCACCTGCGGAAAGCGACTAGTAAAATCACTATCTCCTAGCCAATGTGTGGTTGCTTTTTTGCCGTTAAGTAAACCACTGCACGCTAACACATAGGCACCATAACATAAACCCACCACTGTCGCACCACGTTGATATGCTTGCCGTAACGCCGTTAATAAAGCCTCACTAGGCATCACTTGAGTATCATGCCATCCAGTCATCACAACAATATCGGCATTCTCTAACCATTCTAAACCACCATCTAAATGTATGTGAAATAGCGAGTTTGTCAGGTTGTCCGAATCGCTAACGATTTTACAGTCAAATAACGGCTTGCCGTTTAAATCCGACATAGAAAAAACGGAATATGCCATCGCAAAATGAATGGGCATCATTTGTTCATACACAATCAAAGCAACAGTGGGTTTATTCATTTTATTTCTCCTACTTTGATATGAGCATAACACAGAAATGACCCGATTATTACGTTTATTGATTTTTTATCTATTTTTGCGCAATTTTGTTCTCACTATAATATGTTTATTCATTCAATAACGTATAGAAAAGGAAAAACAATGAACTTAAAAACCTTGATTAGCACTACAGCATTGGCTATTAGCGCAAATACTTTCGCCGTAGATCTTGCCTCTAAAAACACTGATAGCTACCAACATATCCGCAATGCCACGGGTCGCCTGAACTACGCAGGGAAAACTTTTTTAATTGATCCGATGCTTGCTGAAAAAGGACGTTATGCAGGCTTTGAAGGGACATTAAATAGCCATTTGCGTAATCCACTTGTGGAATTACCGATGAAAGCAGAAGATACTTTCAAAGATGTTGATGCCATTATTTTGACTCATACACATGAAGATCATTGGGATGAGGTTGCACAAAAAATTTTACCTAAATCCATCAAAATTTTTGTGCAGCATGAACGGGATGGCGACCTACTCAAAGCGCAAGGTTTTACTAACATAACCAGTTTATCGCTAGAAAAACCGGTGGAGTTCGAAGGTATTATTTTAAATAAAACCGGCGGTTCTCACGGCACAACGGAAATGTACGCTGTACCACAATTAGCTGAGATTTTAGATGAGGCGATGGGAGTAACATTCCAAGCGAAAGGTCATCCAACGGTGTACTTGGTTGGTGACACAATTTGGACTGCCGAAGTAAACAAAGCCATTAATCGTTATAAACCAGATGTAATGATTATGAACACAGGTGATGCGCGTACCTTAGCTTTTCCGAATGACGGCATTATTATGGGGTTACAAGATGTTGCTCATGCTCGCCAAATGCTACCGAATACAAAACTTATCACGGTGCACATGGATGCGGTAAACCATATGTCTGTGTACCGTAAGGATTTACGCCAATTTGTCCAAGCAAATAAGCTTGAAAATGTAGCAATTCCAGAAGATGGTGAAACAGTGAAGTTTTAAAAACAAGCGGTCAAGTTTTGATGGAGATTTGCAAAACACCTAAAAATTTGACCGCACTTTGTTATAAAAAAGCCGTCTGAAATTTCAGATGGCCTTTGATTATAGCCAGGCAAAGTCAGGCTATAAAAACCATACGCTATGCGTATGGAGACAAATAGCTTAAGCGATGAACAGAAAAAAATCCTCGCTATATAATGAACAAGGCTGACAACCAAAATTCAACATATAGGAGGATTATTTACCCCTCGTAGCGTGCATCTTGATGCACGACCGAATCACGCACGGAACGTTATTTAACCCTTTCGGGCATTCACGATTTCGTGCAACAAGTTGCACGCTACAATTCTTAAACCGACAGAATGCCCGATTATTCATAGCGACCAAGGCGTATTGCATGGTTCGGCGGAATGGGTGAAAATGTTGGAGGGTAAAGCGGTTCAAAGTATGAGCCGCCGAGGAAATTGCTACGATAATGCGGTGATTGAAAGTTTTTTTGCGATACTAAAATCAGAGTGTTTTTACTCACGGAGCTATCATTCAATCACTGAATTACAGGCTGAAATTGAAGAATATTTAGTGTATTACAACCAAAAACGAATTAAACTCGATTTAAAAGGATTGAGCCCGGTGCAATACCGAGCTCAATATTTAAGTTAACTAACCTGTCCAACTTTTGGGGGGCAGATCAAAGTGCGGTCAATTTTTTATGTGTTTTTTAAAAATTAATAGCTTGAGTTAATTAACACTTCTTCACCATATCCGCCAAGGGTTGGCATTGGTTGGTAAGTGGAGTTAGCAGCGCGCATGAGGCGGATGCCGCGAACGCCGGCTTCTTTGGCGGCAAGAATATCGTCGTCACTGTCGCCGTAGTGAATAGTAACTTTGTGTTCAATAATGCCAGGGGTTTTGTTGTATTTGGTGCTAAGCTCACGTCCGCCCATGAATTCAACCGGGTGCATGTCTTTAATATTGAAGGCTTTTTGTAATACTGGGGTAACGCCATCTTTATCGCCGGCAGTGCGTCCGGTGATGAAATAAATTTGGTCGCCACGGGCTTGGTGCATATTAATTAAATCTATGGCAATTTGTTTTGGAATGGAATATTGGTCACAACCGGCATTCACTTCATTCCAGAAATCCTGATTTTTTAAGTAATCATGCTTACCCGGAGAATATTTTTGTTGCCCATGGTAAAAACAAGGGCTACTGAATAGAACGGTATCGTCAATATCAAAACTTACATTAATCGGTGCTTTGCCTTCCAACTCTTTTTTCAGTTGCTCAACGGAAATCCAGTGGATTGGTTGTTCCACGAGCATTTCACGGGCATTGGTACCTTGATTGGTATAAGGTTCGGTTTTGGCCGCCATGGCGGGAATTGCTGCCACGGTTAAAAGGGCGACAAGAGAAAGTTTAACAAGATTTTTCATAGTGACTCCCGATGAGATTGTGAATATATCGGCGGCAATCCTACCTTTTTTGTTCTATTACGCAATTTCAAGCAATCGTTTGCTATACAAAATTATGATCGTGATCACATTTTTATTATGTAATTGGTGAATAAATAACCAATATTGTTTTTCTCCACGATAGCGCGCGTTTCCTAACGCGTGCCTGAAAATCAATTTCGTTTGATTCAGATTTTTACTATTTTCATGAATAACTTCAATTTGCTTATTTTTTAGATAGATAAAACTACGCGTCAGAAGGGGGGCTATCTGGGGAGCCGTTGGCAAAGCCAACGTTCAGAATCCTTTTGATTTTATGACCGCACTTTTTTGTCATTAGAAGAAAATGAAGAACTTAAACAGGTAATCACTTTATCGCCAAATATCACTTTTCCGGTAAACTTTATTCGTGAGCTTGCCTCGGGATTTTGCTAACTCTGAAACCACAATAGATTGTAATGGCACAAGCGAGGACGCTTGCGCTATCAGGGGGGAAAGAATGAAGGATTTGCTCTCTTGGTAGTCGTTCCTGCTGTTTGCCGGCATGCTGGCGGTAACGTATTCCACCCGCCTTATTGGTTTTTTCGCCTTGCGCAACCGTACCTTAAGCCGCCGCGCACAAATCGTGATGGAAGCTGCGCCGGGTTGCATGTTGATTTACGTCATCGCGCCTTATTTCGTGTCCAACAAACCGCACGAATTGATTGCCATTGCACTGACCGAGCTTGCCGGAAGCAGGTTTTCCATGTTGGTTACCGTGTTGATCGGCGTCGGCAGTTCTGGGCTGTAGGGGTATTTGATGCGGTAGGCGGCTGCGTTTTCGTGATACCGGTTACACTTGTTTTCAGACGACCTTTCCCTTTCAGACGACCTTATCTTGTTATAATGTCGTCTGAAATTTTTTATAAAGCAAAATCATGGCAAACCAAAGACTCATCTACGGCTTCCACGCCGTCAACGCCCGCCTGTGGCAAAACCCGAAATCGATTACCGAACTCTACGTCCAAGAAGGCAAAAACGATGCCCGCACGCGCGATGTGTTGGAGAAAGCGGCAAACGAAAACGTGCGCGTACACTTTGCCATCGCCGTCGCCATCACTACCTGTTGCGAAAGCTGCATCAGCGTACATGCCGCCGCAGCCGCCAAAGCGGGCGCGACTGAAAGCGAAATCGCCGGCGCGCTGGTAACCGCTATCGCCCTGAACGCAGGCGCAGCCTACACTTACTCCCTGCGCGCTTTGGAAGCGGTTGACGCGCAGCGTTGATTTTGTCTCAAAGGGTCGTCTGAAAACCACTCCCGTTTCAGACGACCCTTTTGCTGACGGGCATTGCTTTTTGCCGCCGAACCGTTTAGATTTATGTCTTTATTCAACCGTTTGGAGAAACAACCATGAAAAAATTACTGACTGCTGCGCTGACTGCCGCCGCACTCGTCCTTCCTGCAGCCGTATCCTATGCCGCGCCCGCTGCTAAAGCCGCCAGCGCTTCACATAGCGGCGATGCCGCCCGACAAACCGATTCCCGACAAAGTTCAGACATGAATCAAACCCATACCGCCGTCAGCAAATACAGCTTCGACGATACCGTCCGCCGTTTGGAAACCGCCGTTAAAGAAAAAGGCATGACCGTGTTCGCCGTCATCGACCACCAAGCCGCAGCGCGACAAAGTGGTTTGGACATGCAGCCCGCGAAAGTCATCGTTTTCGGCACGCCCAAAGCCGGCACGCCGCTGATGCAAAAAGACCCCGCCTTCGCCCTGCAACTGCCGTTGCGCGTCCTCGTTACCGAAGTCGACGGCGCAGTCCAAGTCGTATTCAACGATACGCGCGCGCTGGTGTCGGGCAGCAAAATAGAGTTCGCCGAAGTGGAAAACACACTCGCCAATGCGGAAAAGCTCATCCGTAAAACGGTAACGGAATAAAGTTAGCCAAAATCCGAAGGTCGTCTGAAAACCTGAGCAAACCCTGAACTGCACCCCAAAAGTTGGACATCCCCTCCAACTCACAAGGTGCAGTTTTTTTATGAGCAAATATACATTACACTTCAAATACCAAGCCGTACTACACTACCTGCATATACGCAGCCAACAGCGTACCGCAGATCATTACAGCATCTCCCGAACCCACCTGCGACGATGGATACGCGCCTATCAAGAAGGCGGCATCGGCGCACTCGAACATCCCCACGATAGCGCGCGTTTCCTAACGCGTGCCTGAAAATCAATTTCGTTTGATTCAGATTTTTACTATTTTGATGAATAACTTCAATTTGCTTATTTTTTAGATAGATAAAACTACGCGTCAGAAGGAGGGGCTATCTGGGGAGCCGTTGGCAAAGCCAACGTTTAGAATCCTTTTGATTTTATAACCGCACTTTTTTGTCATTAGAAGAAAATTGAAGAACTTAAACAGGTAATCACTTTATCGCCAAATATCACTTTTCCGGTAAACTTTATTCGTGAGCTTGCCTCGGGATTTTGCTAACTCCGAAACCACAATAGATTGTAATGGCACAAGCGAGGACGCTTGCGCTATCAGGGGGGACAAAAACACCAATATTGTCAGCACCACAACTTGCAAAAGTAATCATAGCGACTAGAAAAATCAGGTTTTTATTGTCTTTTCGCAAACCATCTTTTGCAATAGCTTCTCCATCAAAATATAGATAAGAAGGTAGTGTACCAAACATTAAAAAGCCCTGCCATCGAAATGATAGCAGGGCTTAACTTCAATATCCAGATGATATATTTATCTAAAAAAGGTAGAGAAAAAGGTAGAGTTTGGACTGAAATATAGTGAAATGTATTGAAATTGAAAAAAGAAAAAACGCTTGAAATCAGCGTTTTTCTTATGTATTGATTCGTATTGAATGCTTACTTGACTTCTACTAATGCAAAAGACAGGCATTCAACTATTTCTTTTACTGCCTCATCTATATCTAGATCCTCGTTATCATTCAACATCATTGGAAGAACATAAGAAAGACTCAAGGCTAAAATATAGCGAACTATTCTTTCATTTGACCAATTTCTAATGAGGCCCATTTCTTTAAACTGATTCAGGATTGGACTAATTGGCTTAATGATAGAGTCAACAATAACATTACCTAACTGGTTAGAAATAGTATTATCAATAAAAGAACGACTCAAGAGAATTTTAACTTGCATTTGATTCTCTCGAATAAAAACTAGTCTATCACGAACAATACTTCTCAAAAACACTGAAAAGGTCTCTTGGTTTTCTGTAAATTTCTTCTTAGAAAAATCAGCAATCACATCTGGAATAACTTGCTCAAGAAAAGTCGATAAAATTGCTTCTAAGATGCCTTCCTTGGTCTTAAAGTAACTAAAAACCGTCCCTTCTGAAACCCCAGCTTCCTTGGCAATAAGACTGGCTGTTGTGTTTTCAAAACCAATTTCTGAAAATAATTTTAGACTTGATAACAGTACTTGACGTTGTTTTAAACTCAAATTGTTGTTTTCTAGTATCTGGGCATATTTTTGTTCTAAACTTTCCATCACTAGCAACTCCTTGCTACTCTCTTACTTTTACAACTTTCTTACCTCGAGTGTGTCCCAGTTTCAGACTACGATATGCTTCTCTAACTGACTTTAGAGAGAAGTCATACACTTGATCAATATTTAGCTGAACCTTCCCATCCGAGACCATCTCCGCTAGAGCCTTAAAATCATCATATGTAGAGTGTCTCGGACCCGTGAACTGAGCTCCTCTTATTATAACATATGGAGAAGGTACTAGAGTTCCGATCTCACTCCCCTTCAAACCTAGACTAAAAGCTAACTTAACGTAATCACTTCCATAGCAATCCAAGAATTTTGTAATCGGCTTTGGAGTTGCTGATAGAAGAGCATTATGGATGTTCTCTTCGTAAGCTACTGGTATGGCACCTAAGGACTTCAGATATTCTGAATTCTTCTTACTTGCAATTCCGATAACCGTTGCACCTTTAGCAACCGCATACTGTACTGCAATACTTCCAATACCACCTGTCGCTGCTGAAATAACTACAACATCGTTAGAACTTAACTCAATTTTTCTAAAAGCACCACCCACAGTTAGAGAGGCTACTCCCATAGTAGCTGCGTGGTTCATATCAATCGTCTTTGGTTTCAATACAATTTCCGATTCATTGACACAAATTTCTGTTGCCAAAGCACCCCTTTTGGTCCCCAATCCAGGGTCACTGATTATTGTTCCAAAAACCTTATCCCCTACTGCAAACGTATTTACTCCTTCACCAATTTCTGTGATGACTCCAGCAAAATCCCTACCAACACCTCTTGGGAAAAGAGATGATTTCGACTCAAACCAACTACTTGGATTCCTTAATTTCGTCATAAAAGATAAAAATCTAAGTGGTTTTGCACCCTCAAAAGTCTTGTAATCAATAGGATTTAAACCAACGGCATGAACTTCTACCCTGACTTGATTCACTTTTAAAGAATCAGATTTAATATTCACTAAATCTAACACTTCTTCATTACCGAAACGACTATATTGTATTGCTTGAATAACCATTTTATGAACTCCTTTGCCCCTCACGTATTGGGTGAGCGCTCAATCATTTCCTTGATTGTACGCTTATTCTTCAAAGATGTCAACTATACTGCTCCCACTCTCTGTGGCAGCTGATATTCATAAAGAAAATATGAATTCAAATATAGAGAAATATCTTTAAAAACAACGAGGAAAATAAAAATGTTTCCAACCAGGCTTTAAAATGTCCGTCATGCGGTAAACAACTCCGCAAACCAAAACGTACATTTATGGGCAAGGTTTTTAAATGCTTATTTATTTTATTTAATGTATTAATGGCAATTTGGCTGATTGGCGGTGTTGCTTCAAGTGCTTATGTGATTAATAATACTATAAGTAATACTGAAAGAGCAGGTACGCTGCTTGGCACAGGATTAGGCGCAAGTATAATCCTTACACTTTGGGTAATTGGTGATGTGATTCTTGGTTTATTCGTTTTATTAACTCGCCCAAAAGCATAATCCTTTTAATGCCTGTTTTACAACAGGCATTTTTATTTATTTCTTAACCTTCTTCACGTCTATTTCTTCATCTTCTACTTTCAATTCGTATTCAATTTGACTGGTAAAACCGTCATCTGAAAGATAATGCATTAGTCTTGTTAGTAATCATAAATTACCGCTACCTAAAACGCACTTTTAAAAATTAAAGTAAAAAGGCATAATTGAAGCCCTCATTTTTCAGAATTATTTATTCTAGGAGTAAAAATGAACATTTTATTATTAAACGGTGGAAAAGAATTCGGCCATTCGCATGGTGAGTTAAACAACACGCTTCACAAAAAAGCAAAAGAAGTTTTGACCGCACTTGGACACAATGTAAAAGAAACTGTGATTGATGCTGGCTATGATGTTGAGGCAGAAATCGAAAAATTCTTGTGGATGGATGCCGTGATTTGGCAGATGCCTGTTTGGTGGATGCACGAGCCTTGGACAGTGAAGAAATACATAGATGAAGTATTTATCGCTGGACACGGCAAGCTTTACCACAGTGATGGCCGTCATCGTGTTAGTCCAACTGAAGGCTTCGGTACAGGTGGTTTGTTGCAAGGCAAAAAACACATGCTTTCGCTTACTTGGAATGCGCCGATTGAAGCGTTCACCCGTGAAGGCGACTTCTTTGAAGGCAAAGATGTGGATGCTGTGTACATGCCTTTCCACAAACTCAACGAGTTCATCGGTTTGACCCGTCTACCGACATTTACATGTAACGATGTAGTTAAAAATCCACAAGTAGAACAATACTTCGCAGACTACCAAGCACATTTGGAAAAAGTGTTCGGTTAATGATAAAACATCAACTTTAAGCGGTGGGCTTTTGCCCACCATTTTGTCAGTCGCTAATTGGTACGAAATATGGCAAATCCGTGGCGCAAGTGATTACCCGCTGGCTGGTGGAACGCGACATCATCGTGGTGGCAAAATCCACCAAACCCGAACGCATGGCGGAAAACTTGAACATCTTTGACTTTGCACTTAGCGATGAAGACAAAGCAGAAATTACCAAACTGGACGGCACGTTTGCCACCATCGTCAATCACGACACGGTGGATAATTTGAAGCGCATCTCTGCGTGGAAAATGGGCGTGTAAGTGTAGCGAAAAACCATCTGCAATTCATCATATGAAAGGACAAAACATGATTAACGGGTTAGATATCGAACGTTTTCGAACTACCATGGCAGCGGTTGAAAACGACCATACAAAAGGCAAGGCAGCATTACGCGCCGATTCGCGCTGGGTATCCGGCACGAAGAACGAAATCTCCGTGCGCCGCTTCCCTGCCTTTACCACAGACGAACCGAAAAACATGGGCGGTGAAAACGCCGCCCCAAGTCCGATGGAATACCTGATCGGCGCTGCTGCAGGCTGCTGCTCCATAGGTTTCGAGTTGCAAGCAGCACAGGCAGGCGTGAAACTGGAACAGTTTGAAATATCCGCAAGGGGCGGTATCGACATGGCCAAACTGTTCGGCATGGAAGATGGCTACGGCGGACTGGATAATCTGGTGCTAACCGTAAAAGTAAAAGCCGACGCCGACCTTCCTACTCTGCAAAATTTCGCCGACCGCTCCGCCGCCAACTCGCCAGTGTTGAATAGCCTGAAAGCGCGGGCAAAAGTGGTTGTGGAAAAAATCTAGACGACTCAAACCGTTTTCTTGTTTTCATTTCGTTAAAAGCCCCTTTTCTGGACAACTAGAAAAGGGCTTAATCGCTCAAAGGAGTACATGACATGCAACAACTACACACTCTGAAAGACATCGAACAGGCCATCGCCACACACCCTTTAGTATCACTGTACATCAAAGCCCCAATCTGCGGTGTTTGTACGGTCGTGGCCGCCCAGCTTGACTCAGCTTTGGCGGTGGAAGGAAATGTGTATGCCGTAAAAGCCGATATTGCTGAAATACCCGAAATGGCTGGACGTTTCCACGTGCTGACCGCACCTGCATGGCTGCTGTTTTATCAAGGCAAGGAAGTAGAACGAATGGCCCGCTTCATCCCTCAGACACAGATGAAGCAGACATTAGCAAAATGGACAAAAGTAGCAGAAAGCGGGCATCAGTAACCGGTCTATCAATGTTTCAGACGGCTGCGGTCTTGATAATGATGCAAGTGGTCAAGTTTTTAAGATGATTTGCAAAACACTTAAAAATTTGACCGCTCTTTATTACGAAAAGGTCGTCTGAAACGGCTTGCAGACTGAGATGATTATTGATGAAACGCTGTGATTTGTACGCTAAAACCATCTTCTGAAAATTCCCTTTGACATTCCCCCTCATTCCCCCTCATTCCCCCTAAAATGCGTTCAAGTTTTTAAACATATAAACTCAAGAATCCGAATATGCCGCAACAAACGATGAATCTAATGCGCGAGTGCATTCCCATCTTTACCGTGTTGAGCGATGAAAATCGCCATCAAATCCTGCGCGTGCTGTGGGAACATGGCAGGATGAATGTGAATGAGCTGGCCGAGCATCTGCATCTGTCGCGCCCTGCTGTGTCGCATCATTTGAAAATCATGCTGCAAGCTGGTGCGGTGGCGGTAGAGCAGGTCGGCAAAGAGCGGTTTTACAGTATTGCCATGGCGGATGCGGTGGCGAGGTTGAAACAGCTTGCCGATTTGATGGCTCAAAATTGCCCGCTTTCAAAATAGGGTTATCCATTAACTCTTTATTTTTACCTAAATACGTTTACATTTTTAAACTTATCAACTTAAAGGAACGATTATGTTATTCACGCCATTCACTTTTCAAAACGGCAAAACCGCCAAAAACCGTATCTTCAAATCCGCCATGGAAGAGCAACTTGCCCAAAATGACCAGCCGTCTGAAAAACTCGTCCGCCTGTACGGCACTTGGGCGCAAGGCGGCGCAGGCGTGTTGGTTACGGGCAATGTGATGGTTGCCGAAAGCGGCAAAGGTTCGATAAATGATGTGGTGATTTCAGACGACCGCGGGCTTGAGATGCTGAAAAAATGGGCGAAAGCCGGCACGCAAAACGACACGCTGCTCATCATGCAAATCAACCATGCGGGCAAACAGTCGCCTGCGGTGGTCAATAAAACACCGCTTGCGCCAAGCGCCGTGCCGTTGGTGGGCATGGACGGCTTCATCAATCCGCCGCGCGAATTGACTGCCGATGAAATCAATGGGCTGATTCAGCAATTCGTACAAACCGCGAAAATTGCCGAACAAGCAGGCTTTTCAGGCGTACAAATTCACGCCGCGCACGGCTATCTCATCAGCCAATTCCTCTCGCCACACCACAACCGCCGCCAAGACCAATGGGGCGGCAGCTTGGAAAACCGTATGCGCTTCCTTTTGGAAACCTACACCGCCATCCGCGCCGCCGTGAGCAAAGATTTCTTGGTAGGCGTAAAACTCAATTCGGCGGATTTCCAAAAAGGCGGTTTTGACGAAAGCGAATCGGTGCAGGTGGTGCAAAAACTGTCAGAAATGGGCATTGATTTTATTGAAGTTTTCGGTGGCAACTACGAAAGCCCGCAAATGCTAGCCGCCAAAGACAGCACCCGCAAACGCGAAGCCTTCTTCATCGATTACGCCGAAAAAGCCCGTGCAGTCAGCCAAGTTCCGCTGATTATCACCGGCGGTTTTCGTTCACAAAGAGCAATGGAAGACGCCTTATCCAGCGGCCATTTGGATTTGGTCGGCGTCGCCCGTCCGTTTGCCTTAGTGCCTGATTTAGCAAACAAAATGCAAAACGGCACCTACCAAACCGTGCAAACCGACCGCATCAAAACTGGCGTAGCATTTGTTGATAAAAAAGCGGGCGCAATGTTGGAAATGAACTGGTATATGACGCAAATGGACCTGATCGGACAAGGCAAGCAGCCCAATCCCAAATTGTCGGCGTGGAAAGTATTGCTGAAAACCTTGTGGGAAAACGGCAAGGCAAGTTTGAGTACGGGCAGGGCTTGATGATGAAAGTGGTTGGGTTTGAAAGAGGATTTGCAAAAACTCTTGAAAATCTGACCGCTCTTTTGTGTATCCAATGCGCCCTTGCCGTTTAGAACCAAGAGGTCGTCTGAAACCATTTTCAGACGACCTCTTGTACTAAGAAACTGTTTTAATCAATCCCTTGCACCAAAACGGCACGGCCGGTTGTTGCGCCCAAGCGGATAGATTTGAATTGTTTATATTCCGGGCTGTGGTACCATGATCGTGCGGATGCCATATCAGGAAAACGAAATCGGGATTTCGCTGTGGAGGTCGGTGGTGGGGATTTCGGTTGCGCTGGTAGCGGGATTGGCTGCGGGGCTGGTGGTGGGCAGTTTTAAGACGGCGATGGCGTTGCTCAAGCCTGTGATTACGATTTTGTTGGCGATGTCGCCGATTATTTGGGTGGTGATGGCGTTGTTTTGGTTTGGTTTCGGCAATCCGAGCGTGTTGTTTACCATCATTGTGTTGGTTGCGCCGCTGACGTTTGCGAGTGCGGCGGTTGGGATGGCGAGCGTGAACAGGCAGCATGAGGAATTGTTTGACGCTTATAAGTTAGGCCGTCTGAAAAAATCCGTTATCTGTATATCCCGCATCTGACGGGCTATGTGATTTCCAGCATCGGCGTGGCGGTGGCGATGGGGGTGAAAGTGGTGATTATGGCGGAACTCTTGGGCGCGAGCGAAGGCGTGGGCGCGCGGATTGCGGACGCGAGGGCGATGCTGGAGACTTCGATGGTGATGGCTTATGTTGTGTTGGTTATCGTGTTTGTGTCACTGTTTGAATACCTGATTACCAAGCCTTTGGAAATTTTGTTTATGCCGTGGAGAAGGTGATGCTCTGTCTTGAAAACATGCGTTTTGAAATTCTCCGCGACCCCATCGTGCGCGATTTCAGTTTGAACCTGCAACATGGCGAAGTGAAAGCTTTGTTCGGGCCGAGCGGCTGTGGCAAGACGACGGTTTTGCGTTTGATTGCGGGCTTGGAAACGCCGAAATCGGGCACGATACGCAATACTTTCCGCAAAACGGGTTTTCTGTTTCAGGAAAACCGCCTGCCGGGAAACTTGACCGCGATGCAGAATATCGCTATTTTTATGGACAAACCCGATGAAGGCGAAATCATCGCGCTGGCGGCGAAAGTCGGGCTGACTGCGGGCGATTTGAACAAATATCCGACCGAATTGTCCGGCGGCATGGCGAAACGGGTAGCATTTTTGCGCCTGCTGCTGTGCGGCTGCGACCTTGCCTTGCTGGACGAGCCGTTCGTCGGTTTGGACCGCGATTTGCGCGATATTTTGGTCGCCTGCTGATGGAAAAAATCGAGCGGCAGGGCATGGCGTGTATGCTGGTAACGCACGACCGCTTCGAAGCCGCACGCCTGAGCCATGAAATCATGCTGCTTTCCACTAAGGGCATGAACGTGCAAAACGTGATTACCCTGCCTACGCCGCTGTCCGAACGCGATTCGGCTTTTGAAAAAGCCGTGGTGCCAAGGGGGCAGGGGATTCATTATGAGGTACTTTATGTTTTCGACTGTGATTACTGCTGCTGTTTTATATATTGCTACAGCAGTAGATTTGTTGGTAATACTATTAATATTTTTTGCTAGAGCAAATACTAGAAAAGAATATCGAGATATTTATATCGGACAATATTTAGGTTCTGTAATTTTAATATTAGTTAGTTTATTTCTAGCTTTTGTTTTGAATTATGTTCCGGAAAAATGGGTGTTGGGTTTATTAGGTTTAATACCGATTTACTTAGGTATTAAAGTTGCTATTTACGACGATTGTGAGGGCGAAAAAAGAGCTAAAAAAGAATTGGATGAAAAAGGGTTGTCAAAATTAGTCGGTATTGTTGCTTTGGTTACAGTTGCTAGTTGTGGTGCAGATAATATTGGACTTTTTGTTCCTTACTTTGTGACTTTAGATCTTGTCGACTTATTAGTTACTCTTCTTGTATTTTTAATATTGATTTTTGTTTTAGTATATACAGCACAAAGATTGGCTAATATTTCAGGTATTGGTGAAATTGTAGAGAAGTTTAGTCGTTGGATAATGGCTGTTATTTATATTGGTTTAGGGTTATTTATTATTATTGAAAATAATACAATTCAAACAATAATATCAATAATATGAATGATACGGGCATGTGAGTATCTGACAAACCTTCGGCTTGCTTCTTCAATACAAGATACAACCCTGTCCGCCCAATAAATCCATATCCGAAAGCATCTTCATGCAGAATTAAGCCAAACCATGAATAAGTTTTTCACCCATCCCATGCGGCCGTTTTTCGTCGGTGCGGCGGTGCTTGCCATACTCGGCGCGTTGGTGTTTTTCATCAGCTCCGGTGCCGTCATTTTGAAATGAAACCAAATCAAAGCCGATTGAACCATCGTCCACTTGGGTACGACCATCACGTCCGCCGGTTGCTGTTGCTGATGTTTTGTAGAAAATTTTCATAATGTTTTCCTCATTTAATGTTGGTTAATATGGTTTGGCGTACCGCCGTTAAAAGTGAGTTCATTATATTGAACGGCAATATTAAGTGTTATATGATTTATCCAAATTACTTGCCTATTCCTACAAAATTATGTTCTCAACTGAAATGATAGAACGATTATTAAAGGTTATTCCACATAACGAACTCTATTCATCATCGATTAAAGGCTTATTTCTTCGCCATTCAGATCAACCATTTTGTTACGAAGGTATTATTCAAGAGCCGAGCATTTGCATCGTGTTAAGCGGAGAACGTGAAGTGCAGCTAGGCGAACAATGCTACCGATTTGATAATCAACATTTTATGTTTTGCCCAGTAAACATACCGATGCGTGGCGAGATTAAATATGCAGAGCCGCAAAAGCCGTTTTTAGTGATGTCGATGAAAATTGATATTGAAATCGTTAGCAAGATTTTATTAGCAAATCCAAACCTTGTAGATGATGTCCAACAGGGCGACGAAGGTTTTGCACAATGGCATCTAGATGAATCTCTCAAAAATGCTGTTGAACGTCTATTGCTCTTGCACGAAAATCCAAAAGATATTGAGTTTCTTGCACCGCTTATCCAACAAGAAATATATTATCGACTCCTTACAGGCGAACAAGGTGGCAAATTTAAAGCCATGGTAAGCAATGGATCGAATACCAAAAAAATCGCCCAAGCCACCTACTATCTGCAACAACATTTTAGTGTAACCATCACCGTGGAAACCTTGGCAAATCTATGTGGTATGTCGATATCTGGCTTTCATAGTCATTTTAAGAAGATAACCAGCCTTTCACCGCTGCAATATCAAAAATCCTTACGTTTGATGGAAGCCAGACGACTGATCGCACAAGAAGGGCGAGGCATTACCGAAACTGCTTACCAAGTTGGCTACGAGTCACCTAGCCAATTCAGCCGTGAATACAAACGGTATTTCGGGCATGCGCCCAAGGGGGATATTAAATAGATGGGGCTTAAAGATAGGTTTAAAAACACCTAAAAATTTGACCGCACTTTTGTATTTGTTATTCAAAAATCGTTCTACCACGATCTATCTAGGGATGAAATTCAGATAAATACCGAATATTTTTTTATTTTAATCAATGGCAGGAAATGCTCAATGTGGTCATGATTCCTCTTTGGAGGCACGAGAATAGACCTGTACCGACACGGGATTGGAGGTGTTACTTTCCGGTGATGCTACACCATTGATAGAAAATATGACCAATTGCGTGTTGTTTTGCCTGAATGCAAACTTCCTACTACCCTAAAGCTACTTTTTCAGCTACCCTTATCCTATATCTACACAGTTCTCCAAGGAGTTCCTCATGAACATCGCCATCACCGGTTCCATCGGCAACATTGGCGGCATGGTCGCCCGTCATCTGAACACATGCGGCCTGTCGCTAATTCTGCCGCTGCGCAACCCCGCCAAAGCGCCCGACCTGTCGAACTGCGAGGCGCGGCGGTTTGCCTATGGTGATTTGGAGCTTGCCAAGCAGGCGTTAAACGGGGTGGACGTGCTGTTTATGGTGTCTACTGCCGAAAGCCCAACACGCGAGCAGGAGCATTTGACTTTTGTGCAGGCTGCTTCGGAAGCGGGCGTGCAACACATGGTCTATCTCTCTTTTGCGCAGGCGGCGTTGGACAGCACCTTCACGTTGGTGCGTACCCATGCGGTGGCCGAAAATGCGATCCGACAAACAAATATGCGCTACACCTTTCTGCGCGACAATTTTTACAGTGAGATGATGGCAACGATTGCCAACGCGCCCATCATCGCAGGCCCTCCCGACGATGGGCGCGTTGCCTGCGTTTCACAGCGTGATGTCGCCAAAGCGGCGGCAAACGTCATCGCCGACATCGCATGCGGCAACCACCGCCACGATAATCAGACCTACACGTTGACAGGTTCCCAATCATTAAGCTTCACTGAAATAGCCGCCGTCCTAACCGAAATCACCGGCAAACTGCACCGCTATCACAATGAAACCCTAGAAGAAGCCTTCGCCAGCCGTAAAGCTGAGTATTCTGACACGCCCGATTGGCAGATTGAAGCGTGGGTTTCTACCTATACCGCCATTGCCAAAGGCGAACTTGCCGCCGTTTCAGACGACCTGCCACAGTTGTTGGGACGCGCACCGCTTAATTTTGAAGACGTAGTAAGGGCACAATATGCAAAATAATCTTGTCTCGTTTATCGAATTTCGTGGCGCAGGCAAGCAGTATGACGGCAAATATGCCGTGCGCGATTTGGATTTAACCATTTATCAGGGGGAATTTTTCGTGTTAGTGGGCGGTTCGGGCAGCGGAAAATCCACTACTTTACGCATGATTAACGCGCTAATTGAACCTACCGATGGCAACGTTTATCTGCACGGCAAACGGATTAAAGACTACGACATCCGCCAACTTCGCCACCAAATTGGTTACGTATTGCAGCAAATCGCGCTTTTTCCCACGATGACCGTAGCGGAAAATATCGAACTCATGCCTGACGTACTGGGCTGGCCGAAAGCCGAACGCAAAACGCGTGTGAATGAATTATTGGAGCTGGTGGAACTTGACCCTGCGCACTACCGCGACCGCTATCCGCACGAACTTTCCGGCGGTGAACAGCAGCGCATCGGCATTTTGCGCGCCATTGCCGCCAAGCCCCAAGTGCTGCTGATGGACGAACCGTTTTCAGCACTTGACCCGCTGGTACGCACCGTGCTGCAAGACCAAATTGCTATGATTCACCAAAAATTTGGCACCACTATCGTTTTCGTTACCCATGATATGCAGGAAGCCGCCAAACTCGCTTGCCGTATCGGTGTAATGCATAATGGCAAACTGGTACAAATCGGCACACCTGAAGAAATCAAAAAGCAGCCGGCAAATGATTATGTGCAATCGCTGTTTTCCACCGCCGACACACCCGATGCCGAACGCATCATCCACCAATTCTTACGGTTGGATAAACAAGGACAGGAAGCGGTGAGAAGGGCGGTGTTATGATGGTGAAGGCCGTCTGAAACCTCTTTCAAGGCGCTAACACCTTGCTGTAAAGCGAACATAAACATCTATTATTCAACATACTAACTATAAAATTTAAAACTATGTTCTCATCCCTAAACGTTACCCCAGCAGAACTCTGGCAAATGCTGCTTACGCATTTATGGCTTTCCGGACTGGCTTTGCTTGCGGCCGTGGCGATTGCCGTGCCCGCCGCCGTATTGTTTGCGCGCAGACAGCGGGCAGCGGAAGCGGTATTGCAGTTCACCAATATATTGCAAACCATCCCGTCTTTGGCACTGCTGGGTTTGCTGATTCCGTTTGTCGGTATCGGTTCGCCGCCCGTCTTGATTGCACTCACGCTATACGCACTGTTGCCGATTTTTCAAAATACCTATTTGGGGCTGACCCAAATCGACCAATCGATTCAAGATGCGTACACCGCATTCGGCCTGTCGCGCTGGCAATCATTGTGGCGGATTGAGCTGCCGATGGCTTTGCCTGCCATGATTTCAGGCATTCGCACGGCGGCGGTGCTGATTGTCGGCACGGCAACTCTGGCGGCGCTAATTGGCGCAGGCGGCTTGGGTAACCTGATTCTGCTCGGCATTGACCGCAACAACATGACAATGACGTTTACCGGCGCATTGCTCTCCGCATTACTGGCTGTCGGCGTAAGCGGCATTATCGGGCTGTTGCAGAAATCGCGACGCAAGTTGGCGATTATTCTTGCATTGGCGGTGGGCTTCGGCGCACTCGGTATGTCGCAGATTTCATTTACACCTGCTACAAAAAACGTGGTGGTTGCCGGCAAAATGGGGAGTGAGCCGGATATTCTGATTAACATGTATAAATTATTGATTGAACGTGAGAATTCGAACGTGAAAGTCACAGTCAAACCTAATTTTGGCAAAACCACTTTCCTGTTTAACGCACTGAATAGTGGCGAAATCGACATTTATCCTGAATTCACCGGTACAGTGTTGGAAGCCTTAGTACAAGTGCCAACTGAACAGAAGAACCGCCATCTGTCGCCAGATGAAACCTATCAACGGGGCAAACAATTATTGGCGGAACAATATCAGCTAGAGTTTCTACCACCGATGTCTTATCAGAACACTTACGCGTTGGCAGTCAAAGAAAGCTACGGTGCATCGCACCAACTGAAAACAATCAGCGACTTGAAGCAGGTAGCGCCCGATATCCGAGCAGGTTTCTCACTGGAATTTATCGACCGAGCAGACGGCTACAAAGGCATGCAGGCAGCCGGTATCACGCTAAAACATATTGTTAGCTTGGAACCAGCCTTACGCTATACGGCATTGTTGAATGACAAAATCGACCTAGTGGAAGCCTTTTCCACCGATGCAGAATTGAAACAATATCAATTGCGCCTGCTGAAAGATGATATTTCCCTGTTTCCTGCTTATCAGGGTGCACCATTGATGAAAGCAGAATTTGCCGAGAAAAATCCTCAAATTGTGACCGCACTTAACCGACTGGCGGGAAAAATCAGCGAAGAGGAAATGAGCGAGATGAACTACCGCGTGAAAGTGCAAGGCGAAAGTGCGGAAAATGTAGCGCGGGATTATTTGGAGAAAAATGGGTTGTTAGGAAAGTAAAATTGGCAGCAGGTTACCTGAAAGCATCAGATTCTTAGGGAGATATTATGAAAGCTGTAAAAATTTACCAAGCCGGCGGTCCGGAGCAACTGATTTATCAAGACGTGCCAACACCTGATATCAAAGAGGGTTGGTCACTGGTAAAAATCAAAGGCTTCGGCATCAACCATTCCGAGATTTTCACGCGCGAAGGTAAATCGCCGTCTGTCCAATTTCCGCGCATTTTGGGCATTGAATGTGTAGGCGAAGTGGCGCAAAGTTCCACGCCCGCGCTGGCGGTCGGACAAAAGGTCGTCTCTATTATGGGCGAAATGGGGCGCGCCTTTGACGGCAGCTACGCCGAATATGTGTTGCTGCCCAACGAGCAAATTTACCCCGTTCATACCGACTTGGATTGGACAACCCTTGCCGCAATTCCCGAAACCTACTACACCGCATTCGGCTCATTGCAGCAGCTTCGTATCGCGCCGCAAGATCGTGTGCTGGTGCGTGGTGCAGGCAGCGGCGTGGGCGTGGCGTTTGCCCAGTTGCTTAAAGCGCAGTTTCCGCACATTGTGCTGAATGGTTCAACGCGTAATCCTGCCAAAGCGGCCCGTTTGCAGGCGGTCGGATTTGACGAAGTGATTACCGAAGCGGGCGGCAAACTGAAAACTGACCAAAGCTACGACAAAATTCTGGAATTGGTAGGGCCGGCAACCCTGCGCGATTCCTTCTCCCACATCAACGAGCATGGCATCGTCTGCAATACGGGGCAACTCGGCAATTTGTGGTACGTGAATGATTTCGATCCGATTATCGAACTCAAAAACAACAGCTATCTCACCGCCTTTTATTCGGGCAATGTGTCGCAAGCCAAGCTGGATGCGATGTTTGACTATATCCGGCGGTTTGATGTGAAAATCTTAATTGAACGCGTGTTTTCATTGGAACAAGTTCCCGAAGCCCACAGCTTTTTGCAAAGCGCGGCCGGATTTGGGAAAGTAGTGGTGGTCAATGAATAGGCCTATCTAAAATTCCATCAAATCAAATTTTTAGGCATAGATTTATACAGCTGTTTGCTATTAGGGATAGCCAAGCGGTAAAGTTTTGAAGAAGATTTACAAAAATTCTTTGAAATTTGATCACTCTTTCACGATTTCGTGCGTAGCGTGCAACTTGTTGCACGAATAATTAACCTCGATGTGTAATTCATGATTTCATGCGTAGCGTGCATCTTGATGCACGACCAAATTACACACGGAACGTTATTTCACCCTTTCGGGTATTCACGATTTCGTGCAACAAGTTGCACGCTACGATTTACTAAAATGGTGATATGAAAATAAACAGGGTTACCAGTTTTCATAATCCCCTTGAGGAGCTTGTGAAGTATAAGTCCTTATAGGAGAGCCTAAAAACTGCACGTTTTACGTGCGGATTGTTATTTTGTCGTAAAGCCAAAAAATATTCATTATTTTCTATCAGTAAAAAATGTTGTTCATAAAGTGCGGTTTATTGCTTAATCATTTATCCGTACAATCTGCCTCATCAGATATTAAGGAGGCAACGATGAAAAAATGCCTGTATTGTTTGTCGGGCATGGCAGTCCGATGAATGTGTTGGATAAGGAAAATCCCTTCAATCAAAATTTCAGCCTGATTACGCAAAAGTTTGCCAAACCAAAAGCTATTTTGATGATTTCGGCGCATTGGTACAGCAGTAGTTTGCAAGTGACATCGGGTGAACGCCCTGAAATGATTTATGATTTTTACGGCTTTCCTGAAGAACTCAGCCAGGTGCAATATCCCGCGCCCGGTTCGCCTGAGTTGGCGGAACAAGTGCGGTCGTTATTGCAGCCGGAAAATGTGGAGCTGAACCCGACGCGCGGTTTTGATCATGGCGCATGGGCGGTGTTGAAGTTTCTCTATCCCGATGCTGATATCCCTGTGGTACAACTCAGTCTTAACCGCTTACAACCGGCACAGTGGCATTTCAATTTAGCGAAAAAGTTGTCTGTTTTACGCGAACAAGGCGTGTTGATTATCGGCAGCGGCAACATTGTGCATAATCTGAGAGCCATAAGCTGGGAACATATAGATCAAATCGGTGCGGGATACGACTGGGCGTATGCGTTCCGTGATCGCATTAATCACGCCATGACCACGCAAAATAACGATGAATTGGTGCATTATGAGCAATTTGGCGAAGGTCCGGCACTTTCCGTACCCACACCTGATCACTATTTGCCCCTCTTGTATGTGGCGGCACTACGAGAGCCGGATGAAAAAGTGGCATTCTTCAATGACAATTTGATTGCCGGTTCATTGAGTATGACCTCTGTGTTGGTGGGTTAAAATGAACGCAACACTTTATGTTGAAATCTATAAATTGGTGTTGTAATGGGGCGGGGTGGTGGCGAGCATTTCGCTTTCAGTTGCCGAGTTTGAGGCACCGTTCACGCATGGATCCGCCCGGTAAAATAATAAGAAAGGTGACAACAATTACGTTATGTTCTGAAAATTAGTGATTCGTTGTTGAAAATAGATTAATCACCAGCACGCCGGAAATAATTAGGGCAATTCCTAACATAGCGGGCATATCGAGTTTTTGTCCAAAGGCAAAATAGGCAACCATCGCTGTCAAAATGATCCCCACGCCGCACCAAACGGCATAGACCAAGCCGACAGGCAGGCTGCGGAAGACGATGGAGACCAAATAAAACGATAAGGCATAAATCAATAACGCACTTATGGTAGGAAGTGGTTTGGTAAAACCATCGCTTAATTTCAGCAAATTGGTGGCGATGACTTCTAAGCCGATCGATCCACCCAGTAAAAGCCAAGGATTCATATTTTCTCTCCGTTTGTAAAATCTTTCTAAAAAATGACCGCACTTTAGAATGCGATTGAACCATTCATGAAAAAACGACAATTTTGAGCGGAATATAGCAAATTTGCATTACGCCGTCGCAATTCTTTTTTAGATAGGGTTTTTAAATTGATTTGATAGTTTTTAATCGGTAAAACCTTTCTGTATTATGCTTGGCGATATTTACTTCAAGCTAATACTATTTATTAAGGAGTTTTCTATGAGTGCTAAATGCCCTTTTTCTCATCTAACCAGCACGCCTTTAACAATGGGTAACGGCGCGCCTGTTGCCGATAACCAAAACAGTTTAACTGCCGGCCCACGTGGTCCGTTACTTGCGCAGGATTTATGGCTAAATGAAAAATTAGCGGATTTTGTGCGTGAAGTGATTCCGGAGCGTCGTATGCATGCGAAAGGTTCCGGTGCATTCGGGACGTTTACTGTGACGCACGATATTACTCAATACACCCGCGCAAAAATTTTCAGCGAAGTCGGCAAAAAAACGGAAATGTTTGCACGCTTTACGACCGTTGCCGGTGAACGTGGTGCTGCGGATGCAGAACGTGATATTCGTGGTTTTGCTTTAAAATTCTATACCGAAGAAGGGAACTGGGATTTAGTGGGGAATAATACGCCAGTATTTTTCTTGCGCGATCCGCGTAAATTTCCTGATTTAAATAAAGCGGTAAAACGCGATCCTCGCACGAATATGCGTTCTGCCACCAACAACTGGGACTTTTGGACATTATTGCCTGAGGCATTGCACCAAGTCACCATTGTTATGAGTGATCGCGGGATTCCGGCAAGCTATCGCCATATGCACGGTTTCGGTTCACATACTTACAGTTTCTGGAACGAAGCAGGCGAACGTTTTTGGGTGAAATTCCACTTCCGTACGCAACAAGGCATTAAAAACTTAACCGATGCAGAAGCGGCTGCCGTTATCGCAAATGACCGTGAAAGTCATCAACGCGATCTGTATGAAGCGATTGAACGGGGTGATTTCCCGAAATGGACGTTATACGTACAAATCATGCCGGAAGCCGATGCGGAAAAAGTGCCTTACCACCCATTCGATTTAACCAAAGTATGGCCGAAAAAAGACTATCCATTAATTGAAGTAGGGGAGTTTGAACTTAACCGCAATCCGGAAAACTTCTTTGCTGATGTGGAACAATCTGCCTTTGCACCGAGTAACTTAGTGCCGGGGATCGGTGCAAGCCCGGATAAAATGTTGCAAGCGCGTCTATTCAACTATGCGGATGCACAACGTTATCGTTTAGGGGTGAACTACCGTCAAATTCCGGTCAATCGTCCACGTTGTCCGGTGCATAGCAACCAACGTGATGGTTTCGGTCGTGTGGACGGTAACTACGGTAGTTTACCGCACTATGAACCGAATAGTTTTCAACAGTGGCAACAACAACCGGATTTCGCCGAACCACCACTTCGTATTAATGGCGATGCGGCGCACTGGGATTTCCGTCATGATGATGACGACTACTTTAGCCAACCGCGTGCATTATTTAACCTCATGAATTCGGCGCAAAAGCAAGCGTTATTCAACAATACGGCTGCCGCGATGGGGGATGCACCTGATTTCATCAAATATCGTCATATTCGTAACTGTCATTGGTGTGATCCGGCCTATGGTGAAGGAGTTGCGAAAGCCTTGGGCTTAACCGTGGAAGATGCGTTAAACGCGCGTGAAGTGGATCCGGCATTAGGTCAACCGGGGCTATTGTAATCTGCGATACCGTACACAATAAAAAACATCTGAAAATCTGACCGCACTTTTGACTGTAATGCAAAAAAGTGCGGTCATTGTTATATGATCGTCAGCTTTTCGCGGACGTTTATTAACCTCAATGCGTAATTCACGATTTCGTAGCGTGCAACTTGTTGCACGAATGAATTAACCTCAATGCGTAAATTTATGATGTCGTAGCGTGCATCTTGATGCACGACTAAATCACGCAGGGAACGTTATTTAAACCCTTTTAGGTCTTCACGATTTCGTGCAACAAGTTGCACGCTACAATTCAATAAAAAATAGACAAGACTGCCAGTTTTCACAAGCTCCTTTAGCACGAATGATTAACCTCAATGCGTAATTCACGATGTCGTAGCGTGCATCTTGATGCACGACCAAATCACGCAGGAAACGTTATTTAACTCTTTTGGGCATTCACGATTTCGTGCAACAAGTTGCACGCTACGATTCACTAAAAAATAGACACGGTTGTCAGTTTTCACAAGCTCCTTTAGCACGAATGATTAACCTAAATGAGTAATTTATGATGTCGTAGCGTGCATCTTGATGCACGACCAAATCACGCAGGGAACGTTATTTAACTCTTTTGTGCATTCATGATTTCGTGCAACAAGTTGCACGTTACGATTCACTAAAAAATAGACACAGTTGCCAGTTTTCACAAGCCCCTTGAGGAGCTTGTGAAGTAGAGGGGCTTAGCTTAATAGGGGAATTTAAAAACCGCACGTTTTACGTGCGGATTGTTATTGATTGAGTAAACGTTGGAGTGATTGATAAATAATTTGCGCTTGCTCATTTGCCAGTGCTGATTTTTTTTCTTCTGAAATCACGACCGCACTTTGTTGTTTATTCAACGCGGCAAGTTGCATTTGATAGCTGCCTTTGCCTAGATTCGGTAATGCTTGCGAACTAATTTGCTGCCAGGCTTTTTGCGATAATGGTTTGTAATAAAGCTCTCGAATCCCGCGGGCGCTCATGTCTTTTTTGATTTCAAACCCAAGTTTTGGGAGTGTTTCGCCTAATTTTTCCCACGCAGCATCAAACGGTGCAGACAGAATGAGTGCGGTTCTGCCATTGGTATCCGTTGCGATATGCGAGGCGATAGGCGCAGTGGTGGATGCACTCAGATCCTGTTGTTGTTTTTGGTAGGCGGCATTTAATTCGCCGATAAGTTGATTTAGGCGATCAGAGGCATACCGTTGTTTATCCGTAATGGAAGGCGTGTAAATGGTCTCATTGCGTTTCATTTGCAAAACAGAAACCATCAATGCTGCGGCTTGTTCCGTATCGACTTCTTCAATTTGATAGCGAATTTGCGTGTTTTTCAAATCATCGCTTCGCCCGGTGGCAGCCCAATCAGTGAGCAGTTTTCCATTCTCTCGTGTGTATTGGATATTTTGCTCTTTGAGTAGGCGTTCAATTTGTTTTAAATTGTAAATTTTTTGCTGATCTGACGTATAGGCAATAAGCGCGCGTTCGCCATCAAATCGTGTAATGGAGTCATGAATGATGGCTAAAGGAATAGAAGGTGGGCGAATATCGACCTTATCATCTTTGTTCACTTTAATCTGTGGCAATTGATATTCTGTGCTGGCAGTCGGTAACTTGACACCGCCGCTGGCAAGCGGATTAAGGCGAGGCAAGTCCACATTGGATTTTTGGTAGGTATCTCCAGCTTGTTGTTTGCTTTCATTGCTTGCAGAGCAGGCGGTTAGCGTAGAAATCACGGCAACCGTTAATAGCCATTTTTTCATAAATTATCCTTGATTATGACAACTGAAAAGTTAAACGTCTGTTTTGGACAGATAAATCATAAAGGCGTTCAAGGCCTGATGACGGCCTTGAGCGTATATTTTAGCGTAATCCGGCAAAGTTTAATGCATCTAACACAACAGGTTGGGCGGATTCACTGAGTAGGGTAAGTGGCAAACGCAATGTTGGATCGGCAATCAGACCCAGTTTATAGCATGCCCATTTCACCGGAATTGGGTTGGATTCAATAAATAAGTTTTTGTGTAACGGCATTAAACGTTGGTTAATGGTTTCTGCTTCGCTAAATTGACCTTGGCGGGCTAAGCGACACATTTCAGCCATGGCTTTTGGCGCAACGTTAGAGGTAACGGAAATCACCCCTTCTGCCCCTAATTTCATGGCTTCTAAACAGGAAGCGTCATCGCCACTAAAGACGAAGAAATCTTTTCCGGCAAGTTGTTTAATCTTTTGCACGCGGCTAATGTCGCCGGTTGCTTCTTTGATGCCAATGATATTCGGAATGGCGGACAATCGCCCCACGGTTTCAGGGAGCAAGTCGCTGCCGGTTCTGCCGGGAACGTTATAAAGAATTTGAGGAATATCTGTGCATTCCGCAATGGCTTTGAAGTGTTGATACATTCCTTCTTGCGTCGGTTTGTTGTAGTAAGGCACGACGGATAAACACCCTACGATGCCACTGTTATTTAATAATTTCGTCATGGTCACAGCTTCGCTGGTGGCGTTGGCACCGGTGCCTGCAATAACCGGAATTCGGCCGGCAGCAAATTCAACTGTTTTTAAGATCACTTTAACATTTTCTTCAATGCTTAATGTCGCTGATTCACCGGTGGTTCCCACAGAAACGATAGCATCCGTACCGGCTTGAACGTGATATTCAACCAGTTGTTTTAAGTTTTCAAAATCCACTTCGCCATGATTATTCATTGGTGTGACCAAGGCAACGATACTGCCTTGCAGTAAAGGCGCATTTGACATAAAAGCCTCCGATTATTGTTATTCTATTATGCTAATTAAGTATGAAAGATGAGGGTTGCTTGCTAAGGTTCGCTTAAGATCGCTAAAATAGCCATAATTTGCAAGCAATTTTTTTATTTTTTAGAGGAGTTAACCTAGGTGTTAAAGCAATTAAATAGAGGTGATGATGCACCATTATTTACATTATTAAATCAAAATGGTGAGCCTGTTTCTTTGGCGCAATTTCGTGGAAAGAAAGTGCTAGTTTATTTTTATCCGAAAGCCTTAACGCCCGGATGTACAACACAAGCTTGCGGCTTACGTGATAGCAAAGCCGAATTGGATAAATTTAATCTTATTATTTTAGGCATCAGTCCGGATAAGCCACAGAAATTAGCACAATTTGCCGATAAAAAAGCGTTAAATTTCATGCTATTATCGGATGAAACCCACGAAGTCGCCGAACAATTCGGTGTGTGGGGAGAAAAGAAATTTATGGGGCGCACATTTGATGGCATTCATCGCGTCAGTTTTTTAATTAATGAGCAGGGAAAAATTGAACAGGTTTTTGATAAATTCAAAACAACCCAGCATCATGAAGTCATATTGAACTACCTGAGCTCAAATTCATAATAAAATCAAATGACATCATTAGACTTAATATGAGATTTTGTTTAGACTTGTAACATTTTTTTGACAAACGGAGAAAACAATGTCGTTAAATGGTTCGGATCAAGATCCTTGGAGCAAACCAAAGCAAAACGGGCAATCATCGGAGAATAACACGTCCGACCAAAATGAAGGCCGCTCGAATTGGGATCGTTCTTCCAATTCACAAAAAGACAATCAACAATCCCCACCGGATTTAGAGGATATTTTCAATAATTTATTGAAAAAATTAAGCGGCAAGAGCGGTGCAAATAATACGAATTCGTCAAACGCCTTTTCCGGGGGCGTTGGTAAGCTGTTGCCGATTGCCATTGCAGCAGGTGTCATTTTATGGGGCGCTAGCGGTTTTTATACGGTCAAAGAAGCCGAACGTGGAGTTGTCTTGCGTTTAGGGCATTTTCATTCCATTGAACAACCCGGCTTAAACTGGAAACCGACCTTTATCGATCGCGTCATTCCGGTGAACGTAGAACGCGTATTGGAGTTAAAAACTCAAGGCGCGATGCTGACGCAAGACGAAAATATGGTCAAAGTCGAAATGACCGTGCAGTATCGCATTCAGGATCCGGCGAAATATTTATTTAGTGCCGTCAACGCCAATGACAGCTTGAATCAAGCGACAGACAGCGCATTGCGTTACGTAATTGGGCACATGACGATGAACGATATTTTAACGACCGGTCGTTCAGTGGTGCGTGAAAATACTTGGAAGGCATTAAATCAGATCATTGAGCCATATAACATGGGATTAGAAGTGATTGATGTGAACTTCCAGTCTGCCCGTCCACCGGAAGAGGTGAAAGATGCCTTTGACGATGCGATTAAAGCCCAAGAAGACGAACAGCGTTACATTCGTGAAGCAGAAGCCTATGCTCGTGAGAAAGAGCCGATTGCGCGTGGTAATGCTCAGCGTATTTTGGAAGAGGCGACTGCGTATAAAGATCGCGTCGTGTTGGATGCTAAAGGGGAAGTTGAGCGCTTCCAACCGCTTTTAGCGGAATTTAAAGCGGCACCGGAAGTTTTCCGCGAGCGCTTGTATATTCAATCCATGGAAAAAGTGATGGCGAATACGCCGAAAGTGATGCTAGATAGCGGTAGCGGCAATAATTTAACCGTACTACCGTTGGAGCAATTATTGAAAGGAAAAGTCTCTAACGTTCCTTCAAATAGTCAGAGTGTGAATGAAACACATGAGACACAACAAAGTGCGGTCAATTCCGGCAATGTTTCTCGTCCACACGAACAAGCAACAACGCTCAGACCGGTGGAATCAAGAGGAGATAATGGCCGTCAAGGGAGAACTTACTAATGCGTAAATTTGTATTACCGATCATTTTTATTATGATTGCTGTGGTGTATTCCAGCATTGTGGTTGTCACCGAAGGCACGCGAGGCATCATGTTACGCTTTGGCAAAGTACAACGCGATGCCGATAATAAAGTGGCTATTTATGCGCCGGGATTGCATTTTAAAATCCCATTCATTGATAACATCAAAGTGCTTGATGCGCGCCTACAAACCCTAGACGGTCAAGCGGATCGCTTTGTGACCGTAGAGAAAAAAGACCTGTTGGTGGATTCCTATGTAAAATGGCGTATTAATGACTTCGGTCGTTTTTTCACCTCTACCGGTGGTGGCGACTATGCACAAGCCGCGAATTTACTGCGTCGTAAAGTCAATGACCGGTTGCGTTCCGAAATTGGTTCACGCACGATCAAAGACATTGTCTCCGGTACACGAGGCGAACTCATGGAAGGGGCGAAAAAGGCGTTAAATAGCGGACAAGACAGCACAGCCGAGCTAGGCATTGAAGTGCTTGATGTGCGAATTAAGCAAATTAACTTGCCGGATGAGGTGTCTTCTTCCATTTATCAGCGGATGCGTGCAGAACGTGATGCCGTTGCTCGTGAACACCGTTCGCAAGGTAAAGAAAAAGCTGCATTTATTCAAGCAGACGTGGATCGTAAAGTGACATTGATTATCGCCAATGCAGAAAAAACTGCCCAAGAATTACGCGGGGAAGGGGACGCTACAGCGGCGAAGATTTTTGCAGAAGCATTTGGTAAAGAACCGGAATTTTATGGATTTATTCGTAGCCTTAAAGCCTATGAAAGCAGCTTTGCCAATTCCGATAACTTGCTTATTCTAAAACCGGACAGTGATTTCTTCCGTTTTATGCAATCGCCAAGTAAATAATCAAACATAAAATCGCCGCTCAACATTGTGCAGATACCTCCAAAAATAAAGGGCGGCTTACGTAAATAATAAAAAAGTGCGGTGAGATTTTTGAAAATTTTTCAGAATCTCACCGCACTTTTATTATAGCCACCCAAAGTCTGACTATAAAAACCATACGCGATGCGTATGGAGTCCTCCCTCGTAACGTGTAACTTGTTGCACGAATGATTAACCTCAATGCGTAATTCACGATTTCATGCGTAACGTGCAACTTGTTGCACGAATAATTAACCTCGATGCGTAATTCACGATTTTGTGCGTAGCGTGCAACTTGTTGCACGACTAAATTATGCACGGAACGTTATTTAACCCTTTCGGACATTCCCGATTTCGTGCAATAAGTTGCACGCTACGATTCACTAAAAAATAAACACGGTTACCAGCTTTCACAAGCCCTTTGAGAGACTTATGAAGTATAAGAGCCCTTATAGGGGAGCTTAAAAAACCGCACGTTTTACGTGCAGATTGTTATTTTGCGCTGAAATTACTTCGCTTGTTGATTTAGCGCTTTTTCAATTTTTTTATCTGTTTTGTATTGAGATAACGCATAAACCGCCCAAAGTGTTGCTGGAATCCAGCCGATAAGCGTAATTTGTAGGATAAGGCAGATAATACCGGCAAAGGGACGTCCGATAGTGAAAAAGGTTAGCCAAGGTAAAAGTAAGGCAATAATGAGTCTCATGGTGTTCTCCTATTTATTCCATGTGGGTTTGAAAATTATCGGAAGGAAGCTGTAATTTGATTCTAGATTTGCAGTGTTTTTAACCGCACGTTGACTTTTCTTACTGCTGATAGCGGAATTCTATGCTAGAATCCGCACGCAATTTTTTATTACGACAATGTAGGAAAGTATATGAACATTTTAGAGGGGCAGATTGCTGCACCAAATGCAAAAATCGCCGTGGTTATCGGGCGTTTTAACAGCTTTATTAATGAAAGCCTTTTGGAAGGTGCATTGGATGCGTTGAAACGCATCGGTCAAGTAAAAGATGAAAATATTACATTGGTTCGTGTGCCGGGTGCGTATGAATTGCCATTAGTTGCCCGTCGATTAGCGGAAAGCAAAAAATTTGATGCAATCGTTGCATTAGGCACGGTGATTCGTGGTGGTACAGCGCATTTTGAATATGTGGCAGGTGAGGCTAGCAGCGGTTTAGGCAAAGTGGCGATGGAATCTGACATTCCTGTGGCATTCGGCGTATTAACCACTGAAAACATTGAGCAAGCCATTGAACGTGCCGGTACAAAAGCCGGTAATAAAGGCGCAGAGGCCGCACTGGTTGCGTTAGAAATGGTGAATCTTTTAAATCAAATTCAGGCGGTGTAACTTACGATGACCGAACAAGTGAAAAAAATTTCTCCTCGTCGCCGTGCCCGTGAATGTGCCGTACAAGCCCTATATTCTTGGGCAATTTCGCAGAACTCACCGGAAATCATCGAACTTAACTTCATGACCGAACAAGACATGAAGGGCGTAGATACCCCGTATTTCCGTAAATTATTTCGCCAGACCGTAGAGAACGTAGAGGCGGTGGAACGTACCATGCAAGGCTATTTGGATCGCAGTTTAGCGGAATTAGATCCGGTTGAGAAAGCCGTTTTGCGTTTAGCGGTGTATGAGCTGCAATTTGAGGTAGATGTGCCGTATAAAGTGGTAATCAACGAGGCGATTGAAGTTGCCAAAGTGTTCGGCGCAGACGAAAGTCATAAATACATTAATGGTGTATTGGATAAAATTGCACCACTCGTACGACGTTAATTTTCATTGAGACAGGGAGGCGCAATGAGAGAAGGGGAGTTTGATATTATTCAACGTTATTTTACTGCCTCTAAGCGTGCGCCTCGCAAAGATGTCCTCCTTTCGGTCGGTGATGATTGTGCCGTTACCGAACTGAATCGCAATCAACACCTTGCCATTACAACAGACACGATGGTTGAAGGCGTGCATTTTTTACCGGGTATTCGACCTGCGGATTTGGCTTATAAAGCTGTGGCGAGTAATTTGAGTGATCTTGCGGCGATGGGTGCAGAACCGGCTTGGATGTCCTTAGCCTTGACGATACCCAACATTGATCATGTGTGGTTGACGGAATTTAGTGAGAGTTTTTTTTCGATTCTCGATCACTATAACGTGGATCTCATTGGCGGAGATACGACCAAAGGCCCGTTAAGCATTACCATTACCGCGCAAGGCATTATTGCGAAAGATAAAGCACTGTGTCGCCACAATGCCAATGTTGGCGATTGGATCTATGTATCCGGCACCTTGGGCGATAGTGCAGGCGGATTGTCTTATTTATTGCAAGGTAAAAGTGCGGTGAATTCGGCACAAGAATTTCTGATTCATCGTCATCTGCGTCCAACGCCGAGAGTGTTGCTGGGCATGGCGCTTTCTTTAACACGCTTAGCCAGTTCAGCGATTGATATTTCTGATGGTTGTGTGGCGGATTTGACGCACATTTTAGAACGTAGCCAATGTGGTGCGGTAATTGAGTTAGATAAATTGCCGCTATCGGCTGAATTAGTCAGTGAATTTGGTTTGGCACAGGCGGAGCAATATGCTTTGAGTGGCGGCGAAGATTACGAACTTTGTTTTACTGTGTCGGATAGCAACAAAGCCAAATTAGCTAAGGCATTGGCGCATATTGGTGTGAACTATACTTGCATTGGACAAATTCGTGCGATTCACCCTAAAAATAAAAATCGCATTCAATTCCAACGCCATGGTCAACGGGTAGAAGTCGAATTCGTTGGCGGTTTCGATCATTTTAAATAGGTCTTTTATTATGACTGCACCACAAAATCCCATTGAACGGGTGACGTTGCGCAATCCTATTCATTTTCTCGCATTGGGTTTCGGTTCCGGTTTATTGCACCCAGCGCCCGGTACTTGGGGAAGTTTGGTGGGCGTTATCGTTGGCGCATTATTATTGCCTTGGCTGGGTGCAAAAACATTTTTTATATTGACCGCACTTTGTTTCTTTCTTGGCATTTGGTTATGCGAACGCACCAGCCACGACATGGGCGTACATGATCACGGTAGCATTGTCTGGGATGAAATTGTCGCCGTTTTCTTGGTGTTGTTAGCCGTGCCGCACGTGTCCTTATTTTGGTGCACCATTGCGTTTGTGACCTTCCGTTTGTTTGATATCTTAAAGCCTTATCCGATTCGCTATTTTGATGAGAAACTCACCAATGGCTTCGGCATTATGGTGGATGATATTTTGGCGGCAGGTTATAGCATTCTCGTCATTCTTGCCTTAGCGCATTTTATCTAGCGACATCATGTTACATTTAATGTTCGTTCATTTGATGGGATTGCTTTCGCCAGGGCCCGATTTCTTTTATGTCAGCCGTGCTGCGGCAATGCATTCTCGGCGAACCGCAATTTATGGTGTGATTGGCATCACGATTGGTGTCACCATTTGGGCGACGGCTGCGGTGTTAGGTTTGGCGATTGTGTTTAAAACGATGCCGGCGTTGCAAGGCATTGTCATGGCATTGGGCGGTAGCTATTTGTTTTATCTCGTGGCTCGTATCACAACCAATGCGGTATTTGATGAAAGCAATTTGGTACAAAACACAGCGTCTAAAAATGAAATCCTCAAAGGTTTGTTGGTGAATTTATCCAATGCCAAAGTGGTGATTTATTTCAGCAGCGTGATGTCTTTTGTCCTCGTCAACATTACTGAAACGCGGCAAATATTGACCGCACTTTTTCTTATCACGATAGAAACCTTTGTTTATTTCTATGTGATTTCCCTCTTATTTTCACGTCCCTTTGCAAAACGTTTTTATAGCCGATATAGTCGCTATATGGATAACGCGTCAGGCGTGATTTTTATTTTATTTGGCGCGTACCTCATTTACAGTGGTGCGTTGAAAATCATAGATTAGTTTAAATCGGAGAAGATTATGGCGTTAAGAATTGCCATCGTAGGCACCGGCGGACGCATGGGGCGTCAGTTAATTCAAGCAGTACAGAACGCAGAAGGCGTGGCATTAGGCGCGGCATTTGAGCGTAAAGGCTCTTCCTTGGTCGGCGCGGATGCCGGTGAGTTGGCGGGCATTGGTCACTTAGGCATTCAAGTGGGCGATGATTTAAACGCCGCCAAAGAACAATTTGATGTGCTGATTGATTTCACCCGTCCGGAAGGCACCTTAGAACATTTGGCGTTTTGTGTGGCGAATCAAAAAAAGATCATTATTGGCACGACTGGCTTTGATGATGCAGGCAAAGCGGCAATTAAAGCCGCAGCAGAACAGATTGGTGTTGTGTTTGCCTCTAACTTCAGCGTAGGCGTGAATCTGGTGTTTAAATTATTGGAAAAAACCGCCAAAGTCATGGGCGATTATTGCGACATTGAAATCATTGAAGCGCATCATCGCCACAAAGTGGATGCGCCGTCCGGCACCGCACTTTCCATGGGCGAACACATCGCGAAAACCTTGGGGCGTGATTTGAAAACCCACGGCGTATTTTGCCGTGATGGCATTATCGGTGAACGCAAACGAGATGAAATCGGTTTTTCTACCATTCGCGCTTCTGATGTGGTTGGCGAACATAGCGTTTGGTTTGCCGACATCGGCGAACGCGTTGAAATTACCCACAAAGCTTCCAGCCGTATGACCTTTGCTAACGGCGCCGTGCGTGCGGCGAAATGGCTTGAAGGAAAAGACCAAGGCTTGTTTGATATGACGGATGTGTTGGACTTAAATAATTTATAAGCTAAGAAAAAAAACGCATAATTGAACCGCACTTTGAGAATTTTGAGAGAATGGCTTCACTTGAAAGAAGGGCTTAAAGTGCGGTCGTTTTCAAAGGCGTTTTTACTGCGCCATCTTTTTCGCCGTCTTCAAAAATCCTTGCGCTGAATTGTAAATTTCCGCTTTGCCTTGGGCGTTTAGAATCATATCGGACATTTCACGGAAGGCGCCTTTGCCACCGCCTAACCCTAAGGTGTAATCGGCGCAGTTTTTGACATATTCCGGCGCATCGGCAACCGCGAAGGAAAGTCCACAAACAGCGAAAGCGGGGAGATCAACGCTGTCATCGCCAATGTAAGCTGTTTGCTCCGGCTCAACACCGGCTTGGCTGCATAATTCAAAACAGGCGCTTTCTTTTTCCAGCTTGCCTAAAAAAGCGAGTTTAATGCCTAAATCGGCAATGCGTTTGCGCAAAATGGCCGAATCACGCCCGGATAACACGGCGACTTGAATGCCGGCTTCCATCAACATCCGAATGCCTAAACCATCGCGCACATGAAAACTTTTGAGCGCTTCGCCGTTAGCATCGTAGTGCAGTAAACCGTCTGTTAATACGCCGTCCACATCGGTGATAACAAATTTCACCTGTTTTAATTTTTCTTGTAATTCTGTTGTCATTAGCTTGAGAACTCCACTAAACCCACGACATTTTGCGCATCATCCACCACAACCAAAGAGTGAATTTTATGTGCTTTCATATAATTTTCCGCTTCGGATAAATAGGTATCCTGATGAATGGTTTTCGGATGAGAGGTCATCAATTCTTGTGCGGTTTTGCTAAGCGTATTGGCACCGTTGGCCGTTAATGCACGACGAATATCGCCATCGGTGATGATGCCGCGTAATTGCTGTTGCTCCATGACCAACGCCACGCCCATACGCCCTTCGTTCATAATGGTTAAGCAATCGGTGAAGGAGGTCGTTAAGGCGGCAATCGGTAAACGGGTTTGCATTTGATCTTTCACGCGGCATAACAAACGGCGGCCTAAGCTGCCGCCCGGATGGAATTTCGCAAAATCTTCCGGTTGGAAATCGCGGGCGCGCATTAAACAAACCGCTAACGCATCGCCCAATGCCATGGTCACAACCACGGAGGTGGTCGGGGCAAGATTGTTCGGGCAGACTTCCCGTTCTACGCGAATGTCCAACACATAATCCGCATGACGCGCTAACGTCGAGTTTTTGTTGGACGTGAGCGCAATGATTTTGTTGCCGAAGTTTTTTAGGCTTGGAATGAGTTTGTTGACATCATCGGTTTCGCCGCTGTAGGAAATGAGCATCACCACATCAATGGGTTTCAGCATGCCTAAATCGCCGTGAAAGGCTTCCGTAGGATGTAGGAAAAAACTCGGTGTGCCGGTGGAAGCAAAGGTAGCGACCATTTTTTTCCCTACCAAGCCGGATTTGCCGATACCACCGATCACCAAACGTCCTTTGCAATTTAGAATTAAATCAACAACCTCAGTGAAGGTACCGTCTAATTTTTCTCTGAGTTGCCCGAGGGCTTTTTCTTCAACGCCCAGCGTTTCCCGAGCGATCTGTAAATAATCCATGGAAGTTTCCTTATGTGGCACAAAAGTGCGGTGTTTTTTAGGCCTGTTTTTGTGGCGTTCATTCTAGCCCAACTTTTTATGTAACACTATATTTCACTTTGAATTTACGCTATACTTCGCGCCTGAGTTGGTCAGGCAATCGCCGGTCTATTGAAGCCCTCAAATTCGCGCAAGTGTAACCTAGGGGACAAGTAGGCGGGAGGAAAGTCCGGGCTACACAGGGCAGAGTGCCGGATAACGTCCGGGAGGCGAGAGCCTACGACAAGTGCAGCAGAGAGCAAACCGCCGATGGCCCGCAAGGGATCAGGTAAGGGTGAAAGGGTGCGGTAAGAGCGCACCGTGCCGCCGGTAACGGTTGGCAGCAGGGTAAACTCCACTCGTAGCAAGACCAAATAGGAATCCAATGAATGGCCCGTTCAGGATTCGGGTAGGTTGCTTGAGCGTATGTGTAAATATGCGCCTAGATGAATGATTGTCCACGACAGAACCCGGCTTATCGACCAACTCTCTTTTTCTTTTCAAAAAAACATCGTCAAAATCCACCGCACTTTTCTCTTTTTCCAAGAAAACAAACATTTTTTCTCATTGAATTCATTGGCATACTTGATTTTTCTCTTTTTGCCGCCATTATAGCCAAGCGTGTTTTTATTACTGTTTTATTGAGGAGTTTTTCATCGATGATGCGCATTTTACTTTTCCTTGCGACCAACATGGCAGTATTGTTGGTTTTTAACATCATTTTATCGTTAACCGGCATTCAATCTCGTGATGCGAGCGGTTTAATGCTGTTTGCCGCATTATTTGGTTTTGCGGGTTCGATTATTTCGTTATTTATGTCCAAAACCATGGCAATTCGTTCTGTGGGTGCTGAAGTGATTCAACAACCACGCAATGAAACAGAACGTTGGTTGTTGGATACCCTGTATTCACAAGCAGATCGTGCCGGTTTGCCGCGCCCGGAAGTCGCTATTTATCATTCTGCTGATGTGAACGCGTTTGCCACCGGCGCAAGCAAAAACAATTCGTTAGTGGCGGTGAGTACCGGATTGTTAAATAAAATGACCCGTGGCGAAGCAGAGGCAGTTTTAGCGCACGAAGTTAGCCACATTAAAAATGGTGATATGGTGACTATGGCGTTACTACAAGGTGTTCTCAATACCTTCGTGATTTTCTTATCACGCATCATTGCCAACGTGGTGGCGAACTCCCGCAATCAAGGCAATGAAAGCTCAAGCAATTCCGGGATCTATTTCTTAGTTTCGATGGTGCTTGAAGTCGTATTTGGTTTCTTGGCAAGCATGATCGCCATGTGGTTCTCTCGCCAACGCGAATTCAGAGCCGATGCAGGTTCGGCGAATTTAGTGGGTAAGCAAAAAATGATTGATGCGCTAAAACGCTTACAAAACTTGCATGAGCCGGAAGAGCTTGAAGGTTCCACCTTGGCGGCATTTGCCATTAACGGTAAACGTGGTGGCGGCTTAAAAGAATTATTCTTAAGCCACCCACCGTTGGAAAAACGGATTGAAGCGTTGCAGCAGTTACCTTAATAATAAAATGTATTTTTAATCAATAGAGGCTTTTTTAAGCCTCTATTTTTTTATCCAAAGAAAATGGCTGAAAAGTTTCAGTCGAAGTGTAAACGGAAGAATAAAGTGTGGTCATTTTTCCCAATAAATCTTCGTTTTATGACAGAATAATTTCTGCAGGTATGGATAAATTGCGTGATTTTCTAAACAGTTAGTATTATTATTGACAAAATTTTAGATAAATTAATCATCACAGAGGATATTTATGCAGCATCTTAAAGATCTTGTGGATAAAGCAAGAAATGCCATAGACAACATTGAAGATAAAAGCCTTGCCGCGCTTGATGAAATTCGCGTGGAGTATTTTGGTAAGAAAGGGCATTTTACCCAATTAATGCAAGAGTTGCGCAATGTGGCGGCGGAAGAACGTCCGGCAATGGGCGCGAAAATTAATGAAGCCAAACAAGCCGCATTAGATTTCTTAAACGCAAAAAAAGCAGAATGGGAACAAGCCCTGTTAAATGCACAATTAGAAAATGAACGTATTGATGTGAGTTTACCGGGACGTAAAGTGGAAATAGGCTGTTTACATCCGGTTTCGATTACCATTGAGCGCGTGACCAAATTCTTCTCTGAACTGGGTTTTTCTGTGGAGTCCGGTCCTGAAATCGAAAGCGATTATTACAATTTTGATGCCTTAAATATTCCTAAACATCACCCGGCACGTGCCGATCACGACACATTCTGGTTTAATCCTGAATTATTGTTAAGAACGCAAACTTCCGGGGTACAAATTCGTACCATGCAAAAACAACAGCCGCCAATTCGCATTATGGCGCCGGGACGCGTGTATCGTAACGATTACGACCAAACCCACACACCGATGTTCCATCAAATCGAATTGTTGTATGTGGACAAACACGCCAATTTCACTGAATTAAAAGGCCTATTGCATGATTTTTTACGCGCTTTTTTCGAAGAAGACTTGCAAGTGCGTTTCCGTCCGTCTTACTTCCCATTCACAGAGCCTTCTGCCGAAGTGGATGTCATGGGGAAAAACGGTAAATGGTTAGAAGTGTTGGGCTGCGGTATGGTACACCCAAATGTTTTACGCAATGTCGGTATTGACCCGAACGAATACTCCGGTTTCGCAGTGGGTATGGGGGTAGAGCGTTTAACCATGTTACGCTACAACGTCACAGATTTGCGTTCATTCTTCGAGAATGATTTACGCTTTTTGAAACAGTTTAAATAATTTTGAGTGAGAGATAAGTATGAAATTTAGTGAACAATGGGTACGCGAATGGGTTAATCCGGCGATTTCTACGGAACAACTTTGCGAACAAATTACCATGTTAGGCTTGGAAGTTGACGGAGTAGAAAAAGTTGCCGGCGATTTCACCGGTGTTGTCGTAGGCGAAGTTGTGGAATGTGCACAACATCCTGACGCTGATAAATTACGCGTAACCAAAGTGAATGTGGGCGGTGAGCGTTTGTTAGACATCGTGTGTGGTGCACCGAATTGCCGTCAAGGCTTGAAAGTCGCTTGTGCGGTAGAGGGTGCTAAATTACCGGGCGATTTCAAAATCAAGAAAACCAAATTACGCGGCCAACCTTCCGAAGGCATGCTTTGCTCATTCAGCGAACTGGGTATTGAATCTGATGCCAATGGGATTATCGAATTGCCACAAGATGCGCCAATCGGTACCAATCTACGCGATTATTTAACATTAGACGACAGCGCTATTGAAATTAGCTTAACGCCAAACCGTGCGGATTGCTTAAGCATTGCCGGCGTGGCACGTGAATTGGCCGTGGTGAATAAACTTCACGAAAATCCACCGCACTTTGAGGTGGTTAAACCGACCATTAGCGATAAAGTTCAAATTGATGTTCAAGCAGCCGAAGCGTGCCCGCGTTATTTATTGCGTGTGATTAAGAATGTCAATGTTAAAGCGCAGTCGCCAATGTGGATGCAAGAAAAATTGCGTCGCTGTGGTATTCGTTCTATCGATCCCATTGTGGATGTTACGAACTACATTTTGCTTGAACTCGGTCAACCAATGCATGCTTTTGATATGGCAAAAGTGGCGCAGCCGGTACAAGTTCGTATGGCGAAAGAAAATGAAGAGCTTGTATTGTTAGATGGCACCACAGCGAAACTTCAACCGAATACTTTAGTGATTGCCGACCAAAATGGTGCATTGGCAATGGCCGGGATTTTTGGTGGTGAAGCCAGTGGTGTGAATGTAGAAAACACAAAAGATGTGATTTTAGAAGCGGCATTTTTTGCGCCATTAGCGATTACCGGACGTGCTCGTCAATATGGCTTGCATACAGATTCATCTCATCGTTTTGAACGTGGTGTGGATTTTGAGCTGCCACGCAAAGCAATGGAAAGAGCGACCGCACTTTTATTGGATATTTGTGGAGGTGAAGCCGGTGAAATTTGTGAAGTAACAAATGAAGCGCATTTACCAAAACGTCAACAAGTCACATTACAACGTCACAAATTGGATGCGTTACTTGGGCATCATATTGAAACAGAAACGGTAACGGATATTTTACAACGCCTTGGTTTACAGGTTTCTTACGCTAACAACAGTTGGACTGCGGTTGCGCCATCTTGGCGTTTTGATATTGAAATTGAAGAAGATTTAATTGAAGAAGTGGCGCGTATTTATGGTTATAACAGTATTCCAAATAATGCACCGTTAGCGCATTTGCGTATGCGTGAACATAGCGAAGCGGATATTGAATTATCGCGAATCAAAGCGGCATTAGTGAGTTGCGATTTTTATGAAGCTATTACTTATAGCTTTGTTGATCCGAAAATTCAAAGTTTGTTACATCCGGAAATTAAACCGTTTATTCTACCGAACCCGATTTCTGTTGAAATGTCCGCAATGCGGGTTTCTTTGTTAACCGGTTTACTTGGCGCAGTGATTTATAACCAAAATCGTCAACAAAATCGCGTGCGTTTATTTGAATTTGGTTTACGTTTTATGCCGGATGAAAAAGCCGAATTTGGCGTACGCCAAGAGCAAGTTTTTGCGGCAGTGATGACCGGTTCTAAAGCGAATGAACAATGGAGCGAAAAATCAGCACCTGCCGATTTCTATGATTTAAAAGGTTATATTGAAAACTTACTTTCATTAAGTTCTGCTGGAAATCGCGCAAAATTTGTAGCAAAATCATACACAGCGTTACATCCGGGCCAATCTGCTGCGATTATGCTAGACGGTGAAGAAATTGGTTTTATCGGTCAACTTCATCCGACGATTGCACAAAAAATCGGTATCAACGGCAAGGCGTTTGTATGTGAAATTTCTATTGCTCATATTTCTCGTCGTGATATTGTGAAAGCCAAAGAAATTTCTCGTTTCCCGGCTAACCGTCGTGATTTAGCCCTTGTGGTTGCGGAGAGTGTGGCGGCAGACGATGTATTAGACGCTTGTCGTGTTGCCGGCGGTGATAAATTAACGCAAGTGAATTTATTTGACGTTTACCAAGGTAGTGGCGTCGCAGAAGGTCATAAGAGCTTAGCGATAAGCCTCGTGATTCAAGACAATGAAAAAACCCTTGAAGAAGATGAAATTAACGCAGTAATTTCAGCGGTATTATCTGAGTTAAAACAACGTTTTAATGCTTACTTGAGAGATTAAACTATGACATTAACTAAAGTAGAACTCGCCGAGAATCTGATTGAGAAATTTCATTTCAGCAAGCGCGAAGCCAAGGATTTGGTTGAAAGTTTCTTTGAAGAAATTCGCGTTGCGTTAGAAACAGGGAATGACGTAAAATTATCCGGATTTGGTAATTTTGAGTTGCGCGATAAAGCCTCTCGCCCGGGACGGAATCCAAAAACCGGTGAAAGCGTGCCGGTTTCTGCCCGCCGTGTTGTGGTATTTAAACCGGGACAAAAATTGCGCAATCGGGTCGAAAAAGTTAAACCGAAAGCCTAATCAATATAAGCTATCAATAATCCTCTTGTTGATAGCTTTTTAGTTTGAGATCACTCATCAATGCGTATTTTAAAATCTTTAGTGTTTTGCGGTTGCGTACTGGCGTTAAGTGCCTGTTCCGGCAGCGGGTATCAGTCTTCAAAGCTTAATTACAAAGGGCAAATTAATGATCCCATCATGGCGATTGCTTTATTAAGCGAACAACAACATGAATGGGCGGGAACGCCTTATGTGCTTGGTGGACGGGGGCGTAAGGGCGTGGATTGTTCCGGTTTTGTACAGACCACGTTTTTTGATCGCTTTGGCATAAAATTGCCTCGTCAAACTAAAGATCAAGCCAATTATGGGCAATATATCGAAAAAGAAGATATTCAAACCGGGGATTTGGTTTTCTTTAAAACTGGGCGTGGGCCAAATGGCTATCATGTCGGCATTTATGTCAAAGAAGACAAATTCTTGCACGCCTCAACAAAAGGCGGAGTGGTTTATTCTTCCTTAAACAGTGATTACTGGCGAAAAACCTATTGGCAAGCGAGACGAATCTAAAATACCGCTTTTCTCACCACTGCAAACAGATCAGGGCGAACAGATCTTCGTCGTAAGACTCGCCATGTTTATATCACAAGAAAGTAGTACAACATGAAATTTATTATCAAATTATTTCCTGAAATTATGATTAAAAGCGAATCCGTGCGGAAACGGTTCGTGAAAATTCTGACCAGCAATATTCGTAATGTATTAACAAAATATGATGATACAGTCGCGGTAATAAAGCATTGGGATTACATCGAAGTGCGGTCGAAAATCGACGCAAATTTACCGATGCTTATCGAGCAGTTACAACGCATTCCAGGCATTCACCATTTTCTGCAAGTGGAAGAGAAGCCCTTCGCGAACTTGCATGAGATTTTTGAGCAAACACTGTCAGATGTGGCATCCCAATTAGAAAATAAGACTTTTTGCGTGCGTGTGAAACGTAAAGGCAAACATGAATTTAATTCACTGGAAGCTGAGCGTTACATCGGTGGCGGATTGAATCAACATATTGCCAGCGCCAAAGTACAACTGAAAAATCCGGATGTGACGGTGCGTATTGAAATTGAAGACGACAAAATGATGCTGGTGCGTGCCCGTTATGAAGGTATCGGCGGTTATCCGATCGGCACACAGGAAGATGTATTGTCGCTGATTTCCGGCGGGTTTGACTCCGGCGTGTCTAGTTATATGTTGTTACGTCGCGGTTCACGCGTGCATTATTGCTTCTTTAATTTAGGCGGTGCGGCACACGAAATTGGCGTAAAACAAATGGCATATCACATTTGGCAACGTTACGGTAGCTCCCACAAAGTGCGTTTCGTGGCGATCAATTTTGAAGGCGTGGTAGGCGAGATCCTGGAGAACGTGGATAACGGGCAAATGGGCGTGGTGCTTAAACGTATGATGGTGCGCGCAGCGTCTAAAATCGCGCAACGTTTCGACATTCAGGCGATTGTGACAGGAGAGGCGCTAGGACAGGTTTCCAGTCAAACCTTAACCAATTTGCGTTTAATTGATGAAGCCGCTGAGGTGTTGGTGTTACGCCCATTAATTACACACGACAAAGAAAAAATCATCGCCATGGCAAAACACATCGGCACCGATGATATCGCCAAATCTATGCCGGAATTTTGCGGCGTGATTTCCAAAAATCCGACAGTGAAAGCGATCAAAGCGAAAATTGAACAGGAAGAAGGCAATTTCAATTTTGCCGTGCTAGAAAGTGCGGTGGAAAATGCGCAATATTTAGATATTCGCCAAATTGCCGAGCAAACGGAGAAAGACGTCGTTTCCGTGGATGCCGTGTCTGTGTTGGGGGCAAATGATGTGATTATTGATATTCGTAGCCCGGAAGAAATCGACGAAACCCCGTTGCACATTGAAAATCAAGCGATGATTCAGCTGCCGTTCTATAAACTTTCCGGTCAATTCGCCGAGTTGGATCAAAGTAAGCATTATGTGCTGTATTGCGAACGTGGCGTGATGAGCAAATTGCAGGCGCTGTATTTGAAAGAAAGTGGATTTAATAACGTGAGTGTGTTTAAAAAATCACGTTAAAATCGACCGCACTTTAAAGGATGGCGGGATAGTGATGAGAGATTATCATGCCTATCCCGTCGATAAATACAAAAAATGCTTGAGAATTATGTTAAAACCGCTTTTCTTCACTGCGCTTTTCTTTCCGACTTTGGTCATGGCGCAGTCTTATATTGTCTATGATTTTACCAATAACCGAATGCTGGAAACCCACCAACCAAACAGCGTGCAACCTATCGCCTCTGTGACAAAGTTGATGACGGCGATTGTCTTTCTAGAACATAATCGAAATGCGCGTTGCACAACGTCCATTACCGGTGAGGATATCGACCATATCAAAGGCACGCACACGACCTTACCCAAAGGCACACCCATTGCCTGCCATGAATTATTAAAAGCTATGTTGGTGCATTCCGATAATTACGCCGCCCATGCATTGTCCCGTTCGGCAGGTATGAGCCGTGCGCAATTTATTCAAAAGATGAATGAAAAGGCACGAACATTGGGCATGACATCCACTCATTTTAGCGACAGTTCCGGGTTATCTACCGGCAATGTGTCCAGCGCGTTGGATTTAGTCAAATTGGCTAAATATTCGCTGAATAAAGCCGAAATTAACTCCCTTTCCAACCTTTCCTCAACCCACATCAACACGGGAAAGCGCCGTGTTTTTGTGAAAAATACCAACAAATTGGTGCGGGATGAAATATTCAGTGCGGCAGTGAATAAAACCGGTTACATCCGCGAATCAGGATACAATTTGGTATTCGTCAATAAAGTGCCTTGCAATCAAGCCATCATCGGCGTGATAAGCCTGAATAACGCCTCTTCCGCTTCGCGTTCTAATTTCACCAAGAATAAACTGGAAAAATACGGCTGCACCGCATTAAATAATAAAGTGCTCAGTGATTTTGTTGAGGATGTGCAATACGAAGAAGGCTATGATGAAGAAGGGATGGACGCCTTGATCAAAAAGGTGACAGAATAATCGGCATTGATCTGCTGAGTGGTGGAAACGTGGCTTTTTTTGACCGCACTTCCTACTTTCAAGCTGTTAGAAAGCACAAATTCCTGTATAATTCCCGCAATTTTTTGTTGATATAACACTGCTGTGAGATCCCTAATGCTTGACACATCACAAACCATTCCTGAACTGGTCTCTTGGGCGAAAGAACGTGAATTTTCTTTAAATTTACCGACAGAACGATTGGCATTTCTATTGGCGATTGCAATTTATAACGATGAACGTTTTGACGGTGAAATCTTGGAAAGCGATTTAATTGATATTTTTCGCCATATTTCCACCGCATTTGATTTATCGAAAGACATGGTCGCCACACGTGCCAATAATGCCATTAACGAATTAGTAAAACAGCGTTTTCTTAATCGCTTTAGTAGTGAGTTTACTGAAGGATTGGCGATTTATCGCTTAACGCCGTTGGGAGTAGGGGTCTCTGATTATTACATTCGTCAACGCGAATTTTCTGCTTTACGCCTTTCGGTTCAGCTCTCCATTGTGGCCGATGAAATCCAGCGTGCGTCTGAGGCTGCCGAAGAAGATGGCGATGAGCATTATTGGCGTCGTCATGTGTTTGCTCCATTAAAATATTCTGTTGCTGAAATTTTTGACAGCATTGACTTGTCACAGCGCATTATGGATGAAAATCAACAAAGCATTAAAGAGGAAATTGCCGCGTTGTTAACAAAAAATTGGCAGGCAGCCATTTCCAGCTGTGAACAATTATTAGATGAAACTTCCGGGAATTTACGGGAACTCCAAGACACACTAAATGCGGCAGGCGACAAATTACAGGCGCAGTTATTACGCATTCAAGATTGTGTGATCGGTCGCCAAGAATTGTATTTTGTTGATGAATTAATCACCAATTTACAAACGAAATTAGACCGCATCATCAGCTGGGGACAGCAAGCTATCGACTTGTGGATCGGCTACGACCGCCATGTGCATAAATTTATCCGTACTGCCATTGATATGGACAAGAACCGTGTCTTTTCCCAACGTTTACGCCATTCTATTCATCATTATTTCGACAACCCTTGGTTCTTATGGACAGCGCAAGCAGAACGTTTGGTGGACTTGCGCGATGAAGAATTAGCCTTACGTGAAGAAGACGCGCTAGGTGAATTGCCGGAAGAATTGCAATACGAATCTTTAGCCGATATTCGCGAGCAAATTGTAGAACATATGCAAACGTTGCTTGTTAATTACCGTGAGCAAAATCGTCCTATTAATTTAAGCATTGTCTTAAAACAACAGCTCGAACATTATCCGTTGTCACAACATTTTGATGTGGCGCGTATTATTGTGGATCAGGCGGTGCGTTTAGGTATGGCAAGCGATGACCTAGCCGGAATCTATCCGCATTGGGCAGGTATTAATGAGGATGGTGCCGAAGTTCAGGCGCATATTATTGATAAATACTAAAAGTGCGGTCGAAAATCCACGCGTTTTTTGAGTCGTATTTCGCTACCGCATAAATAAGACAATAACAGAGCAATTCAGTTAGAGAAAAAAATAATGACAGACAACCTTCAAGATATAATTTCCCCAAAATTGGCAGCCGCGATTGCCAATCCGTTATTTCCGGCTGTGGACAGCCAGTTGCGTTCCGGTAAACATATCAGTACAGAACAGTTAGACAACCATGCCTTTTTACTTGATTTTCAAACGGAACTGGATCTGTTCTACCGTCGTTATAACGTGGAATTGATTCGTGCGCCGGAAGGTTTTTTCTATTTACGTCCGAAAGCGACAACACTCATTGCCCGTTCTGTGTTAACGGAATTGGAAATGTTAGTGGGCAAGGTGTTGTGTTATTTGTATTTAAGCCCGGAGCGCTTAGCGCAACAGGGGATTTTTAACACGCAGGAAGTGTATGATGAGCTACTAAATTTAGCGGATGAGGGTAAATTGCTGAAAGCCGTGAATCAACGTTCCAGCGGTTCTGATTTAGATAAACAAAAACTGGCTGAAAAAGTGCGTGCGGCAATCGGTCGATTGCGCCGTTTAGGTATGATTTATACCGTCGGTGAACCGAACAGCGGCAAGTTTACCATTTCTGAATCGGTATTCCGTTTTGGCGCAGAAGTGCGTGCAGGAGATGATCCGCTTGAAGCACAATTACGCTTAATTCGTGATGGTGAAGCGGCAACGCCACAATCTTTACAAGCTGAAAAAGCAGCATTACAACGTGATACAGAAAGTAGTGAAAACGAGACTGACGTTGAAGACGAATTCGTAGAAGAGGAACAAGAATAATGACTGAAGAATTATCCCTGGAAAATGAAGTAATGGATACGGCGATTCCTGACGTAGCGCCGGTTATCTTTAACCAGAATAATGGGGTAGAACGCGGTAAGTTCCGTTCTCTAACGCTCATCAACTGGAACGGTTTCTTTGCCCGTACCTTCGATTTAGACGAATTGGTGACCACACTTTCCGGTGGTAACGGTGCCGGTAAATCTACGACCATGGCTGGATTTGTGACAGCATTGATTCCGGATTTAACCTTATTGCACTTCCGTAACACCACGGAAGCCGGTGCCACAAGCGGTTCTCGTGATAAAGGTTTGCACGGTAAATTGCGTCCGGGCGTGTGTTACGCGGCGTTGGATACCATCAACTCTCGTCATCAACGGATTATTGTGGGTGTCCGTCTGCAACAAGTGGCAGGGCGTGATAAAAAAGTGGATTTAAAAACCTTTTCTATTCAAGGCGTAGAATTATCTGTCAATCCGACCGCACTTTTCACCGAAACCATTAACGAACGTCAAGCGCGCGTACTGACGTTAAATGAACTAAAAGACAAGGTTGAGCAGGGTGGCGCCCAATTTAAACAATATCATTCCATCACCGATTACCACGGCATGATGTTTGATTTGGGGATTATTCCAAAACGCTTACGTTCTTCTTCAGACCGTAGCAAATTCTATAAACTCATCGAAGCCTCTTTATACGGTGGTATCTCTAGTGCCATTACCCGTTCCTTGCGGGATTATTTATTGCCGGAAAACTTAGGCGTGAAAAAAGCCTTCCAAGACATGGAAAGTGCTTTACGTGAAAACCGTATGACGTTAGAAGCCATTAAAGTTACCCAAGCGGACCGCGATTTGTTTAAACATTTAATTACCGAATCGACTAATTATGTGGCAGCGGATTATATGCGAAATGCCAATGAGCGCCGTGGCAATATTGAAACCGCATTAAATTTCCGTCAGGAGTGGTATAAAGCCAAGTCTGAACAGAATTTATCACAACATCGTTTGGTTGAATTAAGTCGTGAAGCCGCCGAGTTAGCCGAAAGTGAAAGAGTCCTCGAAGTGGATCACCAAAGTGCGCTTGATCACCTGAATTTGGTGTTAAATGCGTTACGTCATCAGGAAAAAATTTCTCGTTATCAAGAAGATGTCAACGAACTGACCGAGCGCTTGGAAGAGCAAAAAATGGTGGTTGAAACCGCTAACAAGCAACTGGAAGAAAGCCAGGCGCAATTTGAACAAACAGAACAAGAAGTTGACAACTTGCGTTCCCAATTAGCAGATTATCAGCAAGCGCTTGATGCACAACAAACCCGTGCATTGCAATATCAACAAGCCATTCAAGCCTTAGAAAAAGCCAAGACGTTGTGCGGATTAGCCGATTTATCGGTAAAAAACGTGGAGGCATATCACGAAGAATTTGAAGCGCAAGCGGAAGCATTGACGGATAACGTGCTTGAACTAGAGCAAAAGATGTCTATTTCCGAAGCAGCAAAAACGCAATTTGATAAAGCTTATCAATTGGTTTGCAAAATTGCAGGTGAGGTGCCACGTTCTGCCGCGTGGGAAAGTGCCAAAGAATTGTTACGCGAATATCCGACACAAAAGCTTCAAGCGCAACAAACACCGCAATTGCGTGCTAAGTTACATGAGTTAGAGCAACGCTTAAATCAACAACAAAGTGCGGTCAGATTATTAAACGATTTTAATCAACGTGCGAATCAACGCTTAGAAACCGCGGATGAATTAGAAGATTTCTACGGCGAACAAGAGGCCTTAATTGAAGATTTATCCGCCGAACTTTCCGATTTAGTTGAAGAACGTTCAACGCTACGTCAAAAACGTGAAAATTTGACCGCACGTTATGAAGAAAATGCGCGTAAAGCGCCGGCTTGGTTAACCGCGCAAGCCGCATTGGAACGCTTGCAGGAGCAAAGTGGAAAACAATTCGCAGACAGTCAGGATGTGATGAATTTCATGCAATCACAGCTGACCAAAGAGCGCGAATTGACCATGGCACGCGACCAGCTAGAACTTCAACGTCAGCAATTAGACGAACAAATTAGCCGTTTAAGTCAGCCGGATGGTTCGGAAGATGCCCGTTTGAATGTGCTGGCAGAACGTTTTGGTGGCGTGTTGCTGTCTGAATTATACGATGATGTGCCGATCGAAGACGCGCCTTATTTCTCTGCCTTATACGGCCCGGCACGCCACGCCATTGTGGTGCGTGATTTGAATGCGGTGAAAGAGCAACTCGCTAATTTAGAAGATTGCCCGGAAGATTTGTATTTAATCGAGGGCGATCCGGCGGCATTTGACGACAGCGTACTTTCCGCGCAAGAGTTAGAGCTTGGTGTAGTTGTTCAGGTGTCCGATCGTGAATTACGTTATTCCAAATTCCCTGAAATTCCGTTGTTCGGTCGTGCTGCCCGTGAAAAACATTTGGAAGAATTACAGGCTAAACGTGAGGAAGTGGCGGAGCAGTATGCACAGCGTGCTTTTGACGTGCAAAAATGTCAGCGTTTGCATGAACATTTTAGCCAGTTTGTTGGTCTGCATTTAGCCTTGGCATTCCAAGCCAATCCGGAAAAACTGATGGCGCAAACCAATCAACAACGTAATGAAATTGAACGCGAGCTTAATCAATTGGTGATCGGCGAGCAGCAAATTCGTCTTCGTTTAGATGAGGCGAAAGAAAGAATGCAGTTGTTGAATAAATTAATTCCGCAATTGCCATTATTGGCTGATGATAGCTTAACTGATCGCATTGAAGAATGCCGTGAGCAATTAGATTTGGCAGAGCAGGATGAATTATTTATCCGTCAGCACGGCGTCACGTTGTCACAATTAGAGCCGATTGCTAACACGTTGCAAAGCGACCCGGAAAATTACGAGCACTTAAAAGCTGATTATGAACAAGCCATTCAGCTACAAAAACAAGTGCAACAAAAAGTCTTTGCCTTGGCGGATGTGGTGCAACGCAAAGCGCATTTCAATTATGCGGAAAGCGTACAAACGGAAACCTCTGAATTAAACGAACAGTTACGCGCGCGTTTAGAACAAATGCAGCAACAACGTGAAATTCAGCGCGAACAATTACGTCAGGTTCAAGCGCAATATGCGCAGTACAATCAAGTGTTGATTCAATTGCAAAGTTCTTTCAACAGTAAAAATCAAATGTTGCAGGAATTGATGCAAGAAATTGGTGAATTGGGTGTGCGTGCTGATGAAGGCGCAGAAGAACGTGCCAAAATTCGTCGCGACGAGTTATATCAACAACTTTCCACCAATCGTCAACGTCGTTCTTACATTGAAAAACAACTCACCCTTATCGAAAGTGAAGCGGAAAATCTGACTCGCCGTATTCGTAAAGCAGAACGTGATTATAAAACCCAGCGTGAGTTGGTGACGGCGGCGAAAATGAGTTGGTGTGTGGTGCTTCGTTTATCCCGTAATTCTGATGTAGAAAAACGTTTAAATCGTCGTGAATTAGCCTATTTATCCGCAGATGAATTACGTTCCATGTCGGATAAAGCGCTAGGTGCATTGCGTACGGCAGTTGCTGATAACGAATATCTGCGTGATGCCTTACGTTTGTCGGAAGATAGCCGTAAACCGGAAAATAAAGTGCGGTTCTTTATCGCCGTATATCAACATCTGCGCGAACGTATTCGTCAGGATATTCTGAAAACCGATGACCCGATTGATGCAATTGAACAAATGGAAATCGAGCTTTCCCGCTTAACGGAAGAATTGACCGGTCGTGAACAAAAATTGGCGATCAGTTCTGAAAGTGTGGCGAATATCATGCGTAAAACCATTCAACGCGAACAAAATCGCATTCGTATGCTAAACCAAGGCCTACAAAATATCGCCTTTGGTCAGGTGAAATCGGTACGTTTAGTGGTGAACATTCGGGATACGCATGCTATGTTGTTAGATGCGTTATCCGGCAATCAGTCAGATTATCAAGATCTGTTCAGTGACAACCGCATGACTTTCTCTGAGGCCATTGCGAAGCTGTATCAACGCCTTAACCCGCATATTGATGTAGGGCAACGCACTGCGCAAACTATCGGTGAAGAATTATTGGATTACCGTAATTACCTTGACTTAGAAGTGGAAGTTTACCGTGGCGCAGATGGTTGGTTACGCGCAGAAAGCGGCGCATTATCCACCGGGGAAGCTATCGGTACCGGTATGTCCATCCTCTTAATGGTGGTACAAAGCTGGGAAGAAGAAAGCCGTCGTATTCGCGGCAAAGACATCGTGCCGTGCCGTTTATTATTCCTAGATGAAGCGGCTCGTCTTGATGCGAAATCCATTTCTACTTTATTTGAGCTATGCGAACGCCTGGATATGCAACTATTGATTGCTGCACCGGAAAACATCAGCCCGGAAAAAGGTACCACCTATAAACTGGTGCGTAAAATCTCCGGTAATCACGAACACGTCCATGTGGTCGGATTACGCGGATTCGGCGCAACAGAGTAGTTTAATAAATAAAAAAGTGCGGTTAAAAAATGAAGTGTTTTTTGATCTGCCTCCAAAAATCTAGAATCGTAGCGTGCAACTTGTTGCACGAAATCGTGAATGTCCGAAAGGGTTAAATAACGTTCCGTGCGTGATTTGGTCGTGCATCAAGATGCACGCTACGCGCGAAATCGGGAATGTCCGGAAGGGTTAAATAACACCCAGTGCATGATTTTGTCGTACATCAAGATGCACGTTACGTACGAAATCGTGAATATCCGAAAGGGTTAAATAACGTGCCGTGCGTGATTTGGTCGTGCATCAAGATGCACGCTACGCACGAAATCATGAATGCCCGAAAGGGTTAAATAACGTTCCGTGCGTGGTTTGGTCGTGCATCAAGATGCACGCTACGCGCGAAATCGGGAATGTCCGGAAGGGTTAAATAACGCCTAGTGAGTGATTTGGTCGTGCATCAGATGCACGCTACGCACGAAATCGGGAATGTCCGAAAGGGTTAAATAACGTTCCGTGCGTGATTTGGTCGTGCATCAAGATGCACGCTACGAATGAAATCGTGAATTATGCATTCGAGGTTAATCATTCGTGTAATAGGTATAATAAAAAACCTGTGCTGAGTGTTTCTCAGTCACAGGTTTTTTTGATCGCGTTATGGCAATATTATTGTTTTATACCACCAAACGCACCGCGAGATTGATCCGCCTCATTGGTGAATAATCCCCCCATTTCTTGAGCATTTTCACCGAAGAATCCACCTTGGGTTTTGATACCATTTACTTCACCGGCAAAGCTATTCGCGGTAATTTTACCACCAAAATGCATTTCCGGCACGGCATTGGTTTTCTTCATGGTATTAATGTTAATGTCAATGACTTTTTTGGCAAAATCAGCGGTCGCTTTCATTTCAGTTCTCTCACTGAAATTTCTATCGCCATCTTTCTTATAAACAGCCCCTCCTTTATATTCAGCGCTACCTGCAGTCGGAATTTGCGCAACAGCGGTCGGCAGGCCTTGGGCAAAGAAGTATTGATTGCCGGTTAGATTGTCAACATAGGTTCCAAATGCGATAGCCTGAAAATTACTATTACTTAAAATACTCTGTCTGTCTTTACGAAGATTATATGGATCATCATCTACCTTCTCTCCAGACCATGGATCAACAGCATTAGCATCTTGGAAAATATTTATCTCTTTTACCTTACCCTCTTTTTCATCATAAATCGCTAGCATATTAATTGAATGAGTCAATGGATAATTTAACTCATTCTTTGTAAGATCTATTGTCCCGCCAGAAATAATATCTTTTTTCATTTCTCCACTAATACCACCAAAAATTTTATCACTGAGCGGAATACGTGATTTTTCATTAGCTTGTAACGTTTCTAATTGTTTTAAACGTTCTTGAGCAGCATTTTTCTCTGATTCAGTTTTTTGGCTGTTAGCTTGTGCCGCTTTGGCTGCCTCTTCGGCTTTTTTCAGTGCTTCTTGAGCAGCATTTTTCTCAGCTTCAGTCTTTTGATTATTGGCTAGTGCAGCTTGAGCGGCCTCTTCCGCTTTTTTCAATGCCTCTTGAGCGGCTTTTTTCTCAGCTTCAGTTTTTTGGCTGCTTGCTTGTGCAGCTTTAGCGGCCTCTTCCGCTTTTTTCAGTGCTTCTTGAGCGGCATTTTTCTCTGCTTCAGTCTTTTGATTATTGGCTAGTGCAGCTTTAGCGGCCTCTTCGGCTTTTTTTAATGCCTCTTGTGCAGCATTTTTCTCTGCGTCAGTCTTTTGACTGCTGGCTTGTGCAACTTTTGCTGCTTCTTCCGCCTTTTTCACGGCCTCTTCCGCTTTTTTATTGGCTTCTGCAATTTTTTGGTTGAGTTCAATTTCGGTTTGGCGAATTTGTTCAGAATTGTCTGTACCGCCTTTTGAACTGGAAGAACACGCACTTAATGCCATAATACAAGAGAGTGCAATGATTGAGGGTTGAAGTTTATTCATAGGAAAGTCCTTTAAATGAGTTTATAGATTAAATAGACAGCTATATAATCTATAAAAAATGAGAATAATTTGCAATAGCATTGTAAAATTTATCTAATTTTTGTAAACTTTCTCGCAGTATTACTTAATTAACTCTCAGGTGAATATATGCCTCTTAAATATCCTCTTTCCTTAGGTGCATTATGCGTGCTAGTAGGTTTGCAAGCATATGCAGAAGAACAAACCGCATTAGATACTATTACCGTTGATGGAAATGCGACTGAAGTCAAAGCGAATCAAATCAAAAAGACACGTAAAGTGATTCAAGAAGAGCTGATCGCGGATAATTATGACTTGGTGCGTTATGCCACCGATGTCGGCATTAGTGATAATGGTCGGCGCAATAAAGGCTTTGCGATGCGTGGCGTTGAAGGCAATCGCGTTGGTATTAGTATTGATGGGGTGAATTTACCTGATTCAGAAGAAAATTCACTTTACGCGCGTTATGGTAATTTTAATAGTTCACGTTTGAGTATTGATCCTGAATTGGTGCAAGGCATTGATATTATGCGTGGTGCGGATTCTTTCAATGCCGGAAGTGGTTCATTAGGCGGTTCGGTAAATTACCGCACTTTAGGGGCAGATGATATTATTCTGCCGGAACAAAAGTGGGGTGTCTTGCTTAAAAATGGTTATGCCAGTAAAAATCGCGAATGGACCAACACATTAGGTGTTGCCTATAAAGATGATAAATTTGATGCAACATTACTTTATTCTTATCGCAATGGCCATGAGATGAAAAGTCGTGGCAATGGCGAGGACATCTCCGGCAATGCGCGAGGAATTCCTGATCCGTCACATCATAAAAATCACAGTTATTTAGCAAAGATGGGGTATTTTATTACGCCGTCACATCGTGTGAGTGCGTCATTTAACGGTCAAAGTGCGGATAATTTTATTGATGAAAAATCTTATACGCTCAATCTCAGTTCTTGGCGTGAGTCTAAAGATATTGGAAAACGCTATAACGCCAATTTAGCCTATGAATATTTTCCGGAAAATAATCGTTGGTTAAGTTATTTAAGAACCGATTTAGATTGGCAAAAAACAGATATTGGCTCAAAAAACTATAAAGGCGGACGACGCTATAATTCTGATTTTACAAAACTTTTACCGCAAAAGCATTTATATGAAATTCAAGATACGCATATGAATACACGTTTTATGCGTGCCTCATTACGTGCTGAGCTTATGCCATGGGAAAGCCCTTGGGGAAGTCATCAATTCACATTAAGAAGTGGGATTTCGCAAAAAGATTTTGATAACCGTAACAACCATGAATATCCCAACGATAAGGGCAGTAGTGCAAAAGATAGCGAATCTATTCAGCATCCGGTAAGAACACGTTCGTTTTTTGCTCAATTACAAGATAGCGTTACATGGAATGATATGTTCTCTAGTCAATTAGGCGTTCGTTATGACTGGGACGAATTAGTACCACAGGATTTAAAAGCCACTTGCCGTGCTTGTAGTCGTAAACCGGCTTCAAATACCTTTCAAAGTCTAAGTGGATCATTAGGGCTAGACGCACAACTTAATGATATTTGGAAAGTCGGTTATAACATTTCCAGCGGTTTCCGTATTCCAACAGCATCTGAAATGTATTTTTCTTATGAACATCCTGCCGGTAACTGGATTCCGAATCCGGATTTAAAAGCTGAACAGGCATTAAATCAGTCTATTCACATTCAAGCGGCGCATCAATTAGGTCTCTTTGGGCTAAATGTTTATCATACCCGCTATAAAAACTTCCTCACTGAACAGGAATCAACCTATAAAAAATGGAATAAATTTTATAATTCGCATAGTGCCAGCTATGGTCAGCAGCCTTATTACACCACTATCGCACAACAAGCGGTCAATATTGATCGCGCACGGATTTCCGGTTTGGAGTTCAATAGTAAAGTTAACTTAGATCAGGTGATTTCGACAATTCCACAAGGCTGGAAATTCCTTGCTAATCTTGGTTATGCCAAAGGAAAATTGAGTGGCACGGAAGCGAGTTTGCTGTCTATTCAGCCGATTAAAGTCATTTTAGGCGTTGGTTATGAAGATCCGAATGCACGTTGGGGCATTAATGCCAAAGCGAGCTATCTCGGGGCGAAAAAAGCCAAAGATGCGCAAGTTGTCCAATATACCTCAAATTTTGTGAGAGAGGTTAAAACCTATCCTTATCTTAATGGTTCCGCCGTGTTATTCGATTTATATGGCTTTTATAAAGTCAATCGTCATGTCACCTTACGAGCCGGGGTGTATAACATATTGAATCGTAAATATCACACATGGGATACTTTACGCGGGATTAACAAGGTGAGTACAACCGACTCTGTGGATAAAGACAGAAAAGGGCTAGAGCGTTTTTATGCACCGGGACGCAATGTTGCCGGTTCTATTGAAATTCGTTTCTAATTTGCCTTGAATTGCTTTAATTCATTCTAAACAAGAAAGCCCTGATATCTCAGGGCTTTTTTTCTTAAAATAATTGTTTAATTTGTGCGGTGCCTAAATGTCCCGGCAATGTTTTTTGCAGTGTGAAATTGGCATCCAATACTAAACTGGACGGATAACCGCGCACTTTTCCTCGTTTAATGGTTTCTCCCTTTTCATCTAATAATACAATGATGTTTTTGTAATCCAAGCCTTTGTACCACTCAATGAAATCTTGGGTTTCCTTTTCGCCTTTGGCTCCCGGAGAAACGATGGTGATAACGTCAAAGTTTTTGCTTTGATCGGCACTCAGTTCGTTAATTTCCGCTAAGCCGGCAAGACAAATCGGGCACCAAGACGCCCATGTTTTGACATAAACCGGTTTGCCTTTGGTGGTCACTTGATCGAGTGTGACCACGTTATTATTTAAGTCCTTAAATTGAACGTCTTTCAATGTGTTTTCTCCTTCGGCAAAGCTATTTACGCTGAATGCCATGAATAATAATGCAATAATTTTTTTCATAGTTAATATTTCCTTTTATTGTAAGTTATTGGTAATAAGTAAAACGCCCATGACGATAATTAATAATCCGCCGACAATTTTGAATTTACCTAAGTGTTTATTCAGTGCTTTGCTGCGTTTGAGCAGTTCTTGGGAAAACAAAGAGAACAGAACAAACGGGGTAGCCAAGCCGAGTACATAAACCAACATCATTCCTGCGCCATATAATGCAGATCCTTCGTCACCGGAAAGTGCCAACACGGAAGCCAAAATCGGACCGATACAAGGTGTCCAACCAAGACTAAATGTTAGCCCTAAGAAGAAGGCTTCAAAGGAGGCACTTTTCCCTTCGGTTTTTACTTCCACCACTTTGGTTCTTTCTAAGAAATTCAACTTGATAATACCTAATTGGTGAATCCCTAAAATAATGACGATAATACCGGCAATGATTCTGACGTTATCATTAAAGAACAAATTGCCTAGAAAACCGAAGCTAAATCCAAGGCTCACAAAGGTTAAGGATAAGCCTGCAATGAACAAAAAGGTGTTCAGAATCTTTCTGCCGCCTTTTGCCAAAACCCCAAAATAAATGGGAATAATGGGGAAGATACAAGGCGACAAAAAGGAGGCTAAACCGGCAAGGAAAACCGTGCCGATTAATAATTGCTGATCAAACATTTTTTACTCCTTCACCGCATTAATCAGGTAGCCATAGTTTTCTTTTGCCATATCTTCCAATGGAATAAATTTGATGGAAGCGCTGTTAATGCAATAGCGCAAACCACCTTTATCTTTCGGACCATCGTCAAACACATGACCTAAATGGGCTTTTCCGCTACGGCTGATGACTTCCGTTCTGAGCATATTAAAGCTGTGATCGTCTTGATAAGTCACCACCTCTTTGGCAATCGGTTTGGTGAAACTCGGCCAACCGCAACCGGACTCAAATTTATCTTTCGAGGAGAACAACGGTTCGCCGGTAGTGACATCTACATAGATGCCCGGTTTGAAGTTATCCCAATATTCATTACTGAAAGAATGTTCGGTATTTTTGTTTTGTGTCACGCTATATTGTAGCGGAGTTAATTTTGCTTTGAGTTCCGCATCGCTTGGTTTTGGGTAATCTTTTTCGTCAATGATGACGTTATTGGCTTGTTCCAAATCGATGTGGCAATAGCCATTCGGATTTTTCTTTAAATAATCCTGATGGTAGTCTTCCGCTAATACGTAATTGCGTAACGGTTCCACTTCAATTTGAATTTTGTTTTTGTATTTTTCTTGCAGTGTGGCAAGTTCTTTTTCAATCACAGCTTTATCCGCGACATCTTGATAATAAATACCGGTGCGATATTGTCTGCCGCGGTCGTTGCCTTGTTTGTTGACACTGGTCGGATCAATCACTTGAAAATAATATTTCAGTAATTTATCTAACGAAATTTTATTGCGATCATAGGTTACTTTTACCGTTTCTGCGTGATCCGTAATACCGATCATTTGATAACTGGTTTTATCGCCTTTGCCGTTAGCATAGCCGGACACGGCATCTTCCACGCCATAAATTCGCTCCATATAAGCTTCAATGCCCCAAAAACAGCCACCGGCTAAATAAATCTCGTGAAGATCTTTTGTTGCTTCAGACATATTGCTTTTCTCCATAGTTGATTGAACGTGATTTTCTGCCATAACACTTGTCGGGATTGCTGCACAGGATAAAAGTGCGGTCAATATCAGGACTAATTTTGATTTTTTCATAATAATTCCTTTATTACAGATGAAATAATGAAAATGGTACCCTTTCATTTATGTTAGACGGTGTGACTACAAATTACTTACATATTTTTTTCAAAAAAGACAGAAAGAGGAATGAGGCGAGGGGAGGGGAGGAGGGCGAGGATGATCTCATGTCATACACGCCCGAAAAAGAGCTTAAAGCTGGTGATACACCTTCAATGCATATGCATCTGACATGCCGGCAATGTAATCGCAAATCACGCGTTTTTTACCGTTTTCTTCTGCATTCCGCCAGCGGTTGGCGGTGTTGGTTGGGAGTAATCGTTGCGGATCCGAATCAAAAATTTGGAATAGCTCTGTCAAAATACGCTGACCTTTATATTCTACACGTTGCGTTTCCACGTTATTAATCACGTATTTCTGGACAAAATTTTTGAACACTTTCAATACACCCACCACTTCCGCTGGTAATTCGGCGTTATAACGCAACAGCGGATCGCAAAATTCAGATTGAGTTTTCCAACGCACATTGGTGATAAAATAATTCACTAACGCACCGATAGCATTTTTGCGTAAGTAATGTTGATCGGAAAATAGTTTTGCACTGATGTCGTCAATATGTTGTTGCATCCAATCTGATTGACAGTCTTTCAATGCATTCAAGGCCTCTTGCCATTGCTGCACATTGACCACACCAACGACGATGGCATCTTCCAAATCATGCACACCATAAGCGATGTCATCCGCCAACTCCATAATACTACAGTCAAGGGATTTGAAACGGGTCTTTAAAATCTCTTGCGGATTTGACCGCACTTTTTGGAGTGAACCGAATAACGCTCGATCACTTTCAGAAAGCGGTTCGAGCAACCAGCTAAACATATCAAGATCATCACGGAATAATCCTTTCCCCGGTCGCCAGTCAGCGATTTTGACATAGCGAGGATCACTGTGTTGGCTTTCAGCGAATTGATCATATTGTGCAGAAGATACATCCAAAATAGTCGGGTATTTCACAATGCCAAGAATGGTACGGCGGGTTAAATTCATCCCCGCATTGGGCGTGTAAGGTTCAAGCTTGGTGAGCAACCGAAAAGTCTGTGCATTTCCCTCAAAACCACCGTTGTTTCTCATCATATAATTGAGTGCGACCTCGCCACCATGTCCAAAAGGCGGATGGCCGATGTCGTGAGCAAAACACAAACTTTCGATTAAATCATTGGTGGGCAACAAAGGGCTAAGTTGCTTTTGCAACTCGCTTTTATCCTGAGACAGTTGTTGTGCCAAGGTGGCAAAGGCTTCAGCAAATTTGAGTTGCGCCACAAGGCTGCTGCCGATTTGTGCCACTTCCAAAGAGTGGGTTAATCGCGTGCGGTAAAAATCATTTTCGCCCACAGCATGAATTTGCGTTTTTGCCTGTAAACAACGAAAAGCGGCGGAATGGAGAATACGTCCGCGATCCCGACGAAACGGCGGACGATGGTCTTTTTCCCGTGGTTTATCGTCAATAAAACGTTGCTGCCAACGGGGATTAATTTGATTTTTCATGCTATACCAATGCGTAGATCAATTTGAAGACAAGAGGTGCCAAAATTGAGCTAATGATACCGCACAATACTAAAGAAATGGAACTGTAACTCCCTGCTTTTGCATTATTTTCCATACAACTTACCGTGCCTAGCGCATGAGAAATCGCCCCAACGGATAAGCCGATCGCTTCTTGATTTTTTAAGCCAATTTTTTTTAAGAGTAAATAGCCGAAAATCGATCCTTGCAGACCGGCAACAACGACACCCACCGCAGCGACAGAAGGAATCCCGCCCAAATTTTCAGATACTGCCATAGCAATCGGTGTAGTAATAGATTTCGGTAAAATGGTCGCTACAATATCCGGTTTTGCGCCAAGAAGTAACGCCAATGCCGCTCCACTAAACATGGCCAAGAGAGATGCGGACACAGTGGTAATTAAAATAATCTGCCAGTGACGACTAATTTGTCGAAGTTGCTCATATAACGGCACTGCCAATGCCACAATACTGACGCCTAACAAATTATTGAGCGGCGCATTACCAGCCATATAACTATCATAAGGCAAATGAAAGACCAGCAAGACAGCCACTAACATTAGCACGGTTAACACAAAACTGTTTAATACCACCGATTTCCAGCGTTGATTGATTTTCACTGCCAACGTGAAAGCTAAAATTGTCAATAACGTATATGCATAAATAAGATAAGACATCATTCCTCCTTCGCCCGTTTTTTCATGATTTTATGTTTGAGGTGCGTAAAGGATTTGAGGGAAAACAAATAATCAGAAAGTAAACCGATTACAACCAAGGTGACGCAAGTACTGATAATATTCGGCAACAACAATTCTTTCATTTGATCCATGAGCAAGCCGGAATATTTGACGATTCCCACACTGACCGGCACAAATAATAACGCCATATAACGAATTAAAAGACGGGAAGAAAACATCACCCACTCCACTTTGACGATACGCAAAATTAAGCAGGTAAACAGCAGTAATAACCCCCAAATACTCGATGGAATACCAATAGGTACGTAATGGGCGACTAAACCGCCAAGATAGAGCATAAGATAAAGAATGAGCAACGATCTTGCTAATTCAAACGCTTTCCGATACATAAACAAACTCAACTTTTTTTAAACTTTAAAATAAAGATGTAAGGTCATTCTACGCCTATTTTAGTACTTAGGTTAGTACTTCGGGGGGAATTTTTTATGACAAATTTTCTGCATTTGTTAGATAGGATCCTAAAAGCCTCATTTTATCGTTGATAAATTGTCTCACTATAACGATAATTGGCAAACTTTACCCACCTGTTTTATATCGTAAAATTTAGGATAAAAAATGTTTAACCTTATTATTGCTGTTCTTTGCAGCGTTGCGGTGTCTGTCTTACTAAAAGTCGCGCGCAAACGTCATATCGAGATTCAACAAGCCATTGCCTTTAACTATATTGTGGCGTTGTCACTGAGTTGGTTTTTATTGAAACCGGATTTCAAAGGGCTTGAATTTACTGACTTTATCGCACAAAGCGAAAATACGCCGATTTTCTTAGCATTAGGTATTTTGTTACCAAGCGTATTTATTATTATGTCCAAAGCCGTGGAATTCGCCGGTATTGTACGTTCTGATGCGGCACAACGCTTATCCTTATTTTTACCTATTCTCGCTGCGTTTTTAATTTTTCACGAAACCCTAAGTCAATCAAAAGTCGTTGGTATTGTGTTGGCATTTGTCGGGTTGTTTTGCCTTTTAAGCAAACCGAATCAACAAAGTGCGGTCGACAAAAAACAACGTTTTTTGAACGTTGGTTATACCAACGGCCCCGAAGGGGTGAGTAAGCGAACAAGTGAGCTTACGAATAATTTTCGAGGTGTTTTAGGCTTAGTCGGTGTGTGGTTTGGTTATGGCATCATCGATATTTTGTTTAAACAAGTAGCGAAAAGCGGGGGAGCATTCCCAACGACGCTATTCATTGCGTTTTCCTTGGCTGCCTGCATTATGTTTATTTACTTGTTATTCAAACGAACTCAATGGAATGTCGCCAGTTTTGTGGGCGGCATTATTTTAGGTGTGCTGAATTTCTTCAATATTCTATTTTATATTAAAGCTCACCAGAGTTTTGGTTCGAATCCAACATTAGTTTTTGCCGGCATGAACATTGGGGTGATTTGTTTAGGTACGATTACCGGCGCATTAATTTTTAAAGAAAAAATCAGTAAAGTTAACTGGTTAGGCATTGTATTCAGCTTGTGTGCAATTTTCTGTTTGTATTATCTCGATAAAATCTTGGCTTAAATTTGAGAAAAATGATGGCAAAAAACGATTTCAGCTTTTTCATTTACGACTATGAAAGTTTTGGTGTCAATCCGGCAACCGATCGCCCGGCGCAATTTGGCGGCATTCGTACAGATGCGGATTTTAATATTATCGGCGAGCCCGTTGTGTTGTATTGCAAGCAAACCAACGATTATTTACCCGCTCCGGAAGCGGTGTTAGTGACAGGCATTACCCCACAGGAGTGTAATGAAAAAGGCCTGCCGGAACCTGATTTTGCCGCTCGAATTTTACAGGAATTCAGCCAACCAAATACCTGTGTCATGGGCTTTAATAACATTCGTTATGACGATGAAATGACACGCTATACCTTTTATCGTAATTTTATTGATCCTTATGAATATAGCTGGAAAAACGGTAATTCCCGTTGGGATCTATTGGATTTAGTGCGTGCGTGTTATGCCTTGCGTCCCGATGGCATTGAATGGCCTTTAGATGATGAAGGCATGCCGAGTTTTCGTTTAGAAAAATTGACAAAAGCCAATGGAGTAGAGCATACCAATGCGCATGATGCCATGTCTGATGTATATGCTACTATCGAAATGGCAAAATTAATTAAGCAAAAACAGCCAAAGTTATTTCACTATTTCTTTGAAAATCGTGGAAAAAAAGAGATTGAAAAGCTCATTAATACCGCAGAAATGACGCAGTTAGTGCATGTATCGGGAATGTTAGGAAATTACCGCGGAAATACGACATTAATTGCCCCTTTAGCTTGGCACCCAACGAATAAAAATGCGGTGATTGTGTGTGATTTAACGGCAAATATTGATGACCTACTGACAAAATCGGTAGAGAAATTGCGTGAAAATCTTTATACGAAGAAAGAAACGTTGTTAGAGACTGGCGTGCTTCCTGTTCCATTAAAGCTCATTCATATTAATAAATGTCCTATTGTGGCACCGGAGAAAACCTTATTGCCTCAAAATGCCGAACGTTTAGGGATTGATAGAGCATTATGTATGCAAAATCAGCAACGTTTGTTGGCATCTCAGGATATTCGTCAAAAAGTCATGGATATTTTTCAACAAGAACGTGAATTTGAGGCATCTGATAATGTTGAAACTGAACTTTATAGTGGCTTTTTTAGTGATGCAGATAAAAACAATATGGCGATTTTACGCACTTTGGAGCCCGAAAAGCTTGCTGAACATAATCTGAGTTTTCAAGACCCAAGAATCCCTCAATTGTTATTTCATTATCGTGCCAGACATTTTTACCGCACCTTAAACCGTTCTGAACAAATTAAATGGCAAAAATATTGTCGGAAAAAACTAGACTCTGAAATTTTACAATTTGAGCAAAGTCTTCAAGCGTTAGCCGCACAACATGCAAACAATGAAGAGAAGCTGATTTTATTACAAAAAGTTTATGAATATGGCAGTAAACTCATTAGTTAGAAAGTGCGGTTAAATTTTTTAATGTTTTTAACAGTATAAAAGAGACAACGTCACTAAACAGCCCGTAATCAGAAAACACGCTGGATAACATTCAGCGTGTTTTTTATGTATTTTAAAAATCTCACATAATCAATCTACCAACCGACTCAGATTTTACGTAGCGCAATCTCTATCTCATGTTATTTTCAAATTCATTTTCTCTTGAAAGAAAATTGACATTTCAAAATGAAAGTCTATAACTTCATTTTTTATTTGTGACATACCTTATTAAAACAAGATTCTGTCTAGTTTAACTAGCACGTGTGACTTGTGCATAAGTCTGTGATCTTCTTAATCCGTAGCTTTTGCTTACCCGATAACTAATTTCGCATAATGTATATTATGTTAAATAATATATTATCAAAGTCACAATTTAACTTCACTACTCTTATTACCGTGTAACATTATCACGTCGAGATTTTTGAGATTTTTGAGATTTTGAATCGTTAAACATCGTTAGACGTTAAAATCTATTTTCAGGAAGGAAGAATTGAATGGAATATGCATACAATCATATAGATTGCTATCGTCTTCTTTTTATCGAAACACATAATCAGTCAACCTGATTGCAATTGAGAATTCATTTCAAGAAAAATATCTAAATGAGAATAGTTGTTGTTATAAATACATTTAAAATTAATAAGTTATCACGTATAAATGAAAAAATAGTTTGACGATTATCAATTAGGTGTATAGAATGCGCCCAGCAAATTAAGTTGTATTGTGATTGTCTTATAAATCATTAAGGAAAGGAGTTAGTTATGCTTAGCAAAGCAATTACGACCAAATTAAATGAACAAATTAACCTTGAGTTTTATTCATCAAATGTTTATTTACAAATGAGTGCATGGTGCGATAACCATGGTTATGAAGGTGCGGCAGCGTTCTTACTTCGTCATGCTGATGAAGAATTAGAACATATGCAAAAGCTATTTACTTATGTCAGTGAAACCAGCGGAATGCCTTTATTAGGTAAAATTGATGCACCTAAACACGATTATACTTCATTAAAAGAAGTTTTTGAGACAACGCTTGAGCACGAAAAACTTGTGACCTCAAAAATTAATGAGTTAGTTGAGATTACTTTTGCAGAAAAGGATTACTCTACTTTTAACTTCTTACAATGGTATGTGGCTGAACAGCATGAAGAAGAAAAATTATTTAGCACTATTGTTGATAAATTCAAACTTCTTGGTGAAAGCGGTACCGCACTTTACTACATTGATCGTGAATTAAAAACGTTATAAGAATTTAGGAGAAATAAAATGTTATCAAATAATGTAATTAAGCTATTAAACGACCAAATGAATTTGGAATTTTATTCTTCAAATTTATATTTACAAATGAGTGCATGGTGTGAACAACAAGGTTTTGAAGGCGCGGCTAAATTTTTATCTGCGCATGCAGCCGAAGAAATGCAACATATGCGTAAATTATTTACCTATTTAAATGAAACAGGTGCGTTGGCAGTGATTACTCAAATTGATGAGCCACCACATCAATTTAAATCATTAAAAGAAGTTCTTGAATTAACGTATCAACATGAAAAATTAATTACCAGTAAGATCAATGAGTTGGTTGGTAGAACTTTTGAAGAGAAAGACTACTCTGCATTCAACTTCTTACAATGGTATGTTGCAGAACAACACGAAGAAGAAAAATTATTCAGTCGTATTTTGGATAAATTAAATCTTCTTGGTGAAGATGGTAAAGGCTTGTTCCTTGTTGATAAAGATTTAGCGGCATTAGCAACAGCAAGCAACTAATCTTTCTAAAACAAAAAAGGCTAGGTTTTACAACTTAGCCTTTTTTATCATATCTCATCCGATAAATGCTAAATTTCAGATGAAATTTACTCCACGCAATTATTTCTTCCGCTCTACCCACTTGCCATCCACAAAATCAACAATCCATTTGGTGGCTTTGCCATTTTTTTCGGAGGTAACATATTGGCGTTTTTCTTTGCGACTAAAACGAATAATGGCCACGTTGCCTTCCGGATCGACTTGTGGTGCATCGGCTAAGTAGCGCAATTTCTCCGGTAAACGCTCACGATACAACGCCAATTCTGCCACTTTCGGGGCACGAGTTTCGCGAGATTTCGGAAAATTATGCGCAGACATAAATACACCGCTGGCACCATCACGGAGTACAAAATACGCATCGGATTTTTCGCATTTCAATTCGGGGAAATGAATCGGGTCTTCTTTTGGTGGTGCAACTTCACCATTTTTTAAAATTTTACGGGTGTTATCACATTGCGTACAAGCCATATATTTACCAAAACGACCAAGTTTTAGATGCATATCGCTGCCGCATTTATCACATTCAACAACTGGGCCGTCATAACCTTTGATTTTGAATTTACCTTCTTCAATTAAATAACCGTCACAATTCGGATTGTTACCACAAATATGCAATTTACGATGTGGATCAAGAATATAGCTATCCATTGCTGTACCACATTTCGGGCAACGCTTACGCTCCATTAATGCTTTGGTTTCAGACGCTTCATCTAACACGTTTAATAATTCGGCTTCCGGAATCAAGTTAATGGTGGTTTTGCAACGTTCCTTTGGCGGTAAGGCATATCCGGTACAACCTAAAAACACACCGGTACTAGCGGTTCGAATTGCCATATTACGGCCACAAGTCGGGCAAACAATATCTGTTTCGACCAAATTATTCGGGCGCATTCCGCCTTCTAATTCATCTAATTCTGCCTTTGTTAACTGCGTAGAAAAATCTTTGAAGAATTGGTTTAATTCCGTTTTCCAGTCTTTTGTACCGGAAGCAATTTGGTCTAACACATCTTCCATATTGGCAGTGAAATCGTAACTCATTAAATCAGCAAACGACTGATTTAAGCGATCGGTCACAATTTCCCCCATTTTTTCTGCATAAAAACGGCGATTTTCTGTACGCACGTAACCGCGTTCTTGAATCGTAGAAATAATGGCCGCATAAGTTGAAGGTCGGCCAATCCCCCGTTTTTCCAGCTCTTTTACTAATGCTGCTTCAGAAAAACGAGCCGGTGGTTTTGTGAAATACTGTTGAGGTTCCACACTTAACAAATTCAGTGTGGTATTTACGGCCACATCAGGCAAGGCCTGATCTTCCGCTGATTTTCCGGATTGTGGCAATACTTTTGTCCAACCATCAAAGCGTAAAATACGCCCTTTGGCCGTTAAGGTGTAATCCCCTGCTCTGACCGTTAAAGTAGTACTGTCATATTGAGCCGGCGGCATTTGGCAGGCTACAAACTGGCGCCAAATTAAATCATATAAACGCACAGCATCTTTTTCCATCCCCACTAAATCACTCGAACCAATTTGAATATCTGATGGACGAATCGCTTCGTGGGCTTCTTGTGCATTTTCTTTGCTGGAATAGAAATTCGGCTTGGTCGGCAAATAAGGTGCGCCATAGTGTTTTTCAATATAACTGCGCACCATATTTAACGCATCTTGACTCAAATTAGTCGAGTCCGTACGCATATAAGTAATATAACCGGCTTCATATAAACGCTGTGCCAACATCATGGTTTTCTTCACACTAAAACCCAAACGGGTGCTGGCTGTTTGTTGTAATGTTGAGGTAATAAACGGTGCGCGCGCTTTAGAACTGGTCGGTTTCGTTTCTAAATCAGAAATGACATAATTAGATTTAGCTAAAAAATCCACCGCACTTTGTGCCTGTTCCGCATTTTTCGGCTCAAATTTTTTACCTTTAAATTGCGCAACATCTAACTGAATTTCATCACCTTTCGGTGTGTTAGTAAGAACGGAAACTTCCCAATATTCTTGTGGCACAAACGCCTTAATCTCACGCTCACGTTCTACAATTAATTTCACCGCCACCGATTGCACACGGCCGGCAGATAACCCACGCGCCACTTTTTTCCACAGCAACGGCGACACCATAAAACCGACAACACGATCTAAGAAACGGCGCGTTTGCTGCGCATTCACCCTATCCATGTTTAAATTTTCAGGATGTTCAAAGGCTTGTTTAATGGCGTTTTTGGTAATTTCGTTAAAGACGACACGGCTATAGCGTTCATCATCGCCACCAATCACCTCGCGTAAATGCCAAGCAATGGCCTCTCCTTCTCTATCCAAGTCGGTGGCGAGATAAATATGATCGGCTTTTTTGGCGAGGGATTTCAATTCAGCAACGACTTTTTCTTTACCGGGTAAAATCTGATAGTTGGCTTTCCAACTGTGATATGGGTCGATCCCCATGCGTTTGACTAAAGCATCTTGTTCTTTTTGTTGTTTTATCGCTTGCTTTTCTTCCGCACTAAGACCTTTGGTGGAAATAGGTTTGGCTTTCTCTCCGGTCGCGGAACCCACCGTCGGCAAATCACGAATATGGCCCACGCTGGATTTCACTACATAATTGTTTCCTAAATATTTATTAATGGTTTTCGCCTTCGCCGGCGACTCCACAATAACCAAGGATTTTGTCATTATTATTACCTAATTTCGATTAACTTGTATAAAATTGCCCGCTATATTGCTAACTATCTTCAAGTAGGTCAACTACTTTTTTCCAAAAGGCATCAGAAATGGATAAACTCAACGCAATTTCAATTTTTTGCAAAGTGATTGAAACTCAAAGTTTTACCAAAGCGGCCGCATTGCAAAATATCTCCGTTGCTATGGCAAGCAAATTGGTTTCTCAATTAGAAGAACAGTTAAAAACACGTTTGTTACAACGAACCACCCGTAAGATTGTGCCAACGGAGGCCGGCAGCCTCTATTATCAACATTGTCAACCCATTCTATTGGAATTGGAGGAGGCTGAATCCAGCATCAGTAATCTTTCCACCTCTCTGCAAGGCAATTTAACCGTTTCTATCCCACGGGATTTTGGTTTGCGATTTATTACGCCGAATTTAGCGAGTTTTGTTAAAACCCATCCGAATTTACACATGGAAATTGAGTTTAACGATCGCATGATTGATTTGGTCAGCGAAGGATTTGATTTAGCTTTGCGTATTGGTTATCTGCAAGACAGTTCCTTGGTGGCAAAGAAAATTGCGACCTCCTCAATGCACTTTGTCGCTTCGCCGGAATATTTAGCCACACATGGCACACCACAAACGCCGGAAGAATTAGAACATCACGACTGTCTTTTATACAAAGCCACAGGCAACCAAATTTATTGGGAATTTAACAAACACAATAAAATTCAGCGTATTAAAATGCGTTCCAAACTGGTGTGTAATAATGGCTTAACCCTTGCTTCATTGTGTGTTGATGGTGTTGGCATTATTAACACACCGCGCTTCTTTGTGGAGGAAGAATTGGCTTCAGGAAAATTGGTGGAAATTTTAGCGGATTACCGACAACAAGAGTTGGATTTACATATTGTTTATCCACACCGCCGTCATTTGTCAGCGAAAGTCAAAGCCTTCATTGATTTTATTACTCGGCTGGATTTATGTAAGACAAAACCGTAAAAGAGCGGTCGTTTTTAAGTGGATTTTCGTTTTACGTGACCTTACAATTAAGCAAGGTCATTTTTTTATGTCTAACACAAAAGGAATATGCTCTGGCAACGGTGCAAGTTTGCCTAACTCCACCCACGCACAAGGAAAATGGAAATCAGACCCCATAGAGCCGGCAAGTTGATGTTCTTCCGCGAGTTTTACCAATAATTGATACTGGTCGCGACTTTGTCCACAACCGGAAATTTCAATGGCATCACCGCCCCATGCTTTAAAACTTTCCGTCAGTTTTCGTACCCACTTCATAGTCATCGTATAACGCAACGGGTGGGCAAACACGGCAACCCCACCGGCTTGATGAATGACGTCGATGGTTGTTGGAATATCAACCCACTGCGGTTTGACATACGCCGACTTCCCCTGCCCCAAATAACGTTTAAAGGCTTGACCATCATTAGAAACTTTACCGATTTGTACTAAATGACGGGCATAATGGGCTCGCGTTACCTCCCCCTCACCGGCTAATTTTTTCGCTTCCTCATAGGCATTCGCCACACCGGCTTTGGCTAATTTTGCCCCGATTTCCTGCGCTCGACTATCCCGCAAATTTGCTTGTTCAGCCAAAAGTGCGGTCATTTTTTCATGTGAAAGATCAAACCCTAATCCTACAATATGAATAGAATGACCTTCCCAAAGGGTCGATAACTCTACCCCATTAATGAGCTGAATGCCTAACGCCTCAGCCTGTTTACGGGCTTCAGGTACGCCGGCTACTGTATCATGATCAGTCAATGCCAGCACATTCACGCCTTTTTCATGAGCACGCAAAACCACCTCTGTCGGCGATAATATCCCATCGGAAGCTGTACTATGGCAATGTAAATCGTATTTTGTCATGTGTTAACCTACGATTCTGTTCTAATTTCATAATTATTTTCTTTAACAATAACCGCTTGATGATTATTGATTGGAAATAAATTGTATGTGGATTGATAAGCCCGAATGGTTTCCATTGCACTTTCTTCAAAAGGAAACTCACCATAATGTGGCACAATGGCAAAATTAACGAGATTGAGTGAAGAATAATCAGTCAATTCGGAAGCAACCATTTTATCATCCATAATTTGGTTGTATTTAATATTACCAGCAGTAATTATTGCTCCTGCAGATTCTCCGATATACACCATTCCTTCTGAAATTCGTAAGTTAATCAACTCAAGTAAATTTTTTTTCTTTAATTCTTGTAACAGATAAAACGTATTGCCACCTGAAATATACAGATATGGTGTTTGTTTTATTTTTTCCTTGATAATCACTTCAGATGTATTGGCAATATCTAAAATATCTACGGAGAATCCTAATGTCTGAAACACATATTTCGCTTCATCAATATAGCCTACATAATGCTCTACATTGCCGGCAGTTGGGATAAATAATACCTGTTTGGCTAATATTTGTTCTTGTATAAAATTTCTAAACAGATTTCCCACACCTGAAAAATAAGAAGTTAAAAATAAGGTTTTCATCTCGTTACTCTCTTATTTAATTGCTTGAACCAATTCTTTAACTAATCTCGGTCCATGATAAATCAAGCCTGAATACACTTGCAAAAGCTCGGCGCCTGCTTGGATTTTTTCTTGAGCATTTTGCACACCATCAATGCCGCCGCTGCCAATAATGGGGATCTGCCCTTTGAGTTCTTGGTATAATCGTTTAATAATTTCTGTGCTTTTCTGTTGTAAGGGTTTTCCGCTTAATCCGCCCTGCTGCTCAGCATTTTTTAAATATGTGACGTTGTCGCGAGAAATCGTCGTATTGGTCGCAATGACACCGTCCATTTTATGACGCAGCAAGGTATCGGCAATTTGAATTAGCTCACTTTCCGTTAAATCCGGTGCAATTTTCACTGCAATCGGCACATATTTGCCATGCTGTGAAGCCAGTTCTTTTTGACGAGATTTAATGCTTCTTAGCAAATCATCAAAATAATCACCATATTGTAACTGGCGCAAATCCGGCGTATTAGGCGAAGAAATATTCACGGTAATATAACCGGCGTAGTTATAGGCTTTATTCAAACAAATCAGATAATCATCTTTCCCTTGTTCTAAAGGCGTCAGTTTATTTTTACCGATATTAATCCCTAGCACGCCGTCATAGTGGGATTTTTTGACATTTTCAATCAGCTGATCGATACCATAATTATTGAAACCGTTTCGATTAATAATGCCTTCGGCTTCTACCAAACGAAACTGGCGAGGTTTGGCATTTCCCTCTTGCGCCAATGGCGTCACTGTGCCCACTTCAATGAAACCAAACCCCATGGCACCAAAACCATCGATCGCTTCCGCGTTTTTATCTGCGCCCGCTGCCAAACCGATAGGATTTTTAAATTCAATGCCCATGACGGTTTTCGGTGTGTCTTGAGGGCAATTTAGAAGTTGTTTTAAGAGAAAATGAAATGGCGGGTATGCCACTAAGCCAAGGGCTTTTATCACCAAATCATGGGCATCTTCAGGATCAAGGGCAAAAAGACCTTTACGAATGAAAGAATACATATTCGTTTATCTCTCCGGAGAGTTAACTGTGAAAGGAATAGAAAAAGTGCGGTTAAATTTAACCGCACTTTTCATGTTTACTGTAACGCTTTTTCGATTTTCTCAAATAAATCGCGAGATAAATCCGCTGTCTCACTAATGCGTTCTAGCGCACGTTTCATTAAGGTTTGGCGCTGCGCATCATAACGTGCAAAACGAATTAACGGCTCAATTAACCGAGAAGCCACCTGTGGGTTGCTTTTGTTCAGTTTAATTAAAATTTCCGTTAAGAAACGATAGCCGGAACCATCAATCGCATGGAAAGCCTTCAAGTTTTGATTAGCAAATGTTCCCACTAACGCACGCAAGCGATTCGGGTTGTTAAAGTTAAAACTTGGATGCTCCATCAGTTGAATGACGTTTTGCAATACATTGTCTTCCGGACGAGTCGCTTGTAAAGCAAACCATTTATCCATAACTAAGCCGTCATGATGCCATTTTTGCTCAAAATCCGCTAATAAACCATCTCGACAAGCCAATCTCGCTTGTGTCGCAGAAGTTAAGGCGGCGAGTGTGTCGGTCATGTTATTGGAATAGGTGTAATGTTTGTTCACCAGATTATTGCCAATATTGGTATAGGCTAAATAGCTTAAACAGACATTACGTAGTTTGCGTAAAGCAATGTCTTCCCGATTGATTTTGTATTCATCCAAACGAATGGCGTTGTAAGTTCTTAACAATACCTCTTGTAAGCTGTCTGCAATTGCGACAGCCATAAACTCCCTGGCAGCGCTGATGGCATCCGGATCAATGGTTTTAAATAATTCCGCAAATTCTGTCGCTTTCGGCAACGTGAGAATCAAACTGGTTAACTCAATATCCTTTTGATAATTATCTAAAACTTGATAAAACACGGCTGCCGTTTCCGCCGATAATTCTAGCGGTTGGCCTTGTTGATAGTGAGAGACGTTACGTCGTAACTCAGAAGCCAGTAACATCTGCGCCGCATCCCAACGAATAAAGCCATTTTCAGCACATTTTAGCAAGGTAATCAGTTGTGAAGAGGAATAATCATAATCCAATTTCACCGGTGCAGAAAAATCGCATAACAAGGCTGGAATCGGCTTAGTGTAAAGATTATGAAATTCAAAGGTTTGGTCTTTTTGAGTAATGTTTAACACACTATCCACAACACCATTGGCATCATAAAGGGTTTGTACCGCACCTTTTTCATCATATAACGCAATTTTCAATGGAATGTGTAAATTCACTTTTTCCATTTGATCTGCCGTTGGTGGTGTTAATTGAGAAACCTGTAATTGATAAACGTGATTTTTTTCATCGTAACGATCACTGATGGTCAACTCTGGCGTGCCGGATTGGCTGTACCAGCGGCGGAACTGGGCTAAATCCAAATTATTGGCGCGCTCCATGGCAGACACAAAATCTTCACAGGTTGCCGCTTTGCCATCGTTTTCCGCAATATATAACTTCATGCCCTTTTGAAAGCCTTCTTCGCCTAATAAGGTATGCAACATACGAATCACTTCCGCGCCTTTTTCGTACACAGTAACCGTATAGAAGTTATTCATTTCAATCACTTTTTCCGGGCGAATCGGGTGTGCCATCGGTCCTGCGTCTTCAGCAAATTGTACGGTACGCAAAAACTTCACGTTATTAATGCGATTTACCGGGCGGGAGCCTGTGTCAGAGGAAAATTCTTGGTCACGGAAAACCGTTAACCCTTCTTTTAAACTTAGTTGAAACCAATCACGGCAAGTGACTCGATTCCCTGTCCAGTTGTGGAAATATTCATGCGCAATGACACTTTCAATGGCTAAATAGTCGTCATCGGTTGCCGTTTGTGGATTTGCCAACACATATTTATCATTAAAAATATTGAGCCCTTTATTTTCCATGGCGCCCATGTTGAAGAAGTCCACCGCGACAATCATGTAAATGTCGAGGTCATATTCTAAATCAAAACGTTCTTCATCCCATTTCATAGCACGTTTTAAACTTTGCATTGCCCAATCAGCGCGATCTAAATTGCCACGATTCACATACAATTCTAAAGCGACTTCACGACCACTTTTGGTGATGAATTGATCTTTCAGCACATCAAAATCGCCTGCCACTAACGCAAATAAATAACTTGGTTTCGGGAAGGGATCTTTCCATTCCACCCAATGACGTCCATCGTCTAAATCGCCGCTGTTAATGCGATTGCCATTAGAAAGTAAAAAAGGATATTTCGCTTTATCGGCGGTAATTTTCGTGGTGTAACGTGCTAAGACATCCGGTCGATCTAGCATGTAGGTAATTTGACGAAAGCCCTCCGCTTCACATTGTGTACAAAAAGCGTCACCGGATTGATACAAACCTTGTAGTGATGTATTGGCTGCCGGATTTAAAATCGTCGTGATTTCCAGTTCAAACTGATTTGCATCGATTTGCTCAAGATTTAGCGTTAAACTTTCCGGATCTTGTTGATATTGTGTAAAAGGTGTTCCATTTAATTTAATGGAAGAAAATTGAAAATCCTGTCCGTCTAGGCGCAAGGTGCTGCTGTTTGGATTAAGACGTTGATATTGGCTTGTGGCAACCACCACGGTCTTTTCCGGTTCTAATTGAAAATCGAGATAGATATCGGTTACCGTGAAATCGGGGGTTTGATAATCTTTTCTATATTTGGCTTTAGCGAGCATAAAACAACCTAATTCTAAGGGCTAAAAAGTGCCGTTAAGGATATGATTTTTAGCATTAAGTTGCAAATGGATTTTCTTTGCCAAAGTTATCGCAAACGTTTGCGCATTATGCTATTCTAGCGCCGTTTTTTATCTCCAAGAATGAGGCAAAAATGTCTTTAACATCCCCAAAAGTCGCGATTGTGATGGGTTCTCAAAGTGATTGGGCAACCATGCAAGAAGCCACGCAAATCCTCGATCAATTACAGGTTCCTTATCACGTAGAGATTGTTTCTGCACATCGCACCCCCGATAAACTCTTCCAGTTTGCCGAAACCGCACAACAAAAGGGGTATCAGGTGATTATTGCCGGTGCCGGTGGTGCTGCCCATCTGCCAGGAATGATCGCTGCCAAAACCATCGTGCCCGTACTCGGCGTACCGGTGAAAAGTTCCATATTAAGTGGTGTAGATAGCCTCTATTCTATCGTGCAAATGCCTAAAGGCATTCCCGTCGGCACCTTAGCCATCGGGCCGGCCGGTGCGGCAAACGCGGGCTTATTAGCCGCACAAATGTTAGCCATGAATGATACTGAATTAGCAAAGCGTTTACATGAGTTCAGACAGGCGCAAACACAAAGCGTGTTAGACAATCCGGACCCGCGACGTTAAAAACAACGAAAATATCTACCGCACTTTATCCATGCTCAACCTAAAAAGTGCGGTCATTTTTTTCCGTGTTTTTTAATAAGTAACTAAAGGTAGTGCAAACATGAACGTTTGTGCCATCAATAAAAATCAATGAGAATACTATGCAAAAATCCGCTCTCTACCCGACGATTTATGTGCTTGGCAATGGACAACTCGGCAGAATGTTACGCTATGCCGGTGCGCCTTTAGATATTCAGGTTCAACCGTTGCCTTTCGATGCACCCGTATTTGAATTATCGCCTGATGATATTATTACCGCTGAAATCGAACGTTGGGAACAAACGCCGCTCACCAACCTCCTTGGCAATCACGCCAATTTCGTCAATCAAAAAGTCTTTGCACAATTAGCCGATCGCTTAAGCCAAAAATCCTTATTAGATAAATTACATCTTCCGACTTCGCCTTGGTGTCTACTAAAAGAACCATCACAATGGGCGGAGGTATTTCACCATATTGGTGATAAAGTTGTCGTTAAGCGCCGTATGGGCGGTTATGACGGCCGTGGGCAGTGGATTGTATCTGATGAAAATAAAGCGCAAATTACGGAAGACTTGTTCGGGGAAACCATTGCGGAAAAATTCATTCCGTTTGATTATGAAGTGTCTCTCGTGGGTGCTCGTTTCCGTAACGGCGAGACTCGTTTTTATCCGGTCACCCACAATTTACAGCAAAATGGTATTTTACGTTACAGTGTCATGGATGTCACTTTTCCACAACAAGCTGCACAGCAACAGCAAGCTGAAATGATGTTAGGCAAAATCATGAATGAGCTCAATTATGTGGGCGTGATGGCAATGGAATGTTTTGTGGTCGGCGATCAGCTTTTAATTAATGAGCTTGCGCCACGCGTACACAATAGCGGTCACTGGACACAACTTGGCTGCGCTGTGAGTCAATTTGAATTGCATTTGCGGGCATTGTTAGATTTACCAACGCCGGAATTAAAGGTCTCTGCGCCAAGCGTGATGCTGAATTTAATCGGCACTGCGCATAACCCACAATGGCTAAATACGCCCTTTGCACAATTACACTGGTATGGCAAAGAAGTCCGACCGGGGCGTAAAGTGGGACACATTAACCTTTCGCATCCGGATAAAAAGGTCATTATCGCCCAATTAGACAAACTCGCCACAGAGTTGCCGGAAGAGTATCAATCTGGTTTGCAATGGGCAAAAAATAAGTTGATATAGTTAACATATTTGAAACATATTGCTTGTCAAAAAGAATACCGAGCAGTATAACTAAAATAATTTTTCACCCACCATCCGAGGATAACACTATGTTTGAAAAGATTACTGCCGCACCGGCGGATCCAATTTTAGGTTTAGGCGAAGCATTTAAATCCGAAACCCGCAGTAACAAGATTAATTTAGGTATCGGTGTCTATAAAGACGCCAAAGGTAATACCCCAATTGTTAAAGCGGTAAAAGAAGCAGAAAGACGTTTATTAGAACAAGAAAATACCAAAAACTACTTGCCGATTGATGGCGTTGCTGATTTTAACGTACGTACCAAAGAATTATTGTTCGGTGCGAATTCTGACATTGTAAAAAACAATCGTGCGAGAACCGTACAAAGTTTGGGCGGAACAGGTGCGCTCCGCATTGCTGCAGAGTTCGTTAAACGCCAAACTAACAGCCAAAATGTGTGGATCAGCACACCAACCTGGCCAAACCACAATGCAATTTTCAAAGCGGTAGGCATTAACATTCGCGAGTATCGTTACTACGATGCCGAACGCAAAGCCTTAGATTGGGACAACTTAATTGCCGATTTAAGCCAAGCCGGTGAAGGCGATGTGGTTTTACTTCACGGTTGCTGCCACAACCCGACCGGTATCGACCCGACACCAGAGCAATGGGACAAACTGGCTGAAATGTCTGCACAAAAAGGCTGGTTGCTATTATTCGACTTCGCTTACCAAGGCTTTGCTCATGGCTTAGAAGAAGATGCTTACGGTTTACGCGCCTTTGCCAAAAACCACAAAGAACTTTTAGTGGCAAGCTCTTTCTCTAAAAACTTCGGTTTATATAACGAGCGTGTTGGTGCATTCACTGTCGTGGCGGAAAATTCTGATATTGCTGCAACAGCATTAACTCAAGTGAAAGTCATTATCCGTACCCTCTACTCCAACCCGTCTTCTCACGGGGCAAATACCGTTGCATTGGTATTAAATGATGCAAAATTGCGCCAAGACTGGGAAAACGAACTCTCCGAAATGCGCGACCGCATCAAAAAAATGCGCCACCGTTTTGTTGAGTTGCTTAAAGAATACGGTGCACAACAAGACTTTAGTTTCATCATCAACCAAAACGGGATGTTCTCTTTTAGTGGTTTAACCGCAGAACAAGTTGACCGCTTAAAAGAAGAATTTGCCATTTATGCCGTGCGCTCAGGCCGTATCAACGTTGCCGGCATTACCGAAGACAACATTCGTTACCTCTGCGAAAGCATTGTCAAAGTGTTGTAATTTTTGACCGCACTTTAAAAAGAAAACGGCATCGAAATAGATGCCGTTTTTTGTTAAGGTTACGAGCCTTGGATGAATCCAACCCTTGAAATAGGCGCTTACCAAGGGTTGGAATAAATTACGCAGATAAGATCTTATCTGCTGCGATTTTGGCTAAAAAACTGCTACGGTTTTTATATTCACGGTGCGTTGAAACAAAATCATCAATACGCTTAATTAAATAAGCCGGCATTGTGATGTTGATTTTTTCAGATTTACCCAATAAATGCGTAATATCCACATCAACCACACCAAAAAACATACCGTAGTTAGTAAAATCAGGGTTGTTACGATGATTTTCCATTGATGTTGGTAAAGGCACTTCCTCGCCCATTTCAACCAATAATTCTAAATGCCCGGCAATGGCTTCTTTTGCATTGGCGTAAGCTTCTTCAAGCGTATCACCGGCAGAAAAACAGCCAGGAATATCCGGCACGATCACACCAAATGCGTGAGTTTCGTCACCTGGCTCAATTGCGATTGGATATAACATAATCTTTCCTCTATTGTTTTAATAACAGGGCTATTTTAGCCTTGCTTGTTTTAATATTGAATTTTCCGTCCCTTTCTTTAAATCCTTTTTAGGATGTGGAACGGTCACAATCCCTTTCTTTATCGGATGAGTAAAGTGATAGTGGCTTCCTGTAGCATGGTGAAAAATCCAACCATCCGCTTCAATCATCTTAATTATTTTTCGACTATCCACATTGATTTGCTCCCATGCTGTTTGATCATATAGTTATTATACCTATAATTAAATTACAATCAATTATTTTATGGTTATTACACCTCCTTTCATCACCTTTTAGAGTTTTAATTTTTCACTTTTTTGGTTGAATTTAATTTTTAAACGCTCTATAATGCTACAACTTACTAAGGGGAAGACTATGAATAACTTTGGAAAAATTATCCGCAAAGCGCGGATAGATACAGGGGAAACCCTTTCAACAATGGCGAAAGCTTTGGGGAAAACCATTTCTTTTTTAAGCGCGATTGAAACTGGAGTAAAAAAGATCCCAATGGAAATTGTTCCCCAAATCCGAGAATATCTTGTGAGTAAAGGCGCTAATACTGCCGATCTTTTACATCTAGAAGATCACGCCAACATTGCAAACGGTTCAATCAAGCTAGACGGTTTAAAACCAAGTCAAAAACAAATGATGGCAACTTTTGCTCGTAGTGATTTATCGCAAGAGCAATTAGATTTAATTAACAAAATTCTGAATGCTAAATAGGGATATAGTCAATGGCAGAAGTTGAAGATCAACAATATAAATTACGTGGACATATGGTACAACGTAGAACCCATCAAGAAATTGCCACCGAAGCCGTCGTGCAATTTTCTAAATTATCGCAAATTGAGCAAGGTCAATTGAACATTGAGCGTTTTATCGATCACCTCGCAATGGAAGATATTGCCGTTCATATCTTGCCCAATCGCGAGTGGAATAAAAAACACTTCCTAACAAAGGGATTAAGCATTCCCATTCAAGGAAAGATTTTTATTCCACAGAAATTATTCAATGGTGCGGTAAAAAATAACCCAGAAGATTGGAAAACCTTTTTCCACGAATTGGGACACGTTGTACTAAGACACGAACCAATTTACCTAAAGGCAGATGAAAAAAGGGCAATAGAATCACTCGATGATGCAGAAACACAAGCTGATTACTTTGCCCTTGTTATGATGAAGTTATTTAACTTAAGGGATGAACCCGCTCAGTTAGAACTTAACTTTTGAATTATTTAGGCGATTTGAAATGCTACCAACATTTTAGATTGCCTTGGAATGGAAGTGAGAACGCCCCTCTTCCAATTGCATAAAATGCTCGTTTCTAGTGAAACACTGTGTATTCTAAGTATTTTATAGCAATTAATCAATATCGTTCTCGTCAGTTTTAATGGAGAATTAAATATGATTTTTTGTTCATATCCAAGATCCGTTCATGTAAACGCATATATTCGCCGTAAAAAAGGACGTTTTGAACGCGTTTGCGAACATTGTCGTAGTTACCCTGCAAAATAATCAAATTATGTATTAAAGCCGATTTTAATCGGCTTTTTATTATGAATAAAAGCAAAATATTACGTCTCCCAAACACACGCCACCCCACCGCTTGCCAACATCAACAGAAACGACCGACATTTTCGTCGTTTTAAGGCGATTAAAATATTCTAGTCTTGATAAATTGAGATACTACCATATTTCCGCTTTATCCCAACACTTTACGTAAATCAGAATGAAAATATCAAATAACTCAGGCGTGACCCGCTTCATTACCTGAAAATGCCAGTCTTCTATCAACATACCTAATTCATCGATTATTGGCTGGGAGCGATATTTCAGCAAATAATGTATCGAGTTTCAGTTTAGCAAATCCCGTTGAAATACGCGGATACTCCCCATCATAACGTGGCGTCGCCCAATCGCCAAACTCAACCGAAACTTTGTTAATATTGATACTACTCATCTACACCTATAATTCTTTAAATTGCGGTCAGTTTCCTACTCGTTTTGGCTACTCCCTTAATTTCGCTATATAAAATAAATTATAAAGATGTATATAATTTCATATATAATGAACCACATTAAAAACTAACCGCGCTTTTCTCATGAATAAAAACACATTGATTTTTATCCTGCTTATTTTATTGCTTTTTAGCCTTACCTTGTTTTCCTTGTCTTGGGGACGTTTTGCCATTCCGATTGAAAATCGTAGTGCAAATCCTAATGGGCAATAACACCAGTGACGTACAAAACAACATCATTTTCAATCTGCGCTTGCCACGCATTCTTGCTGCTATTTTAGTGGGCTCTGCGCTTGCGGTGCCAGGCTCAACCTTTCAGGGGATTTTCCGCAATCCGTTGGTGCCGCCTGATCTGTTAGGTGTATCCAGTGGGGCTTGTATTGGCGCAGCCATTGCGATTTTACTCAGTTTCGGTTTGTTTGCCATTCAAGGATTCGCGTTTGTAGGCGGTTTAATTGCCGTGTTGATGACTATGAGCCTGCCGAAGCTGGTACAGCGCGATTCCACGATCATTCTTGTGCTTTCCGGGATTATCATTTCCGACTTTATGATGGCTTGTCTTGGTTTAATCAAATATCTCGCCGACCCGGAAACCCAACTTGCTGATATTGTATATTGGCAAATGGGGAGTTTGACCAAAGTGGATTACAAAAATCTGAGCCTGCTTTCACCGATGATTTTGCTGACTACCGGCGCGTTATTAATGATGCGCTGGCGCATTAATGTGCTGTCATTGGGTGATCGGGAGGCAAAATTAATTGGTGCCAATATTCGTTTGGAACGCAACGTTATGGTGGTGTTTGCCACCTTGCTCACTGCTTCTGCGGTCTGTTTAAGTGGCACGATCGGTTGGATTGGCTTAATTATTCCGCATTTGGCGCGCATGTTTATCGGCGACAATAACCTTCGCACCCTTCCGCTTTCCGCGCTGATCGGCGCCATTTTCTTATTGGTTATCGACACCTTGGCCCGCAACTTATATACCCAAGAAGTTCCGCTTGGCATTCTAACAGGCTTTATCGGTGCGCCGTTCTTTGCTTGGGTGTTAGTGAAGCAAAAAGTCGCGGAATAAGGAGCCGATATGTTAAAAATCAACCAACTTTATTTTCAACATCAGCCTCATATTCCGTTATTAAATGGTGTGGACTTAACGTTGAATGCAGGTGAATTGGTTACCATCCTCGGTGCTAACGGGCGTGGAAAATCAACGCTGCTGAACTGTATTGCCGGTTTACTCACTCCACAACAGGGCGAAATTTTCCTCAATAATGTAGAAATTAAGCATCTGACAAGTAAACAAATTGCCCGTCAAGTCGCCTATGTATCGCAACATTCACCGCAAACTTATCAATACAAGGTATTGGATTATGTGGTGCTGGGACGTGCAGCTCACCTAGGTTTGTTCGGCAAACCGCGTGAGGAAGATTATCACCTCACAGAACAAGCCTTAGCCCAACTGGGTATCAGCCATTTTGCCGACAAAATTTATATGCAAATGAGCAGCGGTGAAAAACAATTAGTGAATTTAGCCAAAATTTTAGTGCAACAGCCGCAACTGATTTTGTTTGATGAACCCACTTCTGCCCTGGATTACGGCAATGTATTTAAAACCTTGAGCCTGATTAAAGAGTTATCACATCAGCAATTTTCCATCATTATGACCACCCATAATCCCGACCACCCGATGCTTTTGCATGATGTGATCCCAAACAGCAAAGTGGCCATCTTAAATACCCAAGGAATTTAGCGGTAGGCAAAGACGCTTACGCAATTATCAAAGCCACTTCCGTGATGATTGGCGTAGAATAATTTATTCTTAATTAAAGATAAAACAACCGTACTTGAAAAAGTGCGGTTGTTTTTTATTTATAGCCAGTCAAAGCCAGACTATAAAAATCATAGGCTATGCGTAATTCAAGATCTCGTGCGTAGCGTGCATCTTGATGCACGACCAAACCACGCACGGAACGTTATTTAATTCTTTTGGATATTCACGATTTCGTGCAACAAGTTGCACTCTACGATTCTAGAATCGCTATATCTTAGATCCGTAACACGAACGTGTTTTTGGTATTACAACCGCAGAAATATTGAAGTTATGATACCAAATGTGATACTAAAATCATAAAATTAAATGAAACTCTATGAAACAATAAAACAAACAAAAAGGCTATAAATGTTTGATTTTATGTGATGAATGGAACTTTATGATGCTTTATGAAAAGAAAAGATGGTGCGACCGGCTGGACTCGAACCAGTGACCCCCACCATGTCAAGGTGGTGCTCTAACCAACTGAGCTACGGTCGCAAATTGCGTGCGATAATATCTAGCTTTTTGTATTAACACAAGCTTTTTATCGTATTTGTTGACTGAATGCAAAAAAAATATACAAAAAAACGGAATTTTCCTTTTGGTGTTTGGGTTTACCATGCTTCAATGACAAGTCATTTCATAAAATACCTCTTTTTGATTAATGCAATCAATTTCACCCATCGTTTTTTCAAATCATTTTTATTGATTTAAATCATATATTTAGATTTCATTTTTCGTCAAAATCGCGCTGCTATTTTTACTTTTCTAACATTGGAGCACAAAGGATGAAAAAATTTGCACTTAAAGCCGCCGTCATTGCGATTGCCGGTTATTTAGGCGTTGTTGGATATATCCATCAATATGATAAAGGACAGTCAGAAAAATTACTTGCTGAGGGTAATTACTCTACCGAACAACAGAAGATTGCCAAAATTTTGTTTGATAATGGTTGCCAGTATTGTCATACCTCGAATGCTGATTTGCCTTTCTACGCTAACCTTCCCTTCGCAGATTCTGTCTTAAGCCATGATATTGAATCAGGTAAACGCGTCTTTTTATTAAATAAATTACTGGATGGCTTAAAAGATCCGAGTAAATTATCTGAAGTGGATTTAGCAAAACTTGAACGTGTGATTGAAAATAACGAAATGCCGGTAGCTAAATTCCGCCATATTCACTGGGGAAGTCGCCCTGATGACAGTGAGAAAACCACGTTATTAAATTGGATTCGTGAGCAACGCAAGGCCTTTTTGCCGGCAAATACGCAAGGCGCCAATCCCCACAATCTGATCCAACCAATTCCCGATGCTATTATGACCGATCCTGCCAAAGTAGAACTTGGTCGCAAACTCTTTATGGATGACCGCCTCTCTGCAGATAGCACCGTTCAATGCCACAGCTGTCACCAGCTTGACAAAGGTGGGGTTGACCGCTTAGATGTCTCCACCGGTATTGACGGTAAAAAAGGGGGTATCAATGCGCCCAACCGTATTTAATGCCGCATTTAACTTTGTTCAATTCTGGGATGGTCGCGCAATCGATCTTGCCGCACAAGCGGGAGGACCACCCATTAATCCGGTCGAAATGGGCAGCCATTCATGGGATGACATCGTAGCGAAATTTAAACAGGATGAAGAATTCCAAAAAGAATTCTTGAAAGTGTATCCTGAAGTAAGCCAAGCGACATTAACCCACGCTATCGGTGAATATGAAAAAACCTTGATCACCCCAAATAGCGATTTTGACCGCTACTTAAAAGGCGATAAAACCGCATTAAATGAACAGCAATTAAAAGGCTACGAATTATTTAAAAAATATAAATGCGATACCTGCCATACCGGTGTGAATATGGGCGGCCAATCTTATGAATACATGGGTATTTACGGTGATTACTTCAAAGATCGTGGCACACCAATCACTGAAGCCGATCAAGGTCGTTTCGCACAAACCAAGGATCCGTATGATATGCATCGCTTTAAAGTGCCGTCATTACGTAATATCGCATTAACTGCGCCTTATATGCATGATGCTTCTGCAAAAGACTTGAAAGAAGCTGTTCGCATTATGTTGCAATACCAAAGCAATGTGAAACCGCAACAGCAAGACATTGATGACATTACGTCTTTCTTAGAAAGTCTCAATGGTGAGTTTGAAGGTAAGAAATTGCAATAATCGCAATCAATAAAAAGTGCGGTGGATTTTCAACACATTTTTAAACGCCGTAAAAATTCACCGCACTTTTTTAGAATCGTAGCATGCAACTTGTTGCACGAAATCATGAATGTCCGAAAGAGTTAAATAACGTTCCGTGCGTAATTTGGTCGTGCATCAAGATGCACGCTACGAACTGTTACATTCTTTTATTTGATATGTCATAGAAATAAAGGAGAGAATGTGCTGTAAAGCGACATTCTCTCTCGCATTGATTAATAAAATAACTTAGGCAGTTGTCACATGTTTTGCCATTTCTTCATCACGTAAAACACGACGTAAAATTTTACCCACGTTGGTTTTAGGCAATTCCTCACGGAACTCAATATCTTTTGGAATTTTATAGCCGGTTAAATATTTGCGGCAGTGTTGTCGTAATTCATCGCGGGTTAAACTTTCCTCTTTCTTCACAACGAAGAGTTTGATGGTTTCCCCTGACACGTCATTTGGTACACCGATTGCCGCGACTTCAGCCACTTTATTGTTTAACATCGCCACATCTTCGATTTCATTCGGATACACGTTAAAACCGGACACCAAAATCATGTCTTTTTTGCGATCCACAATGCGCAAACTGTAACTTTCATCCATGATCACAATATCACCGGTTGCCATCCAACCATCTTTGATCACTTCTGCGGTGGCTTCCGGGCGTTGCCAATACCCTTGCATCACCTGTTCGCCTTTCACCCACAACTCCCCAGCTTCACCGAGAGCTGCTTCAGAACCGTCCTCTTTCACAATGCGAATATCGGTGTTTGGGACAGGTACACCAATACTGCCGTTATGCTTCACCACATTCACCGGGCAGGCCGCAATTAACGGAGAGCATTCCGTCATGCCGTAACCTTCAATAATGTTACAACCGGTCAATTCATGCCAACGGGTTGCAACAGATTGGTGAATCGCCATGCCGCCGCCCACAGAAAGTTTTAAGGCAGAGAAATTCACGTTCTTCAACTCGTCATTGTTTAACAAGGCGTTAAACAAGGTATTCACGCCGGTAATCGCCACAAACGGATATTTTTTCAGTTCTTTTACAAAACCCGGAATATCACGCGGGTTCGTAATTAATACGGCAGTCACCCCTAATTCAATAAACAACAAGCAGTTCACGGTGAGAGCAAAAACATGATACAGAGGCAAGGCCAAAATGGCTAATCGCTCACGACTACGATCACCCACAAAAGGATAGGCAATCCACTTGGCTTGGAACACATTCACGATAATATTGCCGTGCGACAACATCGCGCCTTTTGCTACGCCCGTCGTACCACCGGTGTATTGCAAAAAGGCCAAATCATTGCGTTCTATTTGCGGACGCACATATTGACGATATTTACCGACACTCAACACTTCACGGAACGTGACCGCATTTGGCAACTTATATTTTGGCACGAGTTTCTTCACGTATTTCACCACGAAGTTCACTAATGTGCGTTTACCGAAAGACAACTGATCGCCCATACGGGTCAAAATAACGTGTTTCACGGAGGTGTTAAAAACGATTTTTTCTAACGTAGAAGCAAAGTTAGACACCACCACAATGGCTTTAGCACCACTGTCTTGAAGTTGGTGTTCCAACTCACGTGGTGTGTAAAGCGGGTTCACATTTACCACCACAAGGCCGGCGCGTAAAATACCAAACAAGGCGATTGGATATTGCAACAAATTCGGCATCATTAATGCCACACGCTCACCACGCTCCAACTTCAATTCATTTTGCAAATAGGCCGCAAAAGCACGACTGCGTTCTTCCAATTTACGAAACGTTAACACTTGTCCCATATTAATGTAAGCGGCACGGTCGGGATGTTCACGAATCGCTTTATCAAACATATCTAAAATCGAATCATATTCTGAGGTGTCCAACTCATGCTCAGAACCTTCCGGATAATTTTGAAACCAAGGTTTAGTCATGATGATTCCTTATCTTTTTTATTTATTTTTATAAAATGAGGCGGAATTCTAACATTCCACCTAAACTTAATACAAATTATAGCGAAGACGTGGTTCAGCCCACATGAATCTCGGTGCGCCCCAACCGTATGGATAAAACGGCCCGTAATCATCCATATCATCCGGATCGTAATAATATTCTTGAACTAACTTCCAAAGACGATATTGATGCGCTTGCACAACCGGATAGCTGTAATCTGCTTGATCAATTTTGCCCTGCTCTTTGCCACTTAGCACGCCAGCAATGGTAATGTATTGATCTTTTAAGTTTTCCGGATCCACAAAGCCGTTTAAGTAGGCAATAAAACGCCCGTTGCTGTGGCTATCAATCATCGGTTTTGCGGAGAAATAGGCAACCGTTTGATTCAATACTTCCACTTTTGTCTGATTTTTTAATGCAGTAGCAGAAATCACTTTGCCGCCCAAACGCACTTTCACACAACGGCAATCATAATCTTGCGGTTGGATGTTATTTAAATTTAACGCATCAAATTGTTTTGGCTCTAACCCTTGTGGCGCCGACACACAACCGGTTAAAACAAGAGAAAGTGCGGTCAATATTAACCCTATTTTTTTGCTCATTTTAATGCTCCTCTAAAAAGGTGATTAAAATCTATTCTCGCCCCGGCAATTTCTTCCACGTCACTTCATTGCGTAAGTAAATCGGCTCAATCTCCAACGGGCTGATGGTCTCGCCGGCAAACCATTTTGGCAACGCCAAATCCAGCATATATAAGGCAGAAGGCAAAGTGATATCCGTCGTTTTACCAAGATTCGCTTCGTTTAATTCAGGATAAGCTGCCCAGCCGGTTCCCACTAAAACGGCGTTTTCATGATGTTGTTGAGCTACCTGCTCAATGACTTTTGACGGGCTACACACCTGCTCGGCAATAACCGGTTGCCAATCTAAAAACTCGCCGAAATCTGACCGCACTTTTTGTGCCTGCCATTGGGCAAAATACACTTCATTCATACGGGCATCAATGGCTGTCAGCACATTTTCTGCCTGATATTGCGCATAGGCAGCTTGTGCCATTGCGGCTAAATTGGACACCGGAATCACCGGCAATTCAGCCCCGAAGGCTAAGCCTTGCGCAATCCCTGCGCCAATGCGCACACCGGTAAAACTGCCCGGACCTCGACCGAAAACCAGGGCATCCACTTGATGTAGCGTAATGCCTGCTTGTGCCAAAATTTCATCCACCATCGGCAAAATATGTTTGGTGTGTTCACGCTGTGCAAATTGCGCTAAATGTTTTTTTTCACCGCCGCGTAACAAAGCAACAGAACAAGCCTCTGTTGCGGTATCTAAAGCTAATAATGTGACATTTTTCATATTTATATTGATTCGTTGTTATCGTCTGTCTTTAACGTTGTTAAGAATTGTACCACTTTGTGCAAATCCCGCGTACGTTTAAAATTCGGCAAACTGCGTAAAAAGGTTTCCCCATAAGGTCGCATCACCAAGCGGTTATCGCAAATAATCACAGCACCGCGATCGGTCACATCACGAATTAACCGTCCTACGCCCTGCTTCAAGGTAATCACCGCTTCGGGAATTTGAATATCATTAAACGGATCGCCCCCTTGCAAACGGCAATCTTCAATGCGGGCTTTCAGCAAAGGCTCATCAGGCGCAGTAAACGGCAATTTATCGATAATCACCAGCGACAACGCATCGCCCCGCACATCCACGCCCTCCCAAAAACTGGAGGTGGCCACCAGCACGCTGTGCGATTGCGAAATAAATTGTTCCAACAGCGTCGTTTTTGCCGTTTCGCCCTGCAATAAAATCGTCAGTTCACTGTTTTCACGAAAATAATCCGCCAGGCTACGCATCATGGCGTACGACGTACAAAGCACAAAACAACGGCCTTGGTTGGCTTCGATAATCGGCAGTAACATCTTGCCTAATTGAGTGAACGTGCCGCTGTGATTGGTTGCCGGTAGATAACGTGGCACGCATAGCAAGGATTGCTCTGCATAATTAAAGGGGCTTGGCAGAATTTTCTGCGCAGCCTGTTGAATGCCTAAACGCTGGCAAAAATGGGCAAAAGTACCGCCCACTTCCAAGGTGGCAGAGGTGAAAATCCAGGCGCATTTTTGTTTTGCCATTTGCTCACCGAATTTATCCGCTACAGTAAGCGGCGTAATATGCAGCCCAAACTGGCGACCGATACATTCAAACCAATAGCAATAGCCGGTAATTTCTGTTTCCGTCAGGCGTTTAAGTAAATTTTGTAACTGGGCAATGCGCTCAAAAATGCTGTCCAGCGTTTGTGAACGCCCCAAGCCTAATTTCACCACTTCGGCGGTGAAATTCAGTTTTTCCAATAAAAAATCAAAGGCTTTTTTGACCGCACTTTGTTGCAGCATTTGCCGCCAGTTACCGCGCAAATTCCCCTCTCCCAACATTAAACGGAAATCCTGCACGATTTTTAACAGCTGATCTGCCGCCACACCAAGCTGTTTCATGTCTTTCACTTCGGTGCGATAGGTAATTTGAATGTCTTTGCACAAATCAAAAAGTTGACGGGACGTGACCGATTGACCGAAATATTGGCTGGCGATATCAGGCAGTTGGTGCGCTTCGTCAAACACAATCACTTCAGCATTTGGAATCAATTCACCGAAGCCGTTTTCTTTCACTGCCATGTCGGCAAAAAATAAATGATGATTAACCACCACCAAATCCGCATTCAACGCTTTTTTACGCGCCAATGCCACAAAACAATCCGCATAATTGGGGCAATCACTCCCCAAACAACTTTCCGCCGTACTGGTGAGTTGAGGCAAAATCGGGCTATCTTCGGCAATTTCAATACATTTGGACAAATCACCGGTCTTCGTGGCATTGCGCCATTTGCGCACTTTGGATAAATCATGCAGCACATTGCGATCACCCAGTACACCTTGCGCAATCACCTGTTCCAAACGTTCTAAACATAAATAATTGGCACGCCCTTTGAGCAACGCAATTTTGCCGCTGTACCCGAGGGCTTTTTGAATGGCTGGCAGGTCACGATTAAACAGCTGCTCCTGTAAATTTTTGGAACCGGTGGAAATAATAGTTTTCTTTTTCGCCAATAACGCCGGCGCCAAATACGCAAAGGTTTTGCCCGTGCCTGTGCCGGCTTCCACCACTAACGCCCCTTGCTGTTCAATGGCATTACCCACCGCCGTCGCCATATCGACCTGTTCTGCGCGGGGATGAAAGCCCCTGATATGGGCGCTCAATGCACCGTCTGGGGAAAACGCCTTGCTAATTTGTTTTGAATACGCCATTATTTTTCACCTGTTAAAAAGTCGGCACAGTATAGCAGATTTCCCCTTTTTTCTGAATCACAAGGACAAGATGATGAACATTCAATTACAACAACAAATCACACCAGAATTGAGCTTATATGCTTACAACGACATTCCCGTTTTACATTTACGCCACGCCGTCGGCACCGCCAAAATCGCCTTGCAAGGGGCACATTTATTCAGTTGGCAACCGACAAACAGCAAACAAGACGTATTGTGGTTAAGTGATATCGAGCCGTTTAAAGCCGGCACGGCAATTCGTGGTGGTATCCCTATTTGCTACCCATGGTTTGGTAACGCAGGCACCCCTGCGCACGGTTTTGCTCGCACTAGCCTATGGCAATTAAGCGACTACGAGATTAATAGCGACAAAGTGCGGTTAGTTTTTTCGTTATTTTCCAAACACAACATCATCTTGGCTAAAATCGAAATGCTATTCACCGAACATTGCGACGTGCGCTTCACCCATTACGGCGACGTTGGCATGGAAAACGTGCAACTGGCGCTACACAGTTATTTCAACATTGGCAACATCGCCAACACGACGATCGTCAACCTGCCAACAGCCTGTTTTAACTCTCTCACTAAATCACAGGAAACCGTGCCTTCACCACGCACTATCAATGAAAACGTAGATTGCATTTATGCCGCCCCACAGCAACCAACGGAAATTCACGACCAAGCCAACCAACGCACCCTATTCGTGACTCATCAAAATGCCAGCGATGTGGTGTTATGGAACCCATGGCACAAAGCCACAAGCAGCATGTCAGAAAACGGCTATCAAACCATGGTGTGCGTAGAAACCGCACGAATCCATCGCTATCTTCAGGCTGGCGAAACCGTGGCGGTGAGATTGAGTGTGAAATAGTTCAAAGTGCGGTCAGATTTTTAGATGTTTTTCAACACTCAACATCTGATCGCTTTAGTTTTAGGTAAATCACCTAAAGTTTCCTATCAAAACGATTCATAAAACATCTCATTTTTGGCCTAATTTGCCATTTATTACTGCCGTGTTTGTGAGTAACATAATGGGTGATTCAAAACACATAACCATCCATATAAAAGGAGATTAAATCATGAAAAAATTAATGACTGCAGTCGTTTTCGCTGCTGCAATGACAGCACCCCTAGCTGCCTCTGCAGCTTCTATGCCAGAAACAGAAAAAGCGATGGCACAACAAGCAAACACAAAAGGCGTTTGGATTGACGTTCGCTCTGCCGAAGAATTTAACGCAGGTCATTTACAAGATGCGATTAACATTCCGCATGAGCAAATCCTTGACCGCATCCAAGCTGTTAGCCCGGATAAAGACGCACCTATCAACCTCTACTGCCGCAGCGGCCGCCGCGCAGAAGTGGCGTTAAACGCACTGAAAAAAGCAGGTTACACCAACGTTACCAATCATGGCGGTTATGAGGATTTGGTTAAGAAAGGCATGAAATAAGCACGCCTTATTTAAAATAACAATCCCCTAAATTTCTCACTGGAGAATTTAGGGGATTTTTTGTAAGTATATTTGTTTAATCAAGAAGCTCAAAACATATGTCATTAACCATTTTATTAGGAAAAATCCTTACTAGGATAAGAAGATGATATGCCGACTGCAATAAATGTATTATCAATCATCATAGCTTCCTTAATTTTCGGCTAAGATAGATTCAATATTATACAACGGCATATTCACCATCCAATCCTGTTCCCGATAATCCGCCATGGAAAATCGAATTGCCTGTTCGGGCTGAAATTGTTCTACATACACTTTTAAACTTTTCGCTTTCAAATTTTCTTCCGCTTTGACTTCAATTGGAATCACAGCTTGCTTGCGTTGCACAATAAAATCAATCTCTGCCATGCCTTTTTCTGTTGCCCAATAAAACACCGGATTGTCTTGTGTGGCAATCAGCTGTTGCAGGACGTATTGTTCAGTCAATGCGCCTTTAAATTCGCTGAAGATACGGCTGCCCTCTAACAGTACACTCGCATCCAAATGACTTTGTGCGGAAAGCAACCCCACATCTAAGCCATACAATTTAAAGGCATTATCTTGATAGGCGGAAAGAGGCAAATGTGGTTTTTTCACGCGAGGTACGGGATGCACCAAACCGCTGTCTTTTAGCCATTGCAACGCAATTTCATAATCTTTGCTCCGCGCCCCTTTTTGGAGTTGGGAATAAATGAATTTTTTATTTTCTTTGGCAAGCTGTTCAGGAATAGATGCCCAAATTGACCGCACTTTTTGCACCGTGTTGCCATCTGAAATGTGTTTGGAAAAATCTTGTTCATACGCCATCAATAAATTACGTTGTACTTGACGCACTTCATCGACATTTTGCGTGTCAACAAATACCTTCACCGCTTCCGGCATACCGCCAACAAAATAATATAAGCGAAGCAAATCAATATAGGTCGTTTTCATTGCTGTAATCAGCGACCAGTCTTTCAGTTCAAGCAATTTCACCAACTCTTGTTTGCCAAGTGCGGTTAGAAATTCGTGAAAATCCATGGGATAAAGCGGTAGAAAATCCACCTTGCCTACAGGAAATGACGCTTGATGATGTAACGATACTCCCAGTAATGAACCAGCTGAGATAATATAAAACTGCGGTGCATTTTCATAAAAGTATTTCAGTGATGACAGTGCTTGCGGGGCTTCTTGCACTTCATCAAAAATAATCAGGGTATTTTCCGCTTGAATATCAATACCGCTTTCAATTTTCAAACCAAGTATCAAGCGATCAATATCATAGTCGCCAGAAAATAACGTTTTCATGCGAGGGTTATTATCAAAGTTGATATACGCCACCCTCTCAAAGGATGTCTCGCCAAAGTGTTTCATCGCCCAAGTTTTACCAACCTGCCTTGCCCCTTGGATAATCAATGGTTTGCGGTTGGTTTTGTGCTTCCATTTTTCTAAGGATTGAATAATTTTTCGCTGCATAATGTCTCTCAAAGTGATGAATTGAATAGATTATAGCTAGCCTTAAACATTTTTTCTAACGAAAAATCTATACTTGAAACACTTTTTCCAATGTAAAAATGTAATAAGTTAACATTTCTTCAATTGAAAAGTTTTTGATTATCGCCAGCCAAAGCCTGGCTATAAAAACCATACGCTATGCGTATATTTACCTCTCGTCTCGTACAACTTGTTACACGAATGATTAACCTCGATACGTAATTCACGATTTCGTACGTAGCGTGCAACTTGTTGCACGACCAAACCACGTATGAAACGTTGTTTACTCCTTTCGGGCATTCACGATTTCGTATGTAGCGTGCAACTTGTTGCACGACCGAACCACGTACGGAACGTTGTTTAACCCCTTCAGGCATTCACAATTTCGTGCAACAAGTTGCACGCTACAGAAGAGATGATTGATTGCTTTAGACGGTTTTTGTATGTAACGTCTTACGGGTGGGAAAACGCCAATGGCAGAGGCTGTTTAACATTAACAACAGCAATCCGCTCCAAATGAAAAAATAGGTTAAATAGGCGGATTCATTCACCGGTGTGTGTAAGAACCAAATGGCGAATAAAAAAAGCAGGCTTGGTTCAAGATAGCTCATCATGGAAAATAAATTCACCGGCAACAATAGACCGGATTTTAGATTGGCAGTCACGGAAACGGCGCTAATTAATCCCAATAATGGCACGAACAACCAATAGCGCGAATCGCTGACCAGTAAATCTGTTACATTCGGTTGAAATGCCAAGTAAATAAAGCAGGGAATCGAAATAAAAATAATATCTAACGTTAAGCCTTGCAACGCCGGTGTTTTCATGGCGCGACGGCTTAAATAATACGGTGGATAACCCAAGCAGACCCATAGGCTGGTCCAAGAAAACGTTTGTGTCGTCCACAATTCATGGGCGACACCGAGTGTGGCTAAAAATAGCGCCATTTTTTGTAATAAGGTTAAGCGTTCTTTAAACCACAAATAACCGCCAAATGCCATGACTAACGGAAATAAAAAGTAGCCCACCGCCACATTTACGCCTTCGCCATTCACCGGCGCCCACATAAATAACCAAAACTGACTACCTGCCAAGGCGCTACCCATCAAAAAGATCAACCAACGTTTCCAGCTTGAGCCTAATTCGTTGCGAATAAAGGTTTTCACACCGGATAAGCCCATTATGGGTAATAAGATCGCCAATATGGCAAATAATGATCCGATCATGCGCAAAACAAAAACATCCGTACCATTTAACGGCAACATCCATGCGCTGAATAAATACATAATGCCAAATAAACTTTGCGAAAAAATACACAGCCACACGCCTTTGGATACTGCTTGCATGATTCTTCTCCACCTTAGGTTAATCCGGTAGCCATTATACTTAACGCGCTAAATAACCCATTTCAATTAATTGGGAATAATGAGATAATTTCTCAAAATTTACGTTAGTTTTGGTAAAAATTCTCAAACGGTGAAATTATGTACCACTTAGATAAACTTGATCGGTCGATTCTTAATGAATTGCAAACGGATGCCACCCTTCCGCTAAAAGAACTGGCTGATCGGGTTAACAGCACGATTGCCACCTGCCAACGCCGTATTCAATTACTGAAACAACATCACGTCATCACTAAACAAGTGGCGATAGTCTCTCCTTCTGCCGTGGGGAAATCCATTAGCGTATTTGTGTTGGTGGAGTTAGATAATCAGCAATCTCATTATCAAGATGAATTTGAACGCAAAATGCGCGGGGAGAAGGATGTGATCGCCTGTTATGAAATTTCCGGCGATTATGATTATTTGCTGTTGGTACATACGGAAGATATGACAAGCTATCACCGTTTTATTCACGAAGTGCTAATCGGTGGCGCACATGTGAAAGGCTACAAAAGCCAGTTTGTGATGAATTTCTTTAAGGCGGAAAGCAAAATTATTCTGTAGTGTACCCTTACCAAAGGCTCATTTGTTCTGAGACTTTTTCTTCCGGCAAGGTGACGTGCAAGCCGATTAAGCGAATGCTTCTCCCCTGCCGACGTGTCCAAATTTGCCCCAACAATTGTTGAAAATTTTCATGTGAAAATTCCACCGCACTTTTCTCCAATGTCGTCACTTGAAAATCTTCAAATTTGAGTTTCACACCAATTTTTCTTAATTGCGCCAAAGGCATCTCCGGGCAAGCACGTTGCACGCGCTTCACTAACTGTGGATAGAGGGTTGCCAACACGTCAACGCCTTCTTCCAACTGATGAATATTACTTAATAAGGTGGTTTCCACGCCCACAGATTTGCGCTCACGGTGCGGTTGAATTTCCCGCTCATCAATACCGTGGCTATACTGCCAAATGCGTTGCCCCATTTTGCCGAATAAATTTAATAACAGGTGACGATCCGTTTTCTGTACATCGACACAGCGCACTAACCCCATTTGCAATAATTTTTCCGCGGTGACTTTGCCCACACCGGGAATTTTCTTTAAGGGCAAATTGGCGACAAAATCGTTCACCTCTTTTGGCTCAATCACAAATTGTCCGTTCGGTTTATTTTGATCAGACGCGATTTTGGCGAGGAATTTTAATGGCGCAACGCCAGCGGACGCCGTGAGGTGCAGCTCATTGAAAATCGCCTGGCGAATTTCCTGCGCAATCCATGTGGCGGAACCGGCGCATTTATCACAGTCGGTGACATCTAAATACGCTTCATCCAGTGAAAGTGGCTCAATAATAGACGTATAACGTTGAAAGATTTGATGAATTTGTTGAGAAACGGCACGGTACAGCGGCATATTCACCGGCAACAACACCAAATTCGGGCACAGTTTTAAGGCTTGCGCAGTAGGCATCGCACTATGTAACCCAAATTGACGGGCAGTATAATTACAAGTGCTCAACACCCCTCGTTGTTCGGCACGCCCTCCCACCGCAACCGGCTTATCGGCTAATGCGGGATTTTCGCGTATTTCAACAGAGGCATAAAAACAATCCATATCAATATGGATAATTTTTCTGGGTTTGCCATTCAACATATCAGACATAACTAAAGTTCAGACAACTAAAGTGCGGTGACTTTTTGCGATGTTTCTTGAGGCGGTATTTCAGGTTGATAGGAAAAAGTGCGATAAAAGAATGCAATTAGCAATATTATCAACATGATAAGAATCTGAATTAAGCGTTTTTTCGTGAGTTTTTCGGCAGCCATAAATCCTCGCTCGGTGTTTTATACTTCTTAAATTGACCATTTAGTGGTATTATTGAGGCAGATCAATTTTACACCATTTTTAATACGTTTTCTTTGAATTTGGGGAACAGATGAAAATTCTAACGACAGAGACAAAATTAGGACGTCGAGTTCAATCAGGAGGATGTGCTATCCATTGTCAAAACTGCAGTATTAGTCAGTTATGTATTCCTTTTACACTCAATGAGCACGAGTTGAACCAGTTAGACAATATTATTGAGCGCAAGAAACCTATTCAGAAATCCCAAGTCCTTTTCAAAGCCGGTGATGAACTGACGTCAATCTATGCCATTCGTTCCGGCACGATTAAATCTTATACCATTAGCGAAACCGGTGAAGAGCAGATTACCTCATTTCACTTACCCGGTGATTTGGTTGGCTTTGATGCCATTATGAATATGCAGCATCCGAGTTTTGCTCAAGCGTTAGAAACAGCGATGGTGTGTGAAATTCCCTTTGATATTTTAGATGACTTATCCGGCAAAATGCCGAAATTACGCCAACAAATTATGCGTTTGATGAGTAATGAAATCAAAAGCGATCAAGAAATGATTTTATTATTGTCGAAAATGAACGCAGAGGAACGCTTGGCCGCCTTTATTTATAACCTCTCCCAGCGTTATTCCGCTCGCGGTTTTTCTGCCCGCGAATTCCGTTTAACCATGACGCGTGGTGATATTGGTAACTATCTTGGTTTAACGGTCGAAACCATCAGTCGGTTGTTAGGCCGTTTCCAGAAATTAGGTATTCTATCGGTTCAAGGTAAATACATTACGATTAATAATATGGCTGAATTAATCGAATTATCCGGTACCAATAAAACAAAAATCAAAATGGTTATCTAAGCCAACCTTGTTACTAGTGCAGCAAAAATGTTGCACTAGATCACCTTTTTAAAGACCGTACCTTGTTATTTCAGCAAATATGTTCTACCCTATTTGTCATCGCAATAATGGAGGTTGTGTATGAAATTCAATAATATACTGGTGGTCTTAAACCCGGAAAATGACAAACAATACGCCCTTGCGAGAGCCGTTCGCTTAGCACAAGAGCAAAAAAGCCCAAATCCCGTCAATATTACCCTATTCCTTGCCATTTATGACTTATCTTACGAAATGTCGGCGCTCCTTTCTTCTGAAGAACGGACAGAAATGCGCCATAATGTCATTGAACAGCGCAAGTTAGCGATTCAACCGTATATTGAAAAATACGCCTCTGACGGCATCCAATTCTCCTCTACTGTGGTTTGGCACAGCAATGAAGCAGAAGCCATTACTCGCGAAGTGGAAACCCATAATTATGATTTAGTGGTGAAATACACGAAAGCAGAAGAAAGTTTGAAATCTTTAATTGTTACCCCGGTAGATTGGCAAATTTTGCGTAAATGTCCTACGCCAATTTTGGTGGTGAAAGACGGTGACTGGAAACATCAACGTCGTATTTTAGTCGCGGTAAACGTTTCTGATGATGAAAACGAGGCGCATAGCTCATTTAATGATGAATTGGTTTCACTCAGTATGGACTTAGCCGATTCCTTAGACCGAGGCAATATTCATCTGGTTACCGCCTATCCACCAACCCCGATTAATATGGCGATTGACTTACCGGAATTTAGCACTGGCAACTGCAATAGCGGATTACGTGGACAGTATTTGTTAAATATGAAAGCATTACGCCAGAAATATGGGATAAGCGATGATCATACGCATGTTCTAGAAGGTTTCCCGGAAGACGTTATTCCTCAAGTAGCAGAAAAACTAGAAGCGGAATTGGTTATTCTTGGAACGATTGGACGAACAGGTCTATCTGCGGCTTTCTTAGGTAACACGGCAGAACACGTAATTAGTAAATTAAACTGTAATTTATTAGCCATAAAGCCATCAAAAAAGGACAATTAAGATAAATTTTGGGAGTAGTGCATATTTTTATTGACTACTCCTTTTTTTTACATTACTTTTTTCACACTGCGAAATTACTTTTTATTTTGATTTTTAATTAATCACCCATCAAAAAGGAAACAAAGAATGAGAAAATCATTACTGATCACATTATTAGGATTAGCCGGTTTAGCACAAGCACATGAGGTTTGGGTTGTCGCGCCGGCACATATTGACACAAAAGAGGGACTTAATGCGGAATTAGCCTACGGTCATCATTTTCCATATGCTGAGAAAATTGCAGCAGATCGCTTGCATTTTTTTGCACCACTTGAATTAACCGATAAAAATGGCATGACCAACGAGCTTAAACAACAAGGGGAAAATTACCAATACACCACAGAAAAGCCATTGGCAGAAGGTTCGTATTGGGTAAGCGCGACCTATAAACCAACATTTTGGTCACAAAATGCAAAGGGCTGGAAGCAAGAAAATATGCAACAAATGACGGATGCCACGTATTGTGAACAAACGCAAATGTTTGGTAAAAGCTTAGTGACCGTCGGTGATAAAGCTGATTCAACGGTATTTAAAGAAAAATTAGGTCAAGAATTAGAAATTGTGCCACTCAAAAATCCTGCTGAACTCAAAGAAGGTGAAGTTTTCCCATTACAGATTTTCTATAAAGGTAAACCATTGGCTGGTGAAACCGTAATTGCAACAGCAGACACCGTAGTTGTTAAAGATATTGAATCTGCTGAAGATCACCGTGAAATTCAGGGCTTTTCCAGCAAAACGGATAAAGACGGCAAAGTGAATTTCTTGCCATTAATTGAAGGATTATGGAAAGTCAAAGTGGTACATAAAACGGCCTTTAGCGATCCTAAAGTGTGCCAACATTCAGCCACTTATGCGACATTGGTCTTGCCAGTGGGTGAAAAACGCGCGCAATATACCCCGCACGAACATCATCACTAGTGGCATTATCACGACTTAATGAGCATTTCCGCTAACGCAAGTGGAAATGCTTTTTTATTCTCTGCCAATAAGCATGTCAGCATAATAAGCATAAAATAAGAGTTTCCTTTTTAGCGATATTTTCTAAGCAGGAAACTCTTCTTTTTTATGATGATTTAATGATTTTAATCCACTTTATTATTTTTTCTTCGCTTTGGCATTTGGAAGGTCAGTAATTGAACCTTCAAACACTTCAGCCGCAAGACCAACAGATTCATGAAGTGTTGGGTGGGCATGAATCGTTAGTGCAATATCTTCTGCATCACAACCCATTTCAATCGCAAGACCAATTTCACCTAATAATTCACCACCGTTCACACCCACAATGGCACCACCAAGTATGCGATGAGTGTCTTTATCAAAGATTAATTTGGTCATCCCTTCTGAACATTCAGAGGCAATCGCACGACCGGATGCCGCCCAAGGGAATTTAGCCACTTCGTAGTTTAAGCCTTCTTGTTTACATTCTTTCTCAGTTTTACCCACCCAAGCCACTTCTGGTTCAGTATAAGCGATAGATGGAATCACTTTCGGATCGAAGTAGTGTTTTTGTCCGGCAATGACTTCCGCTGCAACGTGACCTTCATGAACACCTTTATGCGCCAACATCGGTTGACCCACAATATCACCAATTGCGAAAATATGAGGCACATTGGTACGCATTTGTTTATCCACATGAATAAAACCACGCTCATCCACTTCAACGCCTGCTTTACCGGCATCGATTAGTTTGCCGTTTGGTGTACGGCCAATCGCCACTAACACTGCATCATAACGTTTAGTATCGTTACAGGCTTTACCTTCCATTGAAACATAGATGCCATCATCTTTTGCTTCAACCGCGGTAACTTTGGTTTCAAGCATTAACTTGAATTTTTTCTCGATTTGTTTGGTATAAATTGCCACAACATCTTTATCCGCAGCAGGGATAACTTGGTCGAACATTTCTACCACTTCAATTTCCGATCCTAATGCGTGATAAACTGTTCCCATTTCCAAACCGATAATACCACCGCCCATAATAAGAAGTTTTTTCGGCACTTCTTTTAATTTAAGCGCATCTGTTGAATCCCAAATACGTGGATCTTCATGTGGAATGAAAGGTAATTGAATTGGGCGAGAACCGGCTGCAATAATCGCGTTATCAAATTTGATTGTTGTTGGGTGACCATCACGATCGCGCGCCACTAACGTATGCGGATCCGTAAATGCCGCTAAGCCTTCAACCACAGTGACTTTACGCGCTTTAGCCATCCCGGCTAAACCACCGGTTAATTTTGCTACAACCGCTTCTTTCCCGGCACGTACTTCATCTAAATCAATACGTGGTTCACCGAAGTAAATACCATTTTTTGTTGCGTGTTTTGCTTCTTCAATCACTTTTGCAACGTGCAATAATGCTTTAGAAGGAATACAACCCACGTTTAAACATACCCCACCAAGGGTTGAATAACGCTCAACTAATACGGTTTCTAAGCCTAAATCCGCACAACGGAATGCCGCTGAATAACCAGCAGGGCCGGCACCAAGCACCACGACTTGGGTTTTAATTTCTTTACTCATTTTTACCTCGTAAAAACGTTCAAATTTTCGACCGCACTTTGCGATCTTTGTAGGGCGGGCTTTCAGCCCACCAAGAGATCTCATTAATCGGTGGGCTGAAACCCACCCTACAGATTACATGACTAAGCGACGTAAATCCGCTAATACGCCATTAATATAGCTTAAGAAACGCGCACCATCTGCACCATCGATGACACGGTGGTCGAAAGACAATGATAACGGAAGCATTAAGCGAGGTTCGAACTCTTTACCGTTCCAAATCGGTTGCATTTCAGATTTAGAAACACCCAAAATTGCCACTTCAGGCGCATTCACGATAGGCGTAAAGTGTGTTGTACCAATACCGCCTAAGCTTGAAATGGTGAAACAACCGCCTTGCATATCGGAACCGGAAAGTTTACCGTCACGGGCTTTTTTAGAGACTTCCATTAATTCGCGAGAAAGCTCGATAATGCCTTTTTTGTTCACATTTTTAAAGACAGGCACGACTAAACCGTTTGGTGTATCTACTGCCACGCCAATGTTGATGTATTTTTTCAGCGTTAATTTTTGGCCATCTTCAGAAATAGAACTGTTGAAACGCGGGAACGCTTCTAACGCTTTGGCAACCGCTTTCATAATGAACACCACTGGTGTGATTTTCACGTCTAATTTTTGTTTTTCAACAATCTTGTTCTGCTCTTTACGGAAAGCTTCTAAGTCGGTGATGTCGGTGCGATCAAAGTGCGTTACGTGTGGAATCATAACCCAGTTACGGTGTAAGTTTGCCCCGGAAATTTTGTTAATACGGCTTAACTCAACTTCTTCCACTTCACCAAATTTGCTGAAATCCACTTTCGGCCATGGCAACAAGCCTAAACCTGCACCATTCGCTACGCCATTACCTGCGGCGGCTGCAGAAACCGTACCGGTTTCAAATGCTTTCACGGCAGTTTTCACATAAGCTTGAATATCTTCTTTAACGATACGACCTTTACGACCGGTACCTTTTACTTTATCAAGGTTTACACCGAATTCACGTACAAGACGACGAATCACCGGTGTAGCGTGCGCATAGCCTGCGCTTGCAACTACTTGATCTTGGCTTAACCCGGAGACATTGCCTGATTGCGCAGCCGGTGCGGTAGCCGCCACAGCTTGAGGCGCTGGTGCGGCCGCTTGTGGTGCAGCAGCAACAGCCGGAGCAGCACCAGCGACTTCAAAGCGCATGATCAAGGATCCGGTTGAGACTTTGTCGCCTGCTTTCACTAAAATTTCTTTAACGACACCGGCAAATGGTGCAGGCACTTCCATGGAGGCTTTGTCACCTTCAACGGTAATTAATGACTGCTCTTCTGTGATGCTATCGCCCACTTTTACCATAATTTCAGTGACATTCACTTCGTCACCACCAATATCCGGAACGTTCACATCCTTCACACCACCGGCAACCGGTGCGGCAGGTGCAGCAGCTGGCGCAGAGGCCGCTGGTGCTGAAGCAGATGCACTGCCGGCAACTTCAAAACGCATAATCAATGTGCCGGTGGACACTTTATCGCCCGCTTTAATAATGATTTCTTTCACGATACCTGCAACCGGTGCTGGCACTTCCATAGACGCTTTATCACCTTCAACGTTAATAATGGATTGATCCACTTCAACACGATCGCCTACGTTGACCATGATATCGGTAACGTTGACTTCATCAGAACCGATATCCGGTACATTCACATCAACCACTTGTACAGTCGCTGGTGCAGTGGCAGGAGCTGCGGCCGGTTGAGCGGCTTGTGCAGGTGCTGCGTCAGCACTCTCTAATACCAACATAGGCGTGCCGGTGGTCACTTTATCTCCCACTTTAACTAACACTTCTTTAACCACGCCCGCTTCAGGTGCCGGCACTTCCATCGATGCTTTATCACCTTCAACATTGATGATGGATTGATCTGCAGTAATCGTATCTCCAACTTTTACCATCACTTCGGTAACGGTCACTTCATCACTACCGATATCCGGAATTTGAATTTGTTTAGCCATTTCTTTTTACCTTTTAAACGTTTGGAAAACCAACCGCACTTTCATCAAGTGCGGTCGTTTTTTTCGTTATTTTTTATGCGTATAACGGATTCAATCTTTCAGGATCGATACCGTATTTTGCGATTGCTTCGGCAACCACTTTCTTGTCAACCGTGCCTTCTTGTGCCAACACGTGTAATGCGGCAACCACAACGTGGTGTGCATCTACCTCAAAGTGGTCACGCAAATTCGCACGGCTATCGGAACGACCGAAACCATCCGTACCCAACACATGATAATGTTTAGCCGGTACATAAGCGCGAATCTGTTCAGCAAAAAGCTTCATGTAGTCGGTTGCTGCAACAGCAGGCTTGTCGTTCATCACTTGAGCAACGTATGGTACGCGTGGTGTTTCAGTTGGATGTAACATATTCCAACGAACCGCATCAGCCCCTTCGCGAGCCGCTTCAGTGAAGGATGGCGCACTATAAACATCAGAGCTAATGCCGTAGTCGTTAGCCAAAATTTGAGCTGCTTCACGTACATGACGCAAGATCGCACCGGAACCAAGTAATTGCACTTCGCCTTTACCTTTTCCTTGTACGCGTTCAAATTTATAAAGACCTTTACGAATACCTTCTTCCGCACCTTTTGGCATCGCCGGTTGATCGTAAATTTCGTTTAACGTGGTGATGTAATAGAACACATCTTCTTGTTTTTCACCATACATACGGTTGATACCGTCTTGCATGATAACCGCCACTTCATAAGCAAATGCCGGGTCATAAGAGACACAGTTAGGAATCGTTAAAGATTGAATGTGGCTGTGACCATCTTCGTGTTGTAAACCTTCACCATTCAATGTTGTACGGCCTGACGTACCCCCGATCATGAAACCACGAGCCAATTGGTCACCGGCTGCCCACATCAAGTCACCCACACGTTGGAAACCGAACATAGAGTAGTAAATGAAGAATGGGATCATCGGCATATTGCTCACAGAATAAGACGTTGCTGCCGCTAACCAAGAAGAGGTTGCCCCTAATTCATTGATCCCTTCTTGTAAGACTTGACCGTCTTTCGCTTCGCGATAGTAAGCCACTAAATCACGGTCGGATGGGACATAATTTTGACCATGCGGGTTGTAAATACCGATTTGACGGAATAATCCTTCCATACCGAACGTACGCGCTTCATCTGCTACGATTGGAACGATATGTTTGCCCACTTCTTTGTCTTTTAACAACGTATTTAAGAAACGAACAAATGCCATTGTGGTTGAAATCGGACGTGGTTGCGCTTCTAACAACGCAGAGAATTCAGAAAGCTCAGGTGCTTTGAAGTCCACAGTAAATTTCGGGTGACGTGCCGGCAAATAACCTTGTAAAGCTTTGCGACGTTCGTGCAAGTATTTATATTCTTCAGAACCTTCAGGGAAAGTCACATATGGCAGTTTTTCCAAATCTTCATCTTTCACTGGAATGTGGAAGTAGTCGCGATAAGCTTTGATACTCTCAGCAGACATTTTTTTGGATTGGTGTGCGGTATTTTTACTTTCTGCTTCAGCAATTTTATAGCCTTTGACAGAGTGAACTAAAATCACGACCGGTTTACCGGCATTTTGTGCTTTCTTGAATGCTGCAAAGACTTTAAGTGGATCGTGACCGCCACGTTGTAACGCCCAAATTTCATCATCAGTCATGTCCGCAACTAATGCTGCGGTTTCTGGGTAACGACCGAAGAAGTGTTCACGTACGTAAGCACCGTCTTTAGATTTGAAAGTTAAGTAGTCACCATCAACCACTTCCATCATTAATTGGGTGAGTTTACCTGTGGTGTCTTTGGCAAATAATTTATCCCAACGGCTACCCCACATGACTTTGATTACTTCCCAACCGGCGCCCACGAATAAACCTTCTAATTCTTGAACGATTTTACCGTTACCGTTTACCGGGCCGTCTAAGCGTTGTAAGTTACAGGAAATGACGAAAATTAAGTTATCTAAATGTTCGCGCGCGGCGAAAGTTAATGCACCTTTAGATTCAATTTCATCCATCTCACCATCGCCTAAGAAGGCATATACTTTTTGATCAGCAGTGTCTTTCAAACCACGATTTTGTAAATATTTTAAGAAACGGGCTTGATAAATAGCATTCACCGGACCTAAACCCATAGAAACGGTTGAGAATTGCCAGAAATCAGGCATTAATTTCGGATGAGGGTAAGAAGACAAGCCTTTGCCATGTACTTCTTGACGGAAGTTGTCTAATTGTTCTTCCGTTAAACGTCCTTCTAAGAAAGCACGAGCATACATCCCCGGTGCTGCGTGGCCTTGGAAGAAGACTAAGTCACCGCCATTTTTCTCTGTTGCGGCTTTGAAGAAATGGTTAAAACCAACTTCATACATCGTCGCAGCAGATTGATAAGTCGATAAGTGACCGCCTAAATCCAGATCTTTTTTCTGACCACGTAACACCATCATCACCGCATTCCAACGAACATAAGAACGAATGCGACGTTCAATCTCTAAATTGCCCGGATAAGCCGGTTGTTCTGACACAGGAATGGTATTCACATAATCGGTTGTAATCCCGCTTGGTAAAGAAACGCCACCGGCGCGAGCTTGTTGCATAACTTGATCGATAATGAACTGAGCGCGCTCAATGCCTTCCTCACGAATTAACGAATCAATTGATGCCAACCAATCGTTAGTTTCGATCGGATCTACGTCATTTTTTAACAATTCTGACATAGTTTTTTCCTTATTTTGTTAAGTTAGAAGTACGTTTAACCCTAATTTTTAATAGAAATTAAACAACGAAATTGATCACTAAAAAAAGCCTAATTTGCCAAAAACTGACATTACAAATTTTTAACAAATAATGTAAATGTTATTAGATTTTTTGAAAAAATGATAGTAATTTTTCTCTCTTCACTTGAAAATACCCCATATTTGCATAGTTTCAAACTAACATTATATAAATCAATATATCAAAAATTGTAATGTCCCATAAAATCCTTAAAAAACAACCGCACTTTCTAAAATGCTTGATTTTTATCATCTCTTCATTTGAAAAAGAATTAAATATTGCGTATTTCGCCTAATTAACCTACCATTAAACTCAACTATTAACACCCTAAAATTTGGAGAAAAAAATGCAAAACGAACTTATTTGCTATAAAAAAATGCCGGTTTGGACTAAAGACAGCTTGCCAAAAATGTTTCAAGAAAAACACAACACCAAAGTCGGCACTTGGGGAAAACTCACCGTATTAAAAGGCAAACTTAAATTTTATGTCCTCACAGAAAATGGCGATATTGTGAGAGAACACATTTTCACGCCACAAGATGAAACTCCTTTTGTTGAACCGCAACAATGGCACCGTGTTGAAGCCCTTTCCGATGATTTGGAATGTTTCCTTGAATTTTATTGCACCAAGGAAGACTACTTCAGCAAGAAATACAATATGACAGCCACCCACGGTGATGTGGTCGATGCCGCTAAAATCATCAAACCTTGTAAAGTGTTGGATTTAGGTTGTGGACAAGGCCGTAACTCTCTCTATTTGAGTTTACTCGGCTATGATGTCACCGCTTGGGATCACAATGAAAACAGTCTCCAATTTCTAAACGAAGTCAAAGAGAAAGAAAATCTAAAAATTCAGACCGCACTTTACAATATCAACGAAGCAAATATTCAAGAAAACTATGATTTTATTGTGTCGACGGTGGTCTTTATGTTCCTCGATCGTGCTCGCGTACCGGCAATTCTTGAAAACATGCAAAACCACACCAATCCGGGTGGTTACAATTTAATCGTGGCTGGCATGTCCACGCCGAAAGTGCCTTGCCCACTGCCATTCTCATTTACTTTTGGTGAAAATGAATTGAAAGAATACTACAAAGATTGGGAATTCTTGGAATACAACGAAAACATGGGCGAACTGCATAAAACCGATGAAAACGGCAATCGCTATAAAATGAAATTTGTGACCATGTTGGCAAGAAAGAAATAATTTGCCAATTGAGAAAAGAAAATAATCGCACGTTATACTGCGGAAGATGAAAAATCTGCGTCTTATGTGATGGATTAAGGCGCAGATTTTTTAATGGAATTAACCTTGGTTAAACCATGCGACATAGTCAAAGTGATCGTAGTATTTTTCACCGTTCCAACCCGAAAACGCGAATAAATCCCCGACCTGATCCTCTTGCTCAAAACCCGGAATATACACGGCAGATGCCAACTGCGGATAAGGTTTATGTGTAAATACCACTTTGTTTTTAAATGGCAACCGATCAAAGGCTTCAAGCTCTTCATAGCTCACGCCTTGAGGGCTATCCTTATCGGTCATGATAATGAAAAGATTATCCAGATTAAGGCGTTTTAAACGCGTTTCCCATTTCGCTTTTGCCTCTTGTGCATTGCGGTAATGCATAAAATGAATGGGAATATCCCCCAACCATCCCACCGGATAGGCTTTATCTGTCGGTTTAAATTCTAACGTTTGTTGATGGTAATACGACATATTTTGTAAATATCGTATGAAATCACAGGGTTTCATAAATAAATTCACAAACGGCGAATGAAAAGGCTCATTTAAATCATGCAAAATAAATGCGCCCACGCAGTTACTGGATAACACGGACATTCCGTGATTTTGCAAACGTTTTCTTAGTTGGAGATTGATGGATTTTCGATGAAATTGATTCACCGCACTTTTGAATTTTGAAAATAAGGACATCATTGCCTCCAAATAACGCAATACGACCACAACACATTGAAGAAAAATTACTAGGCGTTCGCTATGAACGATGATGCCATAAAAACAGACTCCCCTAAATTTTACATTCAGGGGAGTTATTCTCAGTCAAATTTAACCGTTATAACGTTTAAACACGAGTGTGGCATTCGTGCCACCAAAACCAAAACTGTTAGACATCACGGTTTGTAAACCGGCATTTTCTTTTGTTTCAGTCACAATGTTGCAACCCACGGCTTGTTCATCCAAGGTTTCAATGTTAATGCTTGGTGCGATGAAATCGTTATCTAACATTAACAAGGTATAAATCGCTTCGTGCGCACCGGCAGCCCCTAAAGAGTGACCTGTCATAGATTTGGTGGAAGAAATCGCCGGGATTTTATCGCCGAATACGTTTTTAATCGCACCCAATTCTTTCACATCACCTACCGGAGTCGATGTACCGTGCACGTTGATGTAGTCGATTGGTGTGTCAATGTTTGCCATGGCTTGTTTCATGCAACGTTCTGCACCTTCACCGCTTGGCGCCACCATGTCATAACCGTCAGAGGTTGCGCCATAACCCACGATTTCTGCATAAATTTTCGCGCCGCGCGCCAATGCGTGCTCTAATTCCTCTACGACAACCACTGCGCCGCCACCGGCAATCACGAAACCATCACGGTTTGCATCATACGCACGGGAGGCTTTGGTTGGGGTTTCATTGTACTTGGTGGACACGGCGCCCATCGCATCAAATTCGGTCGCACATTCCCAAGACAACTCTTCTGCGCCACCAGCGAAAACGATGTCTTGTTTGCCTAATTGGATTAATTCTAATGCGTTACCAATACAGTGTGCTGAAGTGGCACAAGCAGAACTGATACTGTAGCTTACGCCTTTAATTTTGTACGGTGTTGCCAAACACGCAGATACGCTGGACGCCATGGTTTTGGTTACGGCATAAGGACCGATGGCTTTCACACCGCGCGGACCACGCACAGCATCACAAGCCACTAACTGGTTATGGGCAGAGCCTGTGCCCGCGCCGATGACCAAACCGGTACGTTCGTTAGACACTTGCTCTTCAGTTAACCCTGCATCTTCAATAGCCTCTTTCATGGAAAGGTAAGCATAGGCTGCCGCATCACCCATGAAACGATACACTTTACGATCGATTAACTCGCTCGGATTTAATTTAATCGTTCCGGCAACATGGCTGCGCATTTTCATGTCAATAAATTCAGGGACGATTTCAATACCGGATTTGCCGGCTTTTAATGAAGCCAAGACTTCTTCTTTGTTGTTACCAATACTGGAGATAATACCAAATCCGGTGATTACTGCTCTTTTCATTCGTTATTCCTTATGAGTTGGGAAATTGATTTTCGACTTACATTTGTTAGCTGAACGCAATTTACTATGAAATCAAAATATTGCAAGCATTAATTATAACGTTCGACCAGTTAGGGCAATTAAGCGTATTATATTAGACACCTCAAAAGCAACGAAAGGAAATCACGCCCAATGCGCTTAGTGACTCATGCCGAGATTCATTTTAATCAAGAAAATACGCCCATTTCCGACCAATTTGACGATGTTTATTTCTCTAATCAAGACGGCTTAGAAGAAAGTCGCTATGTTTTCCAACAAGGCAATCAACTGTGGCAACGTTGGCTAAAACATGAACACTCGTATTTTATTATTGCTGAAACCGGCTTCGGTACGGGGCTCAATTTTTTAGCGATCACCACGCTGTTTCGTGAGTTCCGCCAACAATTTCCACAAGCAACATTACAACGCCTGTTTTTTATTTCCTTCGAAAAGTATCCATTAACACGGGAAGCATTAACGCTTGCCCATCAACATTACCCGCAATTTAGCGCCCTCACGGCACAATTACAGGCGCATTGGCTAGACCCGATTGAAGGTTGCTATCGTTTTCATTTTGAGGAAACCACCCTTGATCTGTGGTTTGGTGATATTCACGACAATTTGCCACAGCTCGGCGACTATATGCGTGACAAAATCGATGCTTGGTTTTTAGATGGATTTGCCCCGAATAAAAATCCTGATATGTGGAATGACGCGCTTTATACGCAAATGTACCGTTACACCAAACCGCAAGGCACATTCGCCACTTTCACTGCCGCTAGTGCCGTTCGCAAAGGCTTGGAAAATGCCGGTTTCAGCGTGCAAAAGCGCAAAGGTTACGGCAAAAAACGGGAGTGTTTGGCAGGCGAAAAAACACTTGAAAAACCCACCGCACTTTTCACCCCATGGTATTTGCCACAACCCGCTCAGTTTGAAGGCGTGGCGGATGTTGCCATTGTGGGTGGCGGCATAGCCTCCTTATTTACCGCATTCACCTTAATGCAACGTGGCGCGAACGTCACCCTTTATTGCGAAGATCCACAGCCGGCGATGAACGCCTCCGGCAATAAGCAAGGGGCATTTTATCCGCAACTGAGCGATGATGACGAACGCAACATTCGCTTTTACATACACGCGTTTGCTTACGGCTTACAGCAATTACGCAACGCCGAAAACTTTATTGAATTTGAACATGAATTTTGTGGTGTGGCACTGTGCGGATATAACGAAAAAAGTGCGGTCAAATTACAGAAAGTTTCGCAACTTCATCTGCCGAAAAGCCTTTATCAACGCCTAAGCCAAGCAGAACTAATCGAGAAAGTCGGTCTCCCGTTGCCTTGTGGTGGCGGATTTATTCCACAGGGTGGATGGCTTGCGCCACAACAATTTGTGCAGAATCTGTTTGCTTATTTACAGCTGCGCGGGCTCATCATAAAAACATCGCAAAAAGTGACCGCACTTTCCGCACAAGAAAATGGCTGGCTGGTAAAAAATGCTGAAAATGATGCGTTCCATCATCAAATCGTCGTCCTCGCCAACGGGCATCAACTGCATGAATTTCCACAAACGCAGTCGCTACCACTTTATGCCGTGCGTGGGCAAGTCAGCCAAATTCCCACGTCAGAACATCTGCTAAAACTGAAATCCGTGCTCTGTTATGACGGCTATCTCACCCCGGCTGATCAGGCGAAAACCAGCCATTGCATTGGTGCCAGCCATGTACGGGACTGTGCAGACCGCACCTTTAGTGAACAGGAACAGCGGGAAAATCAGGAAAAAATCCAAAAGAACCTAGACGGTATGCCTTGGGTAAAAGCGGTGGACACCTCTGCCAATTTAGCGCGAATCGGCGTACGTTGCGCCGTGCGGGATCGTATTCCAATGCTCGGCAATGTGCCGAATTTTGAACAGCAATGCATGGATTATAAAAATCTGTTTAACTTACGCCGTCGCAAACAACCCATTCCACCGGCTGCCGTATTTCCAAATTTATATCTCATCGGCGCCCTCGGCTCACGCGGTTTAACCTCCGCTCCGATATTGGGCGAAACTTTGGCTTCGTTAATCTACAACGAACCACTTCCGCTCAGCGAAGACTTAATTCACCACCTATCCACAAATCGTAGTTGGATGCGTAAATTGCTGAAAGGCACGTCGATTGAGAATTTATCGTCTTAATACAATGATTTTTAACTTTTATACTTGGAACGATCATTATGACTCGAATTAATCTGATTCCACCTACAGAGCTATGCGATCAGCATTTACTGGCGGAACACCGCGAACTGACACGCATTCCGAATGCTGTCGCCAAAGGGAAATTTCACTTAAAAGGACAACCGGAGGAATATAAATTAGGTGAAGGTCATGTGAGATTTTTCTTTAATAAAATGGCGTTTTTAAAAAGGCGATATGATGAATTACATAAGGAATGTAAAGCGCGTGGTTTTAACGTTCAATATATTTGGCCTGAAACATTGCCCTCATCACCTGAACTTTGGCTTGATTATCAGCCGACCGATGCAGCACTTGAAATAAATCGTCAAAGGATTCAAGAACGCATGCCCCAAAAAGCAAGATTTACAGCACATCAGCCACTTGCAGCCAAATAAGTGCGGTGCGTTTTTGACGTATTTTAACAATGTAAAACAAAACCCCATTCAAATTCGAATGGGGTTTCTTTTTATCAGGAAATTATTTCTCGAGATTTAATGGCTCAATGTGCCAAATGTTTTCCGCGTATTCCTTAATGGTACGGTCAGAAGAGAAATAACCCATGTTGACGATATTTTGAATCGTGCTGTCAATCCAGGCATCACGGTTTTTATATTTTTCATCCACCAATTTTTGTGCATCCACATAGCTGCGGAAATCAGCAAAGGCTTGGTAGAAATCGTGATATTGTAAGCCCTGTAACAGTTGTTGATAACGATTGGGATCATTCGGTGAAAAGTGCCCATTAATGATTTGATCCACAACGTTTCTCAGTTCCCCATCATTTTGGTAAAAATCAAATGGATGGTAACCATCGCGACGTAACTTCTCAACTTGCTCAACGGTATTGCCGAAAATAAAGATGTGGTCTTTGCCGACATTTTCCAAAATCTCGACATTCGCCCCATCCAATGTCCCCAAGGTTAAAGCCCCATTTAACGCAAATTTCATGTTACTGGTACCGGAGGCTTCTGTACCGGCTAAAGAAATTTGTTCAGAAATATCTGCAGCCGGAATGATCAATTGAGCTAAACTGACGCTGTAGTTCGGGATGAAGACCACTTTTAAGCGACCACCCAAACGGGTATCGTGATTAATAATATTCGCCACATCATTAATTAAATGGATGGTTTGTTTCGCTGCGTAATACGCCGAAGCGGCTTTACCGGCTAAAATAAACACGCGAGGTTGCCAATCTTTTTCCGGATGCTCTAACATGGCGTTGTAACGAGCAATAATGTGCAACACGTTCAGAATTTGACGTTTATATTCGTGAATACGTTTTACTTGAACGTCAAATAACGCATGTGGATCAAGATCAATGTCTAAGGTTTTCTTCACGTAATTTGCCAATTTCACTTTATTGGCAAATTTAATATCGGCAATGGCGTGTTTGAAATCCGCTTCATGGGCGTATTGTTTTAATTTTTCGATTTGGCTTAAATCACAACGCCAATCAGAACCGATATATTTATCAAACAACGACGCTAATTGTGGGTTCGCCACGGCAAGCCAACGACGTGGGGTGATCCCATTTGTAACGTTGGTGAAACGTTCCGGATAAATACGTGCGAAATCCGCAAAAGTCGATGTCACCATTAAATCAGAATGAATTGCCGCCACGCCATTGACTTTATGTGATCCCACCACGGATAACCACCCCATGCGCACTTTGCGCTGATACCCTTCTTCGATTAAAGAAACGCGGCGAATGAAATCCAGGTCAGTGGTAATATAGGTTTTAACGTATTCCAAGAAATGATCGTTAATTTCAAAAATCATCTGTAAATGACGCGGTAAGATTTTTGCCATCATTTCCACCGGCCATGTTTCCAAGGCTTCAGACATCAAGGTGTGACATGTATAAGAGAAAATACGACGGGTCATATCCCAGGCTTTCTGCCATGAAAAGCCTTCTTCATCAATTAAAATGCGCATCAATTCCGGAATCGCTAATGCCGGATGGGTATCATTTAAATGAATTGCCACTTTATCTGCTAAATTTTCCAAGCTGCTATGTGTGCGTTTATGACGGCGGATAATGTCTTGCAATGACGCAGAAACCAAGAAATATTCTTGACGCAAACGTAATTCACGACCGTTCCAAGTGGAATCATCCGGATAAAGCACACGAGAAAGATTTTTAATAGAGGCGCGGCTTTCCACCGCCGCAATGTGTTGACCGCGGTTAAAATCTTCTAAGTTAAACAGTTCGCCAGCATGAGCAGCCCACAAACGTAATGTGGCGGCAGAGTCATTTTGATAGCCCGGAATCACTTGGTCATAAGCAAGTGCGGTCACTTCTTCGCCTTTATTCCAGATACATTTTTTGCCTTCAAAATGAATATTACCGCCGAAAGAAACGGTAAAACGTTTAGACGGACGAATAAATTCCCAAGGCGCACCTTTTTCTAACCAGGCATCCGGGCGTTCAACTTGTTGGCCATCTTCAATTTTTTGACGGAACATTCCGTATTCATAACGAATACCGTAGCCCATGCCCGGTAAGCCTAAGGTGGCAATAGAATCCATAAAACAGGCGGCTAAACGACCTAACCCACCGTTACCTAAGCCCGGATCCACTTCTTTTTCAATAATCTCTTCTAAATCAACGTTTAATTCGGAAAGGGCTTCTTTGGCGATGTCATACAATCCTTCTGCAATCATGGCATTGGATAACGTACGACCAATCAGAAATTCCATTGATAAATAATACACACGGCGTGCGTCTTCAGCTCTGGCTTCACGCGCGGTAGTGATCCAACCTTCAGTGACGAAATCCCGCACCGCGTATAACGTGGCATTGAGCCAATCTCGTTGGCTCGCCTCTTTAGGAGAGCGACCAATTAAAAAAATCAGTTTATAAACAATCGTTTTTTTCAATGAATCAACATTGACTTCAGGTCGATTGTACAGGAATGGAGAATCAAAATTATCCATTATCATAAGAAAACATCCTCAGTAAATGAAAAGCGGATGAATTTTAATCATTCAAGATAAAAAAACAACACTCTTCTGCGCAAAGATCATTTTTCTTTACGCAGAAAATAGGTGTTTCATGAGTGAGATAAAATTCGTTGATATAAATGTTGGTAGTGGGTTGCAGAGATTTGCCAACTGAAATCTTGTTCCATTGCAGTTACACGAACCGTTGTCCATAAACGTTGTTTTTTCCATAACGCAAACGCTGCCTGCAAGGCATTACGGAGTTCCTCGGCCGTTGCGTGAGAGAAAACAAAACCGGTTGCTGTTCGAGCTTGAATATGTTCTGCGGTACTATTGACGACGGTATCCGCTAAACCACCGGTGGCGCGAACAAGAGGTAACGTACCGTATTTTAAACCGTAAAGCTGGGTTAAACCGCAAGGTTCAAAACGGCTTGGGACTAAAATGACATCGCCACCGGCAACCATGAGATGTGACAACGCTTCATCGTAGCCAATTTTAACGGCAATATTTTGCGGATAGGTTTCCGCTAATTGACGAATCCCGGCTTCTAAGTGCGGTGCGCCTGAACCAAGAATCGCCAACTGTCCGCCCTGTTTAACAATTTCATCTGCGCTTTCTAGCAATAAATCCACGCCTTTTTGTTCTGTTAAACGGGTCACCATGACAAACAATAATGCCTCAGATTGCGCAGGAAGGTGAAAATAAGCCTGTAAATCCGCTTTATTTTTTGCCTTACCGCCCATGTACTTCAACTTGTAATGATGTTGAATATACTGATCGTTCATCGGATGCCAAATTTTTTCGTCCACCCCATTTAGTATGCCCACCAAACGCCCTTCATGATCCAAAGTAGAAAGCAATCCTTGTAAGCCATACGCAAATTCCGGTGTGGTAATTTCTTTTGCATAAGTCGGGCTTACGGCAGTCACTACATCGGAATAATAAAGCCCGGCTTTTAAATAGGAAATTTGACCAAACAATTCCAAGCCATTCACATGGAACATGCTGTGTGGCAATCCGATTTCAACTAAATGACGATAATCAAATTGCCCTTGATACGCCAAATTATGAATGGTGAAAACCGATTTAGCCGGACGACCTTTATTAAATAAATAGGCTGCGGTTAAACCGGCATGCCAGTCATGGGCATGAACCACGTCAGCGCGCCACCAGTAATCTAATCCGGTGGACAACTCCGCCCCCACCCAGCCTAATAATGCAAAACGTTTATAGTTATCGCCATAATCATTGTAATAGCCATCATGATACGGATTGCCTTCCCGTCCATACAAGTGCGGTGCGTCAATAAGATAAACGCCAACGCCATGATATTCACCGTAACGCAAAACAATGTGGCCGGCAAAATTATCCCATTCCGCAACAACTGACGTATTTGGAATGCCCGCCGCAATCGCCGGATACGCCGGCAACAAAATACGCGCATCAATGCCGATTTCTTTTTGAGCAAAGGGCAATGCCCCCATCACATCGGCTAATCCGCCGGTTTTCAGTAAGGGATATAACTCCGAGCAAACGTGCAATACTTTCATTTTATTTACCTAATATGGCACCAAAATGGCACCGAAGATGACGCGCGTTTTCTAACGCGTGCCGTTATAAACAATTCTGTTACAGGCACAAGCGAAGACGCTTGCGCCTGCATTTGCCTTCTTAAAGTGCGGTCACAAAATCCAAAGGATTTTGAACGTTGGCTTTGCCAACGGCTCCGAAGGAGCGAGTAAAAATCAAAACGTGTTGAAAACAGACCGCACTTTCACGTTAGTCTAAATGTTCTTCCGAGAACACATCTTGTCCTTCTAATTTTTTCAACATAGACGGTGTGACTAAAATCACTTTGCCGGTTGAACTGATACGGAAACGTTTACTATCTAATTCACGGTCCACACCAATTTGCATACCGTCCGGAATGACACAATGACGATCCACAATACAATGTTTCAATATGCAATTTTTGCCAATTGTCACTTCAGGCAAGATCACAGAATGATCAATCACAGAACCTTCGTTAATTTTAATCCGATCAAATAACACAGAATAGCTGATTGATGCATCAGTAATGACACAACCGCCGCCAATAAGAGAGTTATCCACCGGCTTAACATTGGCATTTTTATAAAAGAATTTAGACGGATAGGCTTGCACCGGGTTACCACGAATCGGCCAAGTTTGGTCATAAATATCTAATTGCGGATGTTCAGACACCAAGTCGATATTCGATTGCCAGAAGCTGTCCAAGGTGCCCACATCGCGCCAATAAATATCACCTTCGGTATTGCGACCCATGCAAGAACGACTAAACGGATGGGCGTATAAGGTGCCTTCTTCCAAACATTTCGGCAATACGTCTTTACCAAAGTCATGAGAGGTGCAAGGCGTGTTCACTTCTTTATTTAGCATTTCATAGAGATAATCCGCATTAAACACATAAATCCCCATGGAAGCCAATGAAGTTTCCGGTTTGCCCACCATGGCAGGCGGATCTTTTGGTTTTTCTACGAACGCTTTCACTTTCAGATTTTCGTTGACCGCCATCACGCCAAATTCATGCGCCTCGGAGCGTGGCACTTCGATACAACCCACGGTACATTTTGCACCACTGGTCACGTGGTCTAACAACATTTGGCTGTAGTCTTGTTTATAAATGTGGTCGCCGGCAAGAATGAGAATATATTTCGGTTTGTAGTGATCTCGAATAATCGCCATGTTTTGATATACCGCATCGGCTGTGCCACGATACCATGTGGAATCATCAATTTGTTGGCGCGCTGGGAGCATATCGATGAATTCACCCCGTTCTTGTGGCAAGAAAGACCATCCTTTTTGTAAATGGCGTAATAAAGAGTGTGCAGCATACTGCGTGACAACCCCAATGCGGTTTAAACCGGAGTTAATACAGTTGGACAACGCGAAATCGATGATTCGGCGATTTCCCCCAAAATACAGTGCCGGTTTTGCACGTTTATCCGTTAATTCGTGCAGGCGTGAGCCACGACCACCGGCTAAAATCAGCACAAGCGTATTTTTGACTAAATCATATTTGTTAGGAAGTTGGGAAAGACCGTTTTTCATAATAAACTCCGTTATTTTTTTAATTATCCATATTTTCCAACACACAAAACGCCATACCACCCACTTCAACTTGCTGTTGTTGAATCGTTAAGTTTGTTGTTCCTGCCTTAGCTTTCCATTGACCATTTATCTCGTTTGGCAATGTAAAAGACTGCGGTTCTGCTTTCGCATTGATTAAGAAAAGCCATCGCTGATCTAATACCACTTGCAGCGCCTTGCTTTCCCGATGATGCCAATCTTCGACTTGCATTGATTTCCCTTCAATGTTGAGCCAAGTGACATTTTCATCTGACCACCAAACATCCCGTTGCAAACTTTGAATTTGTTTTCGTGTTGCAATCAGTTGTTTGGTCAAGTCAAATAATTCTTGATTGAAATCCTGCCATTTTAGCCACGTGATTTCATTATCCTGACAATAAGCGTTATTGTTACCGAATTGCGTGTTGCCGAATTCGTCACCGGCAAGCAACATCGGGGTACCATTGCCCAGCAGCAAACTTGCCAATAATCCGCTTTGCGCTAAAACGCGCTGATTTTTTACCGCACTTTGGTGCTCGTCATTTAGATCTAATTGACTTCCCTCAATGCCGTGGTTGTAACTGTAATTTTCATTGCGACCATCGCGATTATCTTCGCCGTTCGCCTCGTTATGCTTATGGTTATAACTGACCAAATCGCGCAACGTAAAACCATCGTGAGCGGTAATAAAATTCAGGGTGGTGTGTGGCAAGCGAGTTTCTCGCTTGAACAGATCACTTGAGCCGGCAAAACGTTCGGCAAATGCGCCCACTTCCCCACTTTTCCATAACCAAAAACGACACATATCATCACGGAAACGATCGTTCCATTCGGCAAAATAATGGGGGAAACGCCCTAATTGATAACCGTAATGGCCAATATCCCAAGGTTCGCTGATGAATTTCACTTGCTGTAAACTCGGTGTTTGCGCGATATCGTCAAACAGTTTGGCGTGCGGGTTGAAATCTGGCGATTCACGTCCTAATACCGTGCCTAAATCAAAACGGAATCCATCTACATGGCATTCTTCCACCCAATAACGAAGGCAATCCACTACCCATTTTCGGGTGATGTCATTGGATAAATTCAGCATATTGCCGCAGCCTGTCCAGTTAATATATTCGCCTTGTTCGTTTTGCCAATAATACGTCCGATCATCAATGCCACGTAGGCTAAAGGTTGGGAACGGTTTTTCTGATTCTGCGGTGTGGTTAAACACCACATCTAGAATTACTTCAATCCCCGCTTCATGTAATGCTTTCACCATGCTTTTGAATTCATATAACGGGTTTTCACGATTTTCTTCGGAGCAATACTTTGGCTCTACGGCAAACATGGCCAACGGGTTATAGCCCCAATAATTTTGTAATCCTTTTTCTTGTAAGTGCGGTTCGTTTACGTGGTAATTAATCGGCAACAACTCCACTGCCGTAACACCTAATTCTTTTAAATACGCCACACTTTGCGGTTGCGCCAAACCGGCATAAGTTCCGCGTAACTTTTCAGGTAGATCTGCACGTAATTGGCTAAAGCCTTTTACGCTGAGTTCATAAATTATCGTCTCAGCCCAAGGCGTTTTCGGGGCTTTATCGTGTTGCCAGTCAAATGCCGTCTCAATGATTTGACCTTTCGGCGCAAATTCAGCGTTATCTCGTGGATCATTTAACTGAAAAATCGACCGCACTTCTGCCGAACTTAAATCCGGTTTACCCACCACGGCTTTCGCATAAGGATCAAGCATGAGCTTGTTTGGATTGGCTAAAGTGCGGTCATTTTCAGCGGTGATTCTAAAACCGTACTGCGTCCCCTGAGCTACGCCACTAAGCGCAATATGCCAAATATTTTCGCTACAATTCATGGCAAAACGCTGTTCTTTTTTGCCGTTCTCGAACAGACACAACTCCACGGCATCCGCCACAGAAGAATACAGCGTAAAGTGAGTGATTTGCTCGCCGTTTTCCTCATATTGGCTATAACCGAACGGATAAGCCTTGCCCTGATTTTTTACTGCAATCATGCCTTATCCTTGATATTTCAAATAGAGGGTTGCCAATGGCGGAATAGAAACAGAAATAGACTGATCTCGTCCATGGCTTGAGATTGCCTCACTTTCCACTGCACCGCAGTTGCCAAGATTTGAACCTTCGTAAAAGGATGAATCCGTATTTAAAATTTCGTGATATTGACCGGCAACATTCACGCCAATGCGATAATCATGACGTGGCACCGGCGTAAAGTTACTGATCACAATGATACGCTCGCCTTTGCTGCTACGTCGTTCAAAGGCAAATACGGAGTTTTGCGCATCATCCACAACCAACCAATCGAAGCCTTGCGGATCCGAATCCAGTTCAAAGAGCGGTGCATTTTCGCGATAAATTTTATTGAGGTCTTTCACCAACTGTTGCATACCGATGTGCCATCTTCCGCCGATGGATTCATCCAATAAGAACCAATCGAGACTTTCGCGGTAATTCCATTCACGGCCTTGGGCAAATTCATTTCCCATGAACAATAATTTTTTACCCGGATAGCCCCACATATAACCGTAATAAGCACGTAAGTTCGCGAATTTTTGCCACGCATCGCCCGGCATTTTACCGATTAAGGAACATTTGCCATGCACCACTTCGTCATGAGAAAGTGGTAATACAAAGTTTTCGCTGTATTGATACACCATGCCGAAAGTCATTTGGTTGTGGTGATACTGTCGATAGACCGGATCTTTTTCCATGTAAGAAAGGGTGTCATTCATCCAGCCCATATTCCATTTGAAATTAAAGCCTAAACCACCGTTTTCTGTCGGGTGTGTTACTCCGGCAAAAGAGGTTGATTCTTCTGCAATGGACACCGCCCCTTGCATTTCACTATGAATTTTCCAGTTGGTGTGTTTTAAGAATTCAATGGCTTCTAAATTTTCCCGTCCGCCGTATTGGTTTGGAATCCATTCTCCTTCGGCACGGCTGTAATCACGATAAATCATGGAGGCCACCGCATCAACACGAATACCGTCAATTCCGAAGCGTTCAATCCAATACAAGGCGTTACTGGATAAGAAGTTTTTCACTTCGTTGCGACCATAGTTGTAAATGAGCGTGTTCCAGTCTTGATGGAATCCTTCGCGCGGATCGGCGTGTTCATATAATGCCGTGCCGTCAAAAGCCACTAAACCATGGGTATCGCTTGGGAAATGACCCGGTACCCAGTCCAAAATCACGTTGATGCCGGCTTCATGGGCGCGTTTAACTAAACGTTTAAACCCTTCCGGTGTACCAAAACGGCTGGTTGGAGAATACAGACCTAGCGGTTGATAGCCCCAAGACCCATCAAATGGGAATTCGGAAAGCGGTAAAAACTCAATGTGCGTAAAGCCCATTTCTTTTACATACGGAATTAACTCGTCACCGATTTGGTCGTAATCCAACCAAAAATTATTTTCTAAATTGCGGCGCCAAGAACCCAAATGCACTTCATAAATGGAAATTGGTTGATCCCATTGGTTGGCTTTGCGGCGGGCTTCTGTCATTGGTGCGATGTCCGGTAACGCACTAATTTGTGACGCTGTATCAGGACGTAACTGTGAACTGAATGCGTAAGGGTCGGCTTTTAAGCGTAAATTGCCGTGGCAATCAATTAATTCGAATTTATACAACTGCCCTAATGTGACTTTCGGTAGGAATAATTCCCATACACCGCTTGCCGGATGTAAGCGCATCGGATGGCGGCGACCGTCCCAATAGTTGAAATCCCCCACCACAGAAACCCGTTTCGCATTCGGTGCCCACAAACGGAAGTTCACGCCGGAAACGCCATCACATTCGATAAAATGCGCACCTAACACTTCATACGGACGCAAGAATGAGCCTTCAGCCAAAAGCCATTCATCCAAATCATTCATCATCAAATGATAACGGTAGGGGTCTTCAAGGATTTGCGATTCCTTGCCCCAATACACTTGTAATTGATAGGCAAAGAAATCACGGGTTTTCGGCACAACACCGGCAAAAAAACCTCGATCATCTAAACAATCCAATTCACAGACGGTGTCTTGATTTTCTTTATCAATGACGCTAACACGGCAAGCATCCGGCAATAAAGCACGAATTTCAATGCCGTTATCGGTTTCGTGCATACCCAATACGGAAAAAGGATCAGAATGTGTTCCATCAAAGAATTGATTAATCACGGATTGCGCTACTAGTTGAGTCATAATAAATCCTCGCTAAGCTCTGCGGGCTTAATAAATGAAGAGAAAAGGAACGCGATTTGCATATCGCTCAACGCCAATAAACAGGGCAACTTGGATGGTAAAAGCGCGTGTTGGTGAATCGGAAAGGTTTCTCTTTGACGAGAAGCTGAAAGGTTTAAGCGATGATGAACGAATGATAATATGAATAAAACAAGAGAGAGACGCGTGAAAGCCTCATAAAATACTGCGTTTATCCGATGATGTGGCGGTTGCAAAAGTGCGGTGAAATCATGCCGTGTTTCCGGAGGGGCATAAATCAAACGCGCGTCTATCAGTAAATGCGCTAAATGAGAAGAAGAAACACCGATTGCTTCGGCAATTTGTGCTGGAGAATTGAAAACTTGCATACGCACCTACAACTAAAATACAGCCTAAAACTAACGCTTTATGAGTATTCTAGAAGAGGCAGAAAGAATTACAACGCTTTTAATTGAAATTAGTGATCTCCGTCAAAAAATCACGTGACATCAATGACATCTTATTAAAACAAAACCGTTAAAACAAAAGCGAGATCCTTCGCTCTCGCTTTCTCATTTTATATCGTTTCGCTGTTAAAAACTGGAAGTATCTTGGAATAAACCGACTTTCAAATCTGTTGCGGTGTAGATAACACGACCGTCCACCTCTACTTCGCCGTCTGCCATGCCCATCACTAATTTGCGGTTGATGACACGTTTCATATTAATGCGATAAACCACTTTTTTGGCGGTTGGCAGAATCTGACCGGTGAATTTCACTTCGCCGACACCTAACGCACGACCTTTGCCTTTGCCACCAACCCAGCCAAGGAAGAAGCCGACTAATTGCCACATGGCATCTAAGCCCAAGCAGCCTGGCATGACCGGATCGCCAATAAAATGGCAAGCAAAAAATGGCAAATCAGGGTGAATATCGAGTTCAGCTTCGATGTAACCTTTACCAAATGTACCACCATCTTCTGTCATTTTCACAATACGATCCATCATTAGCATGGTTGGCGCAGGAAGTTGCGGCCCTTCTTTACCAAACAGTTCTCCACGTCCGGAGGCTAATAAATCTTCGTAAGAATAACTGTCTTTAATGTTTGGTGTACAAGTGTTCATTATTAAAATCCTATAAAAAGTCAATGTGTTGTTAAAATACAAACGTTGCACGGATTCTAACAAAGCCTCACTGCATTTAGAATAGCTAACACTTGTACGCCTAACTTGTCCGATCAGTTAATTTTTAATGGCAATTTTGAATTAATGGCTTTTGCGGGAAAACAACAAATCCCAAAAACCCTCTCGATGTGACTGCCGATCGGCATATTGATTAATGCGTTGGTTAATTAAGCGTGCTAATGGTAACGTCTCTGCCGTATAGTTTTTATCCTCCTGCTCGACTAAGTCACGTTGTAACAAAATTTCACAGGCCTGATCCACGGCGTCTACAGGATAAATAAAAAATGCCTGATTTTTCACCGCACTAATCACGGCTTCAGATAAACTCAGTTGATTCACTACGGCACTCGGAATAATCACACCCTGTTTACCGGTCAGTCCACGACGCTGACAAATGGTAAAAAAGCCTTCAATTTTTTCATTTACGCCCCCAACAGAATGCACCAAGCCAAACTGATCGATCGCTCCCGTGATAGCAATAGATTGTGGTAACGGCAAATCGGACAAGGCACTGACCAACACACAAAAGCCGGCTAAAGAAGCGCTATCACCATCAATTTCGCCGTAAGATTGTTCAAAAACCAAGGAAGCAGAAAACGGCAACTGAGAAGGCAATTCTAAAATATTCGCCAAACAGGCTTCTGCAATTAAAATGCCTTTGCTGTGAATATTCCCCGCCAATTCGGTTTTGCGCTCCACGTCTACGACTTCACCATCACCATATTGCACAATACAACTAATACGGGAAGGTTCGCCAAAAACTAATGGCGTCCCCGGATATTCAATGACGGACAAACCATTAATCTGCCCCACCATTTCGCCTTCAGTCGCCACATAAATTTGTTCCTGCAAAATGCTATCGTAAGTTTGTTCACGCAAAAAGCCAAATTGCTCGGTTTTATGTAAAAAATAACGCTCAAAATCCACCGCACTTAAGGAGGTGGACTTGGTTAAAAGTGCCGTCTCCGTCAAGATATTTTTTAACATCAACGGCGAGATATTAATCAAGTCGCGGTTTTCACTATCACGTACCAATAATTGATACAGTTTATTAAAGCCGCTCAAATCCAACATGGGTAATTGATGTTGTTGCGCAACAGCTTGAACATAACCCATCCATTGTTGCTGTTGTTCCGCATTGGCAACACGGCAATAACTCTCGATTTCCGCATAATCCGCCAAGTGATAAAGCTCTTCTTCCAACTCTTCCAATGTCGCCAATTCTGTACGATTGCCTAAGACAATGACTTTTAACTTCAACGGATAACTCGGAATATCGCAAGGCAAGGTTTTAAATGGATGCGCGGAATACCAGTTAAATACGCCGGTGGTGAGAATATGTTTGAGCCGTTGCCATAAATCAAATTGCGCCAATAATGCGCTGGCAGTGACAATTAAAACACCGCCATTCACCTGATGAACCAAACCTGGATTCAGCTGAATATCATGCGAGGTCGCGTGAATTTTCACGGAGCCAAATAACTGAAACTGATCGAAATACAAAGCCGTTGCAACACTTTTTTGCGCAGCAAAATTGTCGTTATAAGACTGCACCGGTTCAGCTGAAATACGAGGAAAAGAAAAAGAATCCCCTTGTTCAATCACATATTGCACGCCATATAACTCCGGCTCGGGCTTTTCTGATTGAATCAATTGTTCCAATAACGGCGCATATTCTGCCTGATCATCCGCTTTAAGCACCAATAAAGTGCGGTGGGAATTTTTAATGAAATAACGAATCGCTTTTTCTGCGCGGGGTTGTAATGCGAAAAAATCTTGAGAATGTGAAGGGATTTCCGTCACGCTCAATGTCGGACGAAGTCCCTGCCAAGGTAAAGTATTATAAGATGAAGACACGACGACTCTCTAAGTTAAAGGTTGTTTGGCAAACATTATCGCATATTTATGCGTATCGAGGAAAATTTGCTGGAAAATCCGTCACAAAAAGCGTATAGTTACGCAGTTACCACGTCACTAAAATCATGTAGAAAAATGAAATATCAAAAGTTAGAAAATCAAGAAGCGCATTGGAAATGGGTCTATTTAACCAAAAAGGCTCGTGAAGGGGAAAATATCACCCGTTACACGGAAAAAAGTTTACAAGAAGACATCGTAAAACAACTCATCGGCTGCCAAAACTATCCGCAAAAAATTGAAGAATGGATAAAAACCCATTTAGCGCCAGAATTGATGACAAAACTCGATCAAGCCATCCGCGCCAGAAGAAAGCGTTTTTTTAATGCTGAAAAACAATCTACCAAGAAAAAATCCATTGATTTGGAATATGCCGTTTGGCTACGTTTATCCAAATATTCTCGAAAAATGAAAATGACACTCTCGGAAACCATCATGTATATGATTGATGAGCGTGAGAAAAAAGCATTATACGAAAGCCAAATGTCCGCCATGAAAGCTGGATTAAAAGATTTATTAAAATAAATAGGCAATTTATGGTGCAAATTCACTTCATTTATGATCTAAACAAATCATAAATTGACAACAAATAAATGTAAATATATACAATATCTTTAAAAGGGGAGAATTTTAATAGGATTGTAAGTTATTGATTTTTCATTATTTAAATAACAAAAAAGCCGCTTTGAAAAGCGGCTTGTAATTCTTCAGAAACTTATCATTGGTGCCTAGGGTCGGACTCGAACCGACACGTTTATTCAACGGCGGATTTTGAATCCGCTGCGTCTACCAATTTCGCCACCCAGGCAACACTGATAAATTTTCTTGTTGAGAACGGATGCCGATTATAAGGATTTATCTCGTTGTTGCAAGCAAAAAATTCCTTAATGTATTTAATTGCTTAAATTTTAACTTTATCGATACTCCCAAGGCTACTTTTTCTCATCTTTCATTGCATGCTCAGCCATGATTTCAGCCTCCTGTTACGATGAGAGTTATTGCCAGTGCCATGAAAGATTGGAAACAAGACGGCAGTAATCGCATTTAAAATATAAGAAGTCAAACAGTGGTTGCTCCAGCGTCCACGGCCGTTTGCATAAGGGGCAATGGGAGTCTAACTCAGCTTCTCGGCTTTCTCCGCCGATTCGATACAAATAATAGTATGTAGGAATGCCACTTTGGCGAGTAATTTCTTGAGCGAGGTAATAGCCATGTTTGAACAATGGAGTTTGCGTATTGCTAATTTGCGCCAAGGCCTCTTGTTCTAACACCGAACCATTCATTTGCAACTGATCACACGCCTGCCAATTTTCTTGCCACTTGATCATATCCATTGCCAAGTGCGGTATGTTTTTTAGCTGTTTATATAACGGAATCGGTTGCAACGTATCACCGCTATGTAAAGGGGAACAAGACTGCAAATAGGTCGTATAGAGTAATTGCCAAGAAGGCGTTTCTGTTGCGGTCATGTCGGAATTAAGATCTTCCGCAACGATTTGAAAACTCTCGAAAAATACACCGCACTTTTCTGCTTCTACAAGGGCTTGTGTGACCGGCTGATTGTTAAATTCCACTAATAATGAAGTTTGCTCAGGACAAGCCACACGCACTGCCAAGCCTTGTTGATTTTCCTGCTCGGCAAGAAATTGTGGAATTTCACGTCCAATAATCTGTCCGTTATAACGCCATTGTTCAATTACTTGATTAACGCAATGGGCTTGTTTTTCCAATGAAAAATCACTCGGCTGGAGAGAAAAGAAGGCTTCAATTAAATACATAATGGATCACGTTAATATAAAAAGTGAAATTCTACACGAAATTTGTGTAACTGGCGCAAAAGCATGAAATCTTCTACAATGACGCGCTTATTTTATGAGGTGTTTTATGCATCAACAAACTCGATTACATTTACAACATTTACAGCATACGATGACACGTTTGGCATTATGGCAAAGTATGCCGCCAAACGCAGAGGCTTTTTTAAGCGAACAACCTTTTGCACTGGATACAATGCAGCCAACAGAATGGCTGCAATGGATTTTTATTCCACGTATGTACGCCCTATTGGAAAGTCAGGCGCCCTTGCCAAGCCAAATTGCGATTAGCCCTTATTTAGAAGAGGCATTGAAAGAAGAAGATTATTTGGCGGAATTATTAATCCCGATCATAGAAATTGAAAAGCTGCTGCAACAACCATGTTAGAGATTTTATATCAAGATGATGTATTGGTCGCCGTCAATAAACCGGCAGGCATGCTGGTACATCGCAGCTGGCTTGATCGCCATGAGACCCAATTTGTGATGCAAACTTTGCGCGATCAAATCGGGCAGCGCGTTTATCCGATTCATCGCTTAGATCGTCCAACATCCGGCGTTCTGCTGTTTTCCTTAAACAGTGAAATAGCGCATATGTTATGCCAACAGTTTGAGCAAAAACAAATAGAAAAGCAGTATCTCGCGGTAGTGAGAGGATATGTGACAGGGCATGGCGAAATTGATTATCCGCTCAAGGTTCAGTTAGATAAAATTGCCAATAAATTCTCCCAACCGGATAAAGCACCACAAAGTGCGATCACTTTTTACGAAGGATTGCAGACCGTGGAAATGCCTTACGGTGTAGGGCGTTATGCCACTTCCCGTTATTCTCTTGTGCGTTTAATTCCGCAAACCGGACGTAAGCATCAGTTGCGTCGTCACATGAAACATATTTTTCACCCCATTTTAGGGGATACACAATATGGCGATTTGCATCAAAATCGTGCATTAATGGAACACACCGGCTGCGCCCGTTTACTGTTACACGCAGAAAAATTAACCTTTGTTCATCCATTGACTCAACGTCCGATGACAATTCAAGCTGGACTGGATGCGCAATGGCAAAATCTCATGCAGACTTTTCAGTGGTAAAAACATTGCGAAAAATCACCGCACTTTTAAATGAAAGGAAAGACAAAAATGCTAGACAACGATTTGCTAAATCTCACTCATGAACAGCAACAACGTGCCGTTGAAAAAATTCAAGAACTCATGGCGCAAGGCATTGGCAGCGGAGAAGCTATTGCCTTAGTGGCAAAACAATTACGGGAACAGAATAAAAATACACAAAATCACAAATAATTCGCCGCCAAAGAAGAAAAACTGAAGGTTTTTGCACATTATTTTTATGAATTTTTGTGATCTCTGTTTGATTTTGAAACTTTTCTTATTGCATACACAGTAAATTTATTTAAAGATGATCACCAGCAAATTAAGGTGATAGGGCTGTGTGTCTTATTGAAGTAAATGTGGTTCGAGAAGAACTAAAACCATAAGAGGTGTAAATTATGGAAGTTGGTGTTGTTAAATGGTTTAATAATGCAAAAGGATTTGGCTTTATTTCTGCAGAAGGCAGTGATACCGATATTTTTGCACACTATTCTGTTATTGAAATGGAAGGCTACCGCTCTCTAAAAGCAGGTCAAAAAGTACAATTTGAAGTCATTCACGGCGACAAAGGTTCCCACGCTACAAAAATTATCCCGATAGCAGAATAATAATTCATTCTCCCAAATAGAATCTATTTAATCTAAAGGCTAAGTTTAATACAGAACTTGGCCTTTTGATTAAGGACTCCCCTGCTCTACACTACAACAACGGTGATATATTCATTAAAATTTAATGGCAAAAAATACATCAAGGAAATCAGAGGCTATCGGTTAAATCTTATGTTATGTAGAAAATTAAAATACAACGCCATTATCCCTATTATCCATCAATAAATCGCACAACAATATCACACTCATCATACGGTACTCAGCGCATCTTAAAGTGCGGTCAACTTTTAAAGTTTTGAGCCGATAATCAAAAGCAGTATGACATCTTTAGGATTGCGGAAGAAAGCAATAACACCAAGGATGACAAGGTACGAAAATGTGCCGAAAAACACCACCTGAATCAATGTCGCTGAACCAAACAACATAAACAACAAACCGATTTCATACGGTAACAGTGCAATCACCCAACCAATCCAATGGATATCTGTTTCTTTCTCCATAAAGATCTCCTCATGGCAAATAATCTCACGTTCACATTCAAGATTAAATTCAACACTAACCTTGAACTCAAGCAAAACGATTTTAAAATGTTTAAACACAACTGACAACGCAAGACTTAGAAAATGTAATATCCCTCGTAGCGTGCAACTTGTTGCACGAAAACATGGCTCACAGAACGCGAGAAAGTGGCGCCAATCCATTTATACGCCGAAATGATAGGCGTATTTCAACACAAAGCCGCACGAAGGCGGCTGGCGACAAAACTAAGAATAAATTCGGCATTGATTCTAAGGTTTAAACACACAGCCGCGCGAAGGCGGCTGGTTAACGCCTTTAGCCTTGTTTGGGGGGCGATCAAAAAAGTTTCAACACACAGCCGCGCGAAGGCGGCTGGATTAAACTTTTTAATAAAGAAGTGTTGACAATTAGTTTCAACACACAGCCGCGCGAAGGCGGCTGGATCAAGCAGCAAAAAACAAAAGCTGAAATAGCGAAGTTTCAACACACAGCCGCGCGAAGGCGGCTGGAAAGGCAATCGCCATTACTTGTAAACGTTCTTTAGTTTCAACACACAGCCGCTCGAAGGCGGCTGCTGCCGTGTTGTGATTTTGTGATCCTTGGGTATAGTGTTTCAACACACAGCCGCTCGAAGGCGGCTGCAATTAGGCTATGGTTACGCTATCTGTTATGGTGCTGTTTCAACACACAGCCGCTCGAAGGCGGCTGCCCGTTGCCAAGAAGTGATCGACCGTTGCTGGCAGTTTCAACACACAGCCGCTCGAAGGCGGCTGCCACTTTCGGCATAGAGCCGCCCAAGGGTCAACAAAAGTTTCAACACACAGCCGCTCGAAGGCGGCTGCTTTCTACTGTAGTTCCTTTGTTACCTGATCTGTTGTTTCAACACACAGCCGCTCGAAGGCGGCTGCATGCGTTCTGCCTCATCTTGGTCGTAAATACCTGTGTTTCAACACACAGCCGCTCGAAGGCGGCTGCCGTTAAACATCTGTATGCCTTCCTCGAGGGCTAAAATGTTTCAACACACAGCCGCTCGAAGGCGGCTGCCGCAACAGTAACACTTGGCGCCAATACCGCCGCTGTGTTTCAACACACAGCCGCTCGAAGGCGGCTGCAATGTTTTTGGGTTTAACTAGTCAATAAAAACTAGTTTCAACACACAGCCGCTCGAAGGCGGCTGCCCAGAAAGCAAGGTGAGTATTTGTAACTTATCTCAGTTTCAACACACAGCCGCTCGAAGGCGGCTGCCGTTAAGAGTTTTGAGATTTTTGTGGGAAAATCGGTGTTTCAACACACAGCCGCTCGAAGGCGGCTGCACGACGGTATAATTTCCTCAGGTGTAACATTAATAGTTTCAACACACAGCCGCTCGAAGGCGGCTGCAAATCACGCTTGATTATGCGCGCAATGAAGCGCATGTTTCAACACACAGCCGCTCGAAGGCGGCTGCGAAATTTATCTTGCTCACCATGGTTCGTAAAGGGGTTTCAACACACAGCCGCTCGAAGGCGGCTGCTTGCAACAACTTGCACAGTCAACACAATTCGATCGTTTCAACACACAGCCGCTCGAAGGCGGCTGCTTTGAGGAGTTTGTTAATCGTTACTTTGGCAATATGTTTCAACACACAGCCGCTCGAAGGCGGCTGCCCGTGCAACGAGTAAATGTCGGCAAGCCTAGAGAGTTTCAACACACAGCCGCTCGAAGGCGGCTGCAAAACAGGACTCAATCGCTACGCCAGCAAAATGGTTTCAACACACAGCCGCTCGAAGGCGGCTGCCCTCAAAGGCACGCAAGGTTTGGTGATTATCGATGGTTTCAACACACAGCCGCTCGAAGGCGGCTGCGCAATAAAAGGTGGGGTGTATATAGTATTGAAAGGTTTCAACACACAGCCGCTCGAAGGCGGCTGCAGCAGGGATTGTGAGTGTAAAAACGCCACTTAATGTTTCAACACACAGCCGCTCGAAGGCGGCTGCTTCAAAAATATTAAAATTAAATGTTGACAAGCTAGTTTCAACACACAGCCGCTCGAAGGCGGCTGCATGATTTGTTCGTTAGTTAATGACATAACAATCAGTTTCAACACACAGCCGCTCGAAGGCGGCTGCCGTTGATGGCAATCCTAGTAGATGGGGTAAAACTGTTTCAACACACAGCCGCTCGAAGGCGGCTGCCAAACGTGTTTAAAGCGTAAGGCGTAACATCAAAGTTTCAACACACAGCCGCTCGAAGGCGGCTGCCCCCCTACCTAAAAAAGCAAGAAAAATCAGCGGATTAAACATTGCATTTCGCTAACTGATTTTATGATAAGGAGTTTGGTAAGTATAACGGCCACATTGTCGTTATACAAATAGATTAATTCATCCAAATTGTTAAAGAAAATAAAGATCGCTATCCCATCAGGGTTTTAATGAGAACAACAGGTTAGCGAACTAAATGACAAGCACATCTTTAAATACATCTACTGCCGGTTTTGCCCCATGATGCTCCACTTTATTACGCCACTTACTGCCTAAATGGTAAAAACGCAGGCTGTCGCACGTGGGGTCGTAGGTTTCCAACAGTTTGTTTTTCAACATAACCCACTGGTCAGGCGTGACATCGCATTCAAAGACCGAATATTGCGCCCGTACGCCGTAATCTAAGCAATGTTTTGCAATACGGCGTAATCGCGCTTGCCCGTTTGGATCATCAAAAGAAATATCATAAGTAATCAGCATTAACATAGCTTATCTCATCAAAAACGGCGGGTATTCCGCCAAATCCCCGCGCAAGTGCCGCGCCAACAGCATCGCCTGAATATGCGGCAGTAGCCCAATTTCCACTTCTTCGCCCAAAAACGGATGCACAATTTTCTCCTGCTTTTTCGCCTGCAAGGCTTGGAACAAGAGCTTACGTGCATCGGCTTTTAAGCTTACCGCGCCACTCGCCTCGGTAACAAAATCCTGCGGTTTTATTTGCCCTCGGTTAATCAGCGACAACACCAGCCTGTCTGCCCACCATGCGCGGAATTCTTCCAAAATATCCTGCGCCAAACTGTCGCGCCCCGGTCGGTCGGCGTGCAGAAAGCCCATCTGAGGATCCAGCCCCACGCCTTGTAGCGCGCCGCTGATGTCCTTGCCCAGAATGCTGTACACAAACGACAACAGCGCATTCACCCCGTCTCTAGGCGGACGGCGGTTGCGCCCGTCAAAAGCAAAGCCGCTTTTTTCGCTCAAAAGCTGCCCGAACACGCCGAAATAACGTGCCGCCGCATCGCCCTCAATGCCGCGTACCACGTCCAGCTCCGCCGCGCCCTTCAACTGCCGCAGCGAAATATTCAAAGAATCGACCGCACCTTGAATCGCCACATTCTCACCGTAATTACGAATCTGCCGCTGAAGCACCCGTTTACTCGCCTGAATCTTCGCCGCAATGATATTGCGTGCAATCGGCACGGGATTTTGCTCCGACACCCGATACTGCGCCCGACGCAACAGCACATTGCCACTCTGCCGCCCCTGAAGCCGTCCCAAGAAACGCCCGTTTTCAGTAAAAAACGCCAAATTCACATTATTTTCACCGCAAAACCCCAGCAAAAACGGCGACACCAGCACATTGCCAAAACAGAAAAGCCCGATGGAATGCACCGGCAACTGCGCCACCTTCTTACGCTCCTGCTCCACCACCAGCGTCTCCCGCTCCTTATGCAGATAACTGCCTTGGGTGGTGATGTAGAGCGTGTTTTGCAGTTTGCGCATGGGAAACTCCTTGGATTTTGAATGCAGTTTTTGGAGTCATCTGAAGATTATCAATTAAGCTAAATCAAGCTAATTTTAAATCCATCCTTTATCTAACAGACGATCATAAGCAATATCAATTTGTCTAGGAGTAAACACCTTTTTATGTTCGTTCCATTGGTGAATGTTTTTTATTAAATTATCTTTTTCTATAATTCCTTCTTTTTTAGCTAACCAATGAACTGTTGCCAGTAATTCCAAACCATATGATGACTCAAATCCATCAACTAATTCAGTAACTTTCTCAAAATTGGCATAACTATTGGAATGATTAGATAGAAATTGTTGTGCATCTTCTACTGCTCCTGGTACAAGTGTTAATGGTTTATTAGGCATATCACCACCATCAGCGTATCCAGAAATAAAATAACCTTCGATTGCTTTTAAAACATGTCGTAAGTTTTCAGCATAAGGGCCATAATGATGTTTAACATATTTTAAACGAAGATTTTCGCCAGATTCCTGCATAAAATACATTAACTTATGTACTTCTAATAGTGAAATATATGGATCTAATAATCCCTTTAAATAGCGACTCATCAATTCAATTAATGCCGCTCTCCCAGCAGTCATCTCTGGAATTTTTGTAGAATGTTTTATTTTGCTACTTTCAGGTGCGCCATTTGGTTCATATACAAAAATTTTTACATTCTTAATATGACCAAGTGCATTCTCAATACGTAAGCGCACTTGCTCCCAATCCAATCCACCTAAGCCAGCTCCCAACGGCGGAATTGCAATAGAATGAATATTTCTTTCTTGGATTACATTTACCAAGTCAATCAGTCCACTTTCAATGTCTTCAATACGACTTTTTCCTCGCCAGTGTCGTTTGGTAGGAAAATTAATAATCCATTTTGGTAATACAAGCTGCTCTGTTTCAAAAACAAACATTTTCCCCGGTTTGACAATTTCTTGCTTACACGCCTGCTGATACGACCTAAAATTCTCTGGATATTTATTTTTAAATTGCAACGCAATACCACGTCCCATAATACCGACGCAATTTACGGTGTTTACTAAAGCTTCGGCATCACTCTCAAAAATATCGCCCATTTTAAATTCAATCATGATAAATCTCCTGTTAGTAATACCAAGTAGGCTCTATGGTTACTTGTGGTTGATGCTGTTGTCCTTGCAGTGCATTCACAACTTGTGTGTAATGGCTTGGATGTACTCCAATATGTTCTATTAGATGCCAAGGAAATTTATTTTCTAGTAGAAATTCTGCTTGTTTTCCTTCTTTTTGTCCTTGCCAGTTACGAGCTTGAACAGCTTGCCAATCAATTTGATTTAAATCATTTACGTTATTAAAATCTTCGAAATAATAAGAACCCGCATTTGAACTAGTAAAAGCCCAACGGATAGGTGGATTTTGACTATTTGCCCATGCAATAACCCGATTAAAATCAGCCTGCAAATGAATTATGGGCTCTTGTCCTCCTTGATATGCTAATTCAGTATTTCTACGATGAATCAAATAAAGCATGACTGAACGTGGGCAAAAATAAAATGGTACACAGTCTCCGACATGTAAATCTGGATAACTATTTAATGCTTTATGTAACCGACGTTGCTTGATGTTACTTAGCCCAATCATAGATCCATTGTTTGTACGTTGACTAATAACAGCATCACTCCATAAGCACCCGTCAGCAAGAATGGAACTTAATCTATCCGCATGTACAATATGATAAATTTTAATTGACATCATATTTCCCTTTTTATATTCAATACCTCAGGTTTATTTTATCGTCTATGATTCAAAACACCAAATTTCCATTTTTCAAAATATCAAATCATTCCCCAAACAACCCCTCCGTATACCCCACACTCCTATTCCGTTTCCCCAACAACTCCGGCTGGCAAATTTCCACCAGCGAGCAGGCTTTGCAGCGTTTGCCGTAGTTGGGCGGCGGGGTTTGGCCGCTGTTTAGAAGTTCGCGCACGGCGGCAATGGTAGCGAGTGTTTGGGCGCGCAGGTCGTCTGAAAACACGACGGGGACGCGGTGGCGGGTTTGCATATACCACAGCGCGCCCTCAGAGATGGTTTGCCCCGTCATTTCTTCCAAGCACAAGCCTTGGGCGCAAAGTTGGATTTCGTCCATTGGATCGGGTTTGGGTTTGCCACGTTTGTATTCCACAGGTTTCAGACGACCTGTTTTCGTGTCCACTTCCACTAAATCCAACACACCGCTGATGCCCAGTTTCTCCGCCGACACATGCACCGTCCGCTCAAAACGCACGCCTTTGCGCGTTTCCGGCTCGCCAGAATCTACCCGCTCATGCAGCGCTCTCCCCTGCGCGGTCAAATAGTTCTCCGCCCACGCCTGCTCGTTGTGAATCAACGCGCATTGGCGCGGGCAGAAGGCGTAGTGTTGCAGGGCGGAAAGGGGAATCAGGCGCGTGTCCTGATTTTCCCCTTGGGTTTCGGTTGAAAGTGCGGTCATTTTTTCAAACGTTTTTTAAAGCAACTCTTCCACACTCACGCCATTTAAGCCGTCTGAAACCACGCTGATTTTGTAATCATCAAATCCGCTTGCCGGCGTACCTGATTCGCCGTTTACGCGTTCAACTTTTACGGCGTCAAATAATTTATGTGCAGGCTGGCTGCCGAGTGCGCTGTCGTGTTTGAAGACAATCAATTTGCGCGCTGCCATTTCGCCACGGGCGGCGGAGCGGTCGTGTTCAAACATCAGCGTCAGGGCTTGCCAGAGTTTGGCTAAGTCGTCGTCTGAAAAACCGGTTTTGGCGGCAAGGTTGGCGGAGATAAAGCCGTGTACGCGGTAAAGCGCGTAAGGGACGATGTATTTGCGCCCCATGGTGCGTTCTTTTTCCAAGTCTTTTTCGTTGGTTACCGCCATGCGGGTGATGGAAACTTCCAGCGGCACAATCGGGTCGATGGATTGGGCGAACGCCAGTTGTACCGGGCCGCGCACTTGTCCGCTGTTAACTTCGGTGGTCATCACGGCGCCGAAGGTGCGGATGTCGAAGAAGTTTTTGCACATCCAAGCGGTAATGTCGCGGGCTTTGGCTTCGTCTTTTGGCAGTTTTTTGGCTTCAGATTCAATACCAAGTGCTTCATAAGCGCGTTTGTTTTGCAGGTTTAACACGCTTTTTTCTTTGACGTATATTTCGTAACTGGCTTCGTTTTCGCTGCTGATTTCGACAAAATTACGGATTTTGCGTTTTAGGCAGACATCGGTTACCAAACCTTTGCTGGATTCGGGATCAAGGCGCGGCATATTGCCCGCATCGGGGTCGCCGTTGGGGTTGCCGTTGGTTACGTCAAAAAAGTAAACAAATTCATAGCGGTTTTGAATAGCAGACATTTTCTGGCTCCTTAGTTTTCAATAGTTTCAGCGGTTTCTTTTTTAGCAAAATAGCTTTGTTTTTGGTGGTAATAGCCGATGGCAAAGCGGCCTTGCTCGTCAATGCTCAAATGGCGCGGAAAGGTTTCGGGCAGTTTGGCAATGATTTCGCCCAAATCTTTATCCAAATTCACCGCCATGCCGGCCTTGTCTTTACGCAAGCGCGACAAATGGTGTTTTGCACCCGACAAAAGGCGCGGAAAAACCGAAAACGGCACGGCGGATGCAGAGCCGTAATAGCGGTCGGCAATGCCGGCGTTTAATTCGCCCAACGCCTGATATTGAATGCGCTCCAACACGGCAAACAGCCGCCCTAAAAGATAGGCGCGATTTGGGCTTTCATTGTTCAAACTCATAGGAACTCCTTCTTCGATAAAACCTTTTCTAAAACGCCGCTCTAATACGGCTTTCATCATTGCCACGCGCAGACCGTTCACGTCGCCATCGGCGCGGATTCGGGTAATCAGTTGCGACAGTAAACTCAAGGGATACGGTGTACCGCAAATCACGGTGCGGGTCATTTCACCAGCCAACACGGGCGAGATGTTTTCGCTTTTGCCCAGCACGGCAGTTTGCAATAAGAGTCGCCAAATAGACGGCGGCGTTTTCCATGCGCAAGGCTCAAGGGCTAAATCTTGCCAATGCTGCGCCAAATTTTCCGCCAGCTGCCCAAACGTGGTGTCCAGCCAAAATCGAACAGAAATCCGCGCGGCATTGGGGGCAAGCCCTAAGATATAAAAACGGGTATTGGGAGAGAGTTCGGGCGCAATTTCTTGCAGCGGACGACCTTTGCCGATCTGTTCCAATACGTTGAAAACTTTGGCGCTTTCTTGTTCGTCATCCGGCGGCGTGAATACATGCGCGAAGAAGCCTTCGGCAGCCTGCGCAGTTGCGTTATCATCCGCTTCCGCCCAAAAGACCGTGCTGGCGTCGCCGATGGTCAGGCAGTGATTATTTTCGCGGCGCAACAGATAGTTCAGCGCGGTGGTGTAGGCAAACGCGGATTGTTCGGATACGGGCGCATTTGCGCCTTGCTCCTTGCCAAACGAGGCAAAGGCTTCTTTGTTGAACGAAATAATCGAACCGCCGGAACTTTGCCCGCCAAACACGCCTTTAATCGCAGGATGCAGCCGCGCAATCGGGGCTGTATCGCCACTAATCAAGCACAAGCCTTCGAGTGTTTCGTCGCTTTTCAGACGACCTGCCCACAAGCTTTGCGCGGCTTCGCGTTTATGGATAAGTGCGGTTGGTTTTTCAAGAGAAAATGCGATGTTGGCATCGAGCATTTCGGCAGGCAGATTTTCGGCAGCAAAATGTGCAGGCTGCCAGTTTTGCAGAAAACGGCATAAGGCTTGTAAACCTTCGTCTTCGCTGTTTTTCAGTAAATCGTGATGGTATTGCTTGAAGGCGTCAAAAGTTTTTTCAGACGGCGTAAACGGTTTTTCTTTTGCTTCGACTTTGTTTTTATTGGCTTCCACGCCAAGCGTGTAGGCGGTTTTATCCCACAAAAAATTCGGCTTGATGCCCGACGTGCGTTTTTCAGGGCGCGGCACGCTCATCAGTTTCGGCTGCGGCTTTTTATCGGTGGTCAGATTCGGCACGGCAGTTTTCAGACGACCTTCTTTATCCAAC